>JACPSE010000050.1 GCA_016193465.1 Deltaproteobacteria bacterium
CCGGGGAGCGGTGTCCCGAATAAAGACCGCTCTGTAGCCATCCAGGTAAGGCCGGCCCTTGATAAAATAGTTGGGGTTCTTCTTCCCCACCCAATGGGAACCTGGCACATGCTCGACAAAAACGAAGGGACCGGTTCCCATGACATTTTTCTCATACCGGCGCGGGTCCTTGGCGAGGATGTCGGCCTTATAGATATAGTTCCAGGGGGAGGCCAGGTTGGCCAGAAGGGAGGTCGAAGGATGCTTGAGGTGAAAGACGACCGTGTAGACATCCGGCGTTTCGATCTTATCGATCATAGCATAATAGGCCTGACGGGCACTCGCCACTCCCTTCGTAGGAAAGACGATCTTCTCGTAGGTGGCCTGCACGTCCTTTGACGTAAGCAGGCTGCCGTCGTGGAACTGAATACCTCGGCGGAGCTTAAAGGTGTAGGTCAGGCCGTCCTTGGAAATCTGCCAGCTCTCCGCCACATCTCCGACGATCCTTGGATAGTTCAAAAGATCGAAGCGTAAGAGCGTGCTGTAGTGAGGGGACACCGGATGAAGCATGGCAAAGGTGGTCTCCCGGTGGCCGTCAAAAGAAGGAGGAGTTCCTCCAACTGCAAAGACCAGCTCTCCGCCGGAGCGCGGACCTCCTTTTTCCGCGGCAGCGGCCACAGTGTGCAAAAAGATCACCAGGAAAAAGGCTGTCAACAGCATCGCCACGCGCCCGTTCCTGCCAGGTCTCCCTGAAACGTTCATAAGACACCTCCGTTATTGATCTTTAAGGTATTCTTCATGCTGTAAGCGCTCACCAGTTCATTTGCGACCTTAGACCTATGCCATTTTCCTCGGAGCTGTCAAGGGTGTTATTGGTTAGATGCGGATGCAGGCGGCCCAGTGGCGCGGTTGGACCTCCCTTAGCTCGGGAATACCCTGGCCGCATTCCTCGACGGCGATAGGGCAGCGGCGATAGAAGACGCAGCCGCGCGGGGGACTCAAAGAGCTCGGGATCTCTCCTTTCAGCACGATGCGCTCTCGCTTGGCCTCAACCGCGGGATCGGGTATCGGAACCGCGGAAAGCAGCGCCTTCGTGTAAGGATGGAGGGGGTTTTCATAGAGCTCTTGCCGGTCGGCGATCTCGACCACCTTGCCCAGGTACATCACCACTATCCGATCGCTGATATGACGCACTACGGAGAGGTCGTGCGCGATAAAAAGATAGGTGAGGCCGAACCGCTCCTGCAACTCTTCCAGGAGATTGATGATCTGGGCCTGAATGGAGACATCCAGGGCAGATATAGGCTCATCGCAGACGATGAACTCAGGCTCGAGGGCCAGGGCGCGGGCGACACCCACTCTCTGTCTTTGGCCGCCGCTCATCTCGTGGGGATAGCGACCGGCCATAAGAGGATTCAAACCGACCACCTGGAGAAGCTCGTCCACTCGATCCCGACACTCCCCTCCGTTCTGACTGATGCGGTGCACCAGTATGGGCTCGCTGATGATCTGGCCGATGGTCATGCGTGGGTTGAGAGAGCTGTAGGGGTCCTGAAAGACAACCTGCATCTTGCGCCGTAGAGGGCGGAGCTCCGCATCAGTCATCCGCGCCAGCTCCTGTCCGTTAAACCAAACCTCGCCGGCCGTGGGTCGATCGAGCTGCAAGACGCAGCGTCCGGTCGTGGTCTTGCCGCAGCCCGACTCCCCCACCAGACCGAGGGTCTCTCCCCGGCAGATAGCGAAACTCACCTCATCGACGGCCCTCACCCAGCCCTCGACGCGCTGCCCGAAGAAGCCGCTGTAGACCGGAAAAAACTTTTTGAGGCCACGCACCTCGACAAGCATGGAGCTTTGAGTTGTGAGTTGTGAGTTGTGAGTTTCCGGCATAACTAAACACTTAAAACTAAGAACTCAAAACTGTCTTTTGTTGCAGTGTTTCCGCCACCCAGCAGGCCGAGCGGTGCTGATTTTCCAACTCTCTCAAGAGCGGAGCTTCCTGCACACACCGCTCCACCAGAAACTTACAGCGCGGCGCAAAGCTGCACCCTGCGGGGAGGTTCCAAAGGTCCGGAGGCTGCCCTTCGATGGGGTCGAGCTTGGCCCGGCGCGGCTGATCCAGGCGCGGCACGGAGCGCAGCAACCCCAGGGTGTATGGGTGGCACGGGTTCTGGTAAATTTCGCGCGCGCTCGCGCTCTCGATGATCTTGCCCGCATACATGACGTTCACGCGGTCGGCATAACGGGCCACCACTCCCAGGTTGTGGGTGATGATCATGAGCGCGACGCCAAATTTCCGGGTTAGATCGCGCATCAGCTCCAAGATCTGCGCCTGGATGGTCACGTCCAGCGCCGTGGTAGGCTCATCGGCCAGAACCAGCGTGGGTTTGCAGCTAAGGGCTATGGCGATCATTACCCGCTGCCGCATGCCGCCGCTGAACTGATGCGGATACTCCGACAGTCTCCGGGCGGGATCCGGGATGCCTACCAGATGCAATAGTTCCCGCGCGCGCCGGCCGGCCTCCTCCTTTGAGATAGTTTGATGGGCTTCCAGGGTCTCCGTAATCTGGCGCCCGATAGTGAGGACCGGATTGAGCGAGCTCATCGGCTCCTGGAAGATCATGGCGATCTCGGCCCCCCGGATCCTGCGCATCTCTTCTTCATCGAGCGTGAGGAGATTCCTCCCGTGGAAGAGGATCTCTCCGCCTACGATGGCCCCCTGCGGTTTGGGGACGAGCCGCATCACCGACAATGCGCTCATCGTCTTGCCACATCCGCTCTCCCCGACCAGGGCTACCGTCTCGCCGGGCCTCACATCGTAGGAGACTCCGTCCACCGCTTTCACAACACCCTGCGAGGTATAAAAATAGGTCCGGAGATCGCGCACCTCCAGTAGATCAGCCATGTAACACTTTTATGAGTGCCTCCATCTGATTTTGCAGATGCTTCACCACGGTGGCCTCCGCCAGTTCAGGATTCCTTTTGAGGAAAGCATCCAGGATCTGATCGTGCTCCTGCATAGAATAATCGAGCCGTTGAGGCAGATGCAGCGCAAGGATTCTGGTCTTTTGTATTTCGCGCCGCATCTGGTCGATCAGGCGGAGGAGCCGCTCGTTTCTGGCCATCTCAGCTATAAAGCGATGAAAGCTGCTGTTGGCCTCGAAGTAGCGCTCCGGCTCCTTTTCCTTATAGGTCTCCCTCAGAAGCTGGTGCAGTTCTCTCAAGCGGGAGATTTCCTCCGGCTGACCCCGTTCCACAGCGAGCCGCGCGGCCAATCCTTCCAGCACACTGGCGATCGAGTAGTAGTCTTGCACGTCCTCTATGGTGGGCTTGCTGACCGCTATCTCGTTATTCGAGAGAAAGGTGATATACCCTTCCGCCTCCAGGCGCCGCAGTGCCTCGCGCAGAGGAACCCGGCCCACGTTGAGCGAGGAAGCGAGCTTCTCCTCGGAAAGCCTCTCCCCTGGCGCGAACTTCCCCGCGACCACGGCCTCTCTGAGCTCTTCAGTCAGAAGTCTTCTCAGGGATCTGAAGCGCTTCTCTATTCGGCTTGGGCGCCGCCCGATCATGGTGCCCCCTTCTTGGCCGAAGCCTTCCCCTTGGGAGGCCGCGGCGGAATACGTCTCAACAGCTTTCTTAAGGCTTCCCTGACTTTCGTGAGATGGCTCTTTACCGTGAACAGGTAACGATCTCCAACCTGTCTCAGATAAACCTCCCTGCCGATCTTCAGATGGCTGATATCCTCCCCCTGGGCCATTAGCAGCGAGCCTTGTCGCTCTCGAATCAGCGCCAGAGCCAAAGGAGGAAGAAAACCGTCCGGGGTGACATAAAGTATGGTGAAGGTCTCGATCCGGCCCTCCCCGCTGATGGGGGCAGGCAGAGATTTTTTGGCAGAGGGACGCTGGCGCGCCGGAGGGGCAGAGGGAGAAATCCTCGGCCTTGTCGCTAACGGGGCATCCGCGCGCTCAACGATAGTGACAAAGTTGTTGGCTCCCAATCCACCGGTGCTCTGGGCCAACGCCCGCTTCGCCTCCCGCTTCAGCTTTGCCTCCGTATCCCCCCTTAATCTCCATACCACCTCCACCACCTGAGCCACCCCGCTCGCGCCCACCGGATGGCCACGCGATTTCAGTCCGCCAGAGGGATTTATCGGCAAAGGACCTTCGAGGGAGGTCTTCCCTTCTTCCACGGCATGGCCCCCTCCTCCTCGAGGGAAAAATCCCAGGTCTTCGGTGCAGATGATTTCAAACGGGGTAAAGGCATCATGGACCTCAGCAAAATCGATCTCTTTGGGAGAGGTCCCGGCCATCTGATAGGCCCTGGCTGCCGCGATCTGAGTGGCGCGAAAGGAGGTAAAGGAGTCCCGTTCCCTTAGACTCAACGGTCCTGTCCCTTGACCTATACCGGAGACGACAACATCGCCCCTTTCCGAAGTCAAAATCATGGCCGCGGCTCCGTCGGTGATCGGCGAGCAATCATAAAGCCTGAGCGGAGTAGAGACAAACTTACTCGCAAAGTAGCTCTTCTCGGTAATGGCCTGGCGAAACTGAGCGTAAGGGTTGTGGGAGCCGTTCTTGTGGTTCTTCATTGCCACGCGACACAGCATCCGCTCCAGACGAGAATGGGAGAGGCGATATCTCTTGCGGTACCTCTCCGTAATCATCGCCGCCAGAGCCGGCATCGTGGATCCGCACTGCCGTTCCTGCTTATCGATCACCTCGGCCAAAATCCGCGTGGTTGCGCTTGTACTCAGATGGGTCATCTTCTCGCCGCCCAGTACCAAGACATGCCGGTAATACCCTGACGCCACCGCTTGCCAAGCCGCGTGGAGTGCCGCCGCGCCGGCAGACGACGCGGTCTCTACCCTGACCGCAGGCAAGCCGATTACGCCCAGGCTCTCCGCGATCTGCGAGGCGATATTGCTGTCTCCGGTAAACTCCTCTGGATTCATGACGCCGATATAGAGGGCATCGACCTCCTGAATCGGCGAGTTTGAGAGCGCGCTTACAGCCGCCTCACAGAAAAGCCCGGCGAGCGTCTGGGAACTTTTCCCAAACTTCGTCATCCCCACCCCGGCAATATAGACCGCGGCCATCGTTCTCCTATTTTACACCACCATTCATCGATTTACACAATCGATCAAGCAATCAATGAGACACCTGAGCAGCCTTACCTTTCACAGGAATGCTATCACAGGAATGGGTAGTGTCCTAATTTGAATGCGGTACGGTTTATCCCGTACCTAGGTAGATACAAATGGAAGTTTTAGGAGAGACTAGAGCCAAGAACCAAAATTTGATGGAGTGTTTCTACTGGCACAGGCCGGACAATCACATGGGGAAGTGATTGGGGTTGTGCGGTAGTGTATAAGACCGTGTAGAGTCCCGTTCTGCTCATTAAATTGACGAAGTATGGGTCGAATAAGAGTGGGGTCTTTTTTCTCATATAGTTGAAATGCGGCGTATGCTACATAATCAGCAATTTGCAACAATCGAGTGTCTCGCATGCTGGCGAAATAGGGAATATCGCTCAGCGTCTTTAGAGAGCCCCAACGAGTGCCCAACTCTCTAAAGCCCGTTACCCATACTCTTGCTCGTTGATGAAATCGTCCCTCCGAGAAAATTAAAAGCCCTCGCTGTTTTTCCTTTACTTCCGATCCCCGATTCAAAAGGAAAGTATCAAAACGTCTACAGACAGATTCAGTAGCAAATTCTACGGCCTTTTCCCCAAACACCTTATTGCTTTTTTCCACGACGGCGGCGAAAAGAACAGCTCCCGGATACTTTGCTCTTTTAATCACCCCGCCAATATCCTCAAGAACGGTCGCCCGAACTTTCGGGTCCACTTTGCGCCAAAAATCCATGCCTGTCCGAATATGGGAAGCATGAAATGGAATCGGCTGTACTCCGGGGAAGTGTCGTGTTTGAACTTCATCGAGGTATTTAGCAAGGAAAAAGGTGACACGTTCAAATATCGCTATTCCAGCTAAAATGAAATGTCTGTCTTTTGGGTCGCTCTCATTGCCCGACTCATCTAGGTAAAGGAGATACATAGGCGGGACAAAAGAAAAGGCAACTGACGACACGAAGTGTCGCGCACTCCAAAAAAGGGAGCGCTGCCAGTTGCACAACGAAGTATAGGGTTCCAAGCCACCCCTGTCAACCCCCCCATTATTTAACGAAAGATCAATAGTTCCTTGCTTCCGGGTAGGAAAGAGGGATGGAGCTACCGCACTTGAGTTTATGACCGACCTACAAAAGAGGCTTTCAAATCGGATTCAGCTCTCTACCGATGCATTCAGACCCTATGCTACCGTTGTAGATGAAGCATTTGGCACTGAGGTAGATTATGCCCAACTTGTCAAAATCTACAAAGAAGAACGAATACCAGCAGGAAAGTATTCCCCCGCAGCAATTGTGGGAACTACCCAAGTAGTCTTGATGGGAAGCCCCAAACCGGAGTATATTTCGACCTCGTTCGTGGAAAGACAGAACCTAACGATCCGCATGGCTATGAGGCGGTTTGCCAGGTTGACGAACGCTTTCAGTAAAAAGCTAGAGAATCTACAGGCAGCCGTGGCATTACACTTCGCACACTACAATTTTGTTAGGATTCACAAGATGCTGAGGGTAACACTGCTATGGCCGCAGGAGTAACGAGTAAACTTTGGGGTTTGGAGGATTTATTACAATGAGCGAAACATGGGAAGAAGTAATCCTTCATACGATGAAACGCTTAGGTGGCAAAGAGCTGCCTTTACAAAAAATCTATAAGGGCATGGAAACTCATTCCTTAGTAACTCCCTATCATGGACAATCTTGGAAACCTGATAAGCAAGCTAGATATGAGTGCTGGATAAGGAGTGTTTTGGCGAGGTTAAAAAAGAAGGGCCTTGTAAAACAAACAGCAAGGGCAATTTATTCGTTAACTTGAAATTAGGACACTACCCAGGAATGCTATCCCTTGACAACGCTACTTTGGGTAGTAAGATTGCGCCGGATTCAGCCACCTTCGCTATAAAGCTCCTATTCCTTTTTGCCAAGGAGGTCCTTTCATGCGCAAGAATATCGACGACACCCTTAAGCCGCACCCGGCCGTAAAAAGCAGCGAGGAAGGCTCCCTGTCTCAGGGCCTTGCCGCGCGATTTTCCCGCCGGGGTTTCCTGAAGGGTTTGGGAAGCAGCGTCATCGTAACCGCCGCCGCTTCTACGGGACTCGTATCAACTCCCAAGGTTGAAGCCTACGTCCCCCCTGTGGGTGAAGGCCTCCAAACCCGGGCCCTCAGGCTGAAGGTCAACGGTCTTCTCTACCGTCTTGAAGTAGAGCCGAGACGTTCTCTGGCGGATGTCTTGCGAAAGGAGCTGGGACTCACCGGCACCAAGATCAGTTGCAATCGGGCCGAATGTGGCGCCTGCACCGTCATCATGAACGGCAAGACGGTTTATTCCTGCACTACCCTGGCAGTCCGAGCCAACGGCAAGGAGATTACCACCGTGGAAGGCCTGGCCCAGGGAAACAAGCTCCATCCCATCCAAGAGGCCTTTATTGAATCTGACGCCTATCAATGTGGCTTTTGCACCCCTGGCGTTCTCGTGGCTTGCAAGGCGCTGCTGGACAGGAATCCTCGCCCGACGCGAGCTGAGATAAAACTGGCTCTCTCCGGCAACCTGTGCCGGTGCGCTGCTTACAATCACATCTTTGCCGCGGTGGAAGCCGCCGCCAAGAAACTCTAGAGAAGGAGGCGAGCAACATGGCAAACGTCAAGATTCCAGATTCAGTCCTTGTTGGACCGGAAGGAACCAAACTCAAGGCTTGGGGCTCTTCTAAGGAACTCTCGGCGGTCGGAAAACCAAGACCTAAAATCGGTGCGCAAGAAAAAGTCACTGGAAGTGCCATCTATGCTTATGACGTCCAGCTACCCCGAATGCTGTATGCTGCTGTCCTCTCTTCCGACCGCGCCCACGCCCGTATCGCCGCGCTCGACACGCGTAAGGCGGAGGCTTTGCCTGGGGTAAGAGCCGTTCTCACCTACAAGAATATCGAGCCAGTTAAGTGGGAACAGGAAGGCAACATTCTCAGGGATACGGTCGGATACGTGGGTGAACCGGTTGCCGCCGTAGCGGCAGAAACGGAAGAGATTGCTTACGACGCCATCCACTTAATAGCAGTGAAATACGACCCGCTTCCTTCAGTGATCGAGCCGTTGGATGCGATGAAGCCCGGAGCGCCTCAACTCCAGAAGGCCGGCAATGTCTGGCAGGGAAAACCCGTGATCTACAAGCGGGGCGATGTGGAAAAAGGATTGAAGGAGGCGGATATCGTCTATGAGCAGACCTATACCACCTCGGTCCAGCACCATACCACCATGGAATTGCACGGCTGCGTCGTCCAGTGGGACCGGGACGGGCTCACGGTTTGGGATTCGGCTCAAGGAGTCAACCAGGTAAGAGACCAATTGGCTTCCCGGTTCAATCTGCCAGTCAACAAGGTGCGCGTCATCTGCAAATACGTGGGCGGCGGGTTCGGCAGCAAGAACAGCGCTAAACATTACCACGGCTTGGCCGCGCTATTGTCCAAGAGAACAGGGCGTCCGGTAAAGCTCTTCAACACGCGCGAAGACGAGTTTCCTGTCTCGCGGCACCGACCCAAAACAATTCAAACCCTCAAGGCAGGTGTGAAAAAAGATGGCACGCTGGTCGCGCTGTATCATAAGGCGATTGGCCAGTGTGGCCCTTACCTTGACGGAGCCGCATTGGGAGCGCGCGCCACGGGAGACGGGACCAAAAGCCTTTACCTCTGTCCCAATCTCATGACCGAAGCCTACAGCGTGCACACCAATACCCCATTGCTGGCGCCTACCCGCGGTCCGGGCGATACGGAAAACCTCTTTGCCCTGGAGCAGTTCATAGACGAGCTGGCAGAAAAAGTGGGCATAAATCCGCTTGAGTTCCGTAAGAAGAATTACGCCGAGGTGGATCAGCCCCATGACAACCACCACTATTCCAGCAAAGGCCTCGACCGTTGCTACGACATGGCAGCCAAGGCCTTTGGATGGGGCCAGAAGGCAAAGGCATCCGCTCCGCACAAGAAACGCGGCATCGGCATGAGTTCGCTCATCTGGCATGGAAACCGCACAGAGAAGAGCCAAGCGGGCGTCATCATCCAACCGGACGGTACCGCCGAAGTGGTGGCCGGCATTGCCAGCCTTGGTGTTGGAGCGGAAACCATTTTTACCCAGATTGCAGCCGAAGAGCTGGGAATGAAGATGGAATCCGTTGGCATCCGCTGGGGCGACTCGTCTAGCACCCCCTACACGATCAACACCTCATCCGGTAGCCGCACCACAGCTATTGCAGGGCCTGCTGTGAGAGCAGCAGCCGCGGACGCCCGCCACAAGCTCCTTAAGGCGGCTGCCAGGCTCCTTGGGATCAAGCCAACCGAGATCGCCACGCTTAGCATCAAGGACGGAGTGATATCGACTGGCGATCAGTCTAAAAAGATTAGCGTGGCTGAGGTGGCAAGAAAGCAAGGGCGCGAACTCATCATCGGCACCGGCCACAGGCCTCCCAATCCTGAAGATATGGCTATCGAGATCTTCGGTGCCCAGTTCGTCGAGGTGGAAGTGGATGAGCAGATTGGCGAGGTCAAGGTCCTCCGCGCAGTCACGGCAATCGACTGCGGCCGCTGGATCAATCCGCTCCTGGCCGAGAGCCAGATTCAAGGAGGTTTTATTCAGGGGATGGGCATGGCCCTTTCCGAAGAGAGGATCATGGACTCCAGAAATGGCATCCAGCTCAACGCCAATCTCCACGAGTACGGCATGCCAACCTCCCTCGACGTGCCGGACACGAACCTTGCGCTCGACCCCGAAGTCATCGACGCGAGCAACAATATCAATGCCAAAGGTCTCGGCGAGCCGCCGCTTGTGGGGGCAGGGGCAGCCATCGCCAATGCCATTTACAACGCTACGGACATCAGAGTCCGCGACTATCCCATCACGCCGAACCGGATCGTGCAGGCGCTCAAAGAAAGGTCAAGCGGGACCAGACAAGGTTAGCGGAGCCTTTAGCTCACTATCGAGGTCGGAGGTAAACGAAAATGAAAAGTTTTCAACTGATCGATGCGCGGAGCCCTCAAGAAGCCGCTTCTCTACTCAACAAATACAAAGGGAAAGCCCAGCCTCTGGCGGGGGGAGGCGATCTCCTATACCTGATGAAAGACCGCATCGAAGGGCGGCAAATCCAGATGCCGGATGTGCTTGTCAACCTGGAGAGCATTCCCAAGCTGGATTCGATCTCTTACGAAAAAGGGAAAGGGCTGAAGCTCGGGGCCATGGCCCTGGTAAGCGATGTTGAAGCTAACAAGACCATCCGTGAGAGATTTCCCATCCTTGCCCAGGCGGCCGCAGAGGTAGCCTCGCCTCAGCTCCGCAACATGGGAACTGTCGGAGGGAATCTCTGCCAGAAGCCGCGCTGCTGGTATTACCGCAATGCGCACCTTCCCTGCCTCAAAAAAGGGGGCAGCACCTGCTATGCCCTGGAAGGCGACAATCGCTACTACCATGCGATCCTTGAGGGCGGCCCTTGCTACATCGTCCACCCCTCAGACTTAGCTCCTGCCCTCATCGCTCTGAACAGCCAGGTCGCGCTGGTAGGGCCAAAACAAAGCCGCACGATCCCGCTGGAAAGTTTCTTTGTGAACACCAAGCAAAACCTCTACCAGGAAAATGTCCTGAAGCCGGATGAAATCGTCCAGGAAGTATCCGTGCCGGAGCCTAAGGAGGGAAGCCGGGGATTTTACCTGAAAAGCCGCATTCGAAAATCCTGGGATTTCGCCCTCGCCAGCGCCGCTGTCCAGATGGAAATCGCCGGTGGTGTATGCCGCGACTGCCGCATTGTTCTGGGCGGCGTGGCCCCGCTCCCCTACCGGGCCAAGGACGCCGAGACTGCCTTAAAAGGAAAAAAGATAAACGAGCAGGTCGCGCTCAAGGTAGCGGAGGAGGCGCTGAAGGCCGCCCAACCCATGTCCATGAACGCCTACAAGGTAGATCTGGCGAAGACCCTGCTGAAGCGGGCCGTCCTGCAAGCGGGAAAGGTGTAAAAAAGGCTGTCAGCGACCCTTCTGCATTTCTTTCAGGAGTGATTCCATTTTTTTAAGCTCGTCGCCGAATCCGCTCCAATTTCCCTGGCGCAGGAACTCCTGAGAGCGCGCGTAGTGCTCCATGGCCCGGCGCGCCAGGCTCTTCTCCGCTCCCGCGACCCCAGGGGACGCACTCACCTGGCCCGCTTGAGCCGTCACGGGCGCGACCCGGCCACCGAAAACGCGCTGGAGGGCCAGCTCCAGGTTCTCCTCCATAGCGATCTGATTGCCGAAGGCGACAATGACTCTCTTGAGTTCCGGCAGTGATCCCTTCTCCGCCGCCAGGTAAAGGGGCTGGACGTAAAGAAGGGACTTCTCAATCGGAATGGCCAGCAGGCTGCCTCGAATCACCTGAGATCCTCTCTGGCTCCAGAGACTGAGCTGCTGAGAGATAAAGGCATCCTGGTCGATCCGGGCATCGATCTGCTTCGGTCCGTAGATAAGCTTTGCCTTGGGAAAATCGAGCGCAGTGAGCTTGCCGTAGTGGGGAGGATCGCTCCGCGCTGCCAGCCACGCCCGCATGTTGTCTTTCTTGTTGGGGGTAAAGGGGAGAAGAAGAACAAACTCTTCCCGCTTTTCTCCCGGAAGGCGCATGATTGTATAGTAGGGGTCTATCTCCCGTTCCGTCGCTCGCCCCATCATCCTCCCTATTTCCGGTTCTTGCTGCTCCACGGCTTTTCGTGGAATGCTCAGGAGGTCTTCCTTATTATAGAAAACCTGGGGATCCTGCATGTGGTAAGTCGCATACATGCGAGCCTGAACAGCGAATAGATCCTGCGGATAGCGGATATGGGCCCGAAGCTCTTCTGGCATGGCCTCCAAGGATTTCAGAAGGCCTGGAAAGACCTTGGCGTAAGCCAGGATGATCGGATCTTCGGGGTTACTGAGGTAAAAATTAACGCTGCCGTCGTAGGCGTCGACAACCGCCTTAACCGAGTTGCGGATGTAGTTTCCTAGTCTTTGTGTCGGTTCCGAGTAAGGATAACGGTTCGTCGTCGTATAGCCGTCGATGATCCAGAAGAGCCGTCCTCCCTGGGCAACCACGAGGTAAGAATCCCGATCAAAGGTGATAAAGGGCGCGATCTTTTGCACCCGCTCTTGAATCTGGCGGTGGTAGAGGATACGGCTTTCCCCCGTAATATCGTTGGAGAGGGCGATTCTCAGGGTTGCATAGCGGGCCGAAAAGAGTAACTTCCGCCACAAAGAGCTAACAGGAACGCCTCCCTTGCCTGTGTATGCCGTGTAGATATTCTGGTCGCCCGCAGGATAATCGAGTTCTTGGGCCTTGGTCTTTACAAAGACATAATCGTTGGCCAACTCACCGTAGTAGATCTCCGGCCGGGTAATCTTAAGCGGCCCAACTGAGACCGGCGGGATATCCTTGATAAAGAACTCCGGTAAGCCCTCCGGGGTGACCTGATTGACCGGCCCGAAAACCACGCCATAACCGTGTGTATAGGTGAGGTGCTCGTTGATCCAGATGCGGCTAGGTAGATGTTGGTGGGAAATCTCACGACCCGAAAGCATGACCTGGCGATAGGTGCCGTCGATCAGGTAGCGGTCGTTATCCACATCAACGAACTTATAATAGGTACGGATCTCCTGGAGTTGAGCGTAGGTCGCCAGGAGCGGACGATGCTCCCACAGCCGGATGTTCTTGATGGTCAGGTCGTTGCGTCTCAAATCGGCAGCGGTGAGCTGTTCATCGGCCGGAAAGTCTTTGCTCTCGATTTTATCCAAACCATAGGCGCGCCTCGTGAACTGGATGTTGCGTTCGATAAACATACGCTCCGCTACGACCTCGTTGGGCACCACGCGAAAACGCTGCACAAAGGAAGGATA
>JACPSE010000080.1 GCA_016193465.1 Deltaproteobacteria bacterium
ATATTGGTCGCCGAGACCACTCTCACGTCTACCGGCTTCTGACTCCTTGACCCGATCGGCGAGATCGTCGATTCCTGCAAGGCTCTGAGCAGCTTGGCCTGAACAGGAGAGGAGAGGTTTCCCAACTCATCCAGGAATAAGGTACCTCTATGGGCGGTCTCAAACCAGCCTGGCCTTCTGGTGTCGGCCCCGGTAAAGGCCCCCTTTTCATAGCCGAAAAGCTCACTCTCCACCAGGGACTCCGGAAGCGTAGCGCAGTCAACCGGAACGAAGGGCCCTGCGCTTCTTTTGCTTATCTCGTGAATGGCCCTGGCAAACAGCTCCTTTCCTGTGCCGCTCTCTCCCACTAAAAGGACGCTGATGTCCGAGGGGGCAAACTTTTCAATCAACTTCCACACTTCTAGGATCTGAGGGCTCTTCCCTATGATCCCTTCTCTGAAGGGCTTGTCTTGATCCTTTTCTGATAGAGAAAAGAAGAGACGAATGTCCTCTTTTAGCTTTTCATCGCGGAAGGGTTTGGTGATAAAATCCGCCGCGCCCAGTTTCATGGCTTGGACCACGGACTCTATATCTCCATACGCGCTCATAACCATGGTGGGGACCGAGGAGTTTATGCGCTTCAATTCCCGCAGAAACTCAATCCCCCCCATACCCGGCATCTTCAAATCGACAAGGATCAGATCAGGTCGACAGCCCTTTATCCGTTCCAAGCCCTCACGGGCAGAGGACACTGCCTGAACCTGGTATTCCTCCCCAAAAACCCGGCAGAGATGACGGTGGAAACCGGTCTCGTCATCAACAACAAGAATGCTCTTTTTCTTCATAAAGCGCCATCAACGGGAATCTCAACGATAAAGCAGGACCCCTTACCCTCTTGGCTGGTTACCCGTATCTTTCCTCCATGCTTCTCAATAATCCCCCGGCACAAGGAGAGGCCGAGCCCCATGCCCTTTTTTTTGGTGGAATAAAAAGGCTTAAATATCGTTTCCAGGTCCCCAGACGGCACGCCGTTCCCACTATCCTCCACTTCAACAATGATGTGTCCCCGCTCTGCCGAAGAATCCCCGGGAGCATACCGGCTTCGGACAGTAATCGTTCCTCCGTTGGGCATGGCCTCCACAGCATTTTTCAGTAGATTGAGAAAAACCTGTTTCATCTGCTTTACATCGATAAGGATGGGGGGTAATTCAGACACAAGGTCGCTTATTACCTCGATCCCTGACTTCTCCGCCATTTTCCTCACAAAGGAGAGGACGGGCTTAATGCAACCGTGAACATCTTCCTTCTCGATCTGAAATCTTCCTAGGCCGCTCATGTCGCTTAGGCTGGTCAGAAGCTCATGCATACGCACGGCATTTTCCTCCATCATCGCTATCTGCTCTTCAAGTGTCCTGTTAGACTCTTGCAGAGAATGGCGCAGGAATTCAAGGCAGGTAATCATGATGCTCAGAGGGTTACCCAACTCATGGGCGATGCTGGCAGCCATCTGTCCCATGGCACAGACCTTTCCATACTGAAGGAGCTGCTCTTCCAAGCGGACCCTCTCACTCACATCCTCCAGCCTGACTAGGAACAGCGAATCCCGCTCGTTATCCAAGCCAAAGGGAATAACGATGGTCTTAAAGAAACCTCTCCCGCCTTGGGGGAGTGTAAGCTTCAGCTCGGCCTCCTTGAATTTTCTTTCCTTGCCAGCGCGATCAACAAGGTTTCTTACATCGGTCAAGGGAAGGAATTGCCCAATCGCCAGGCCGGCGCCATCGCCCTCTAGGGCGAAGAGTTTAGCATAATTTTTGTTTGAGTATTGGATGGCCAGCTCCTGGTCCACAACCACCAGTGCTTCGGGAAAAGCATTAAAGAGCCTTTCATAGCATTGCAATTCTAATGACCGTCTCTCGGGCACGATCACCTCCCTTGCTTAGGTCTGCCCGTGCAACCTGACTGCGAGCGGACTCGCTCAGGCAGGCGGCAGACAGGCCCCTTCAGTTGTGAAATAACTCTTCCCTTGCCTGGTCAAAATGTCTCTGAACTACACGGAAGCGCGAATAGTCTCCTTCAAGGACCTCTTTTTGTTCGACAAACTGGCGAATCGCTACCATCACCGCGCGCCGGCAAAGGGCCTCAATCTCCGCTCCCACCGTGTTCTCCAGCCCTTCAGCTAGGCAAGTAAGGTCGACATCCGGAGCAATGGGTCGTCCGCGAGTGTGGATCTTCAGGATCTCCAGACGGGCTTTCTCATCAGGCAGAGGCAGTTCCAAGACCAAGTCGAACCTCCCCGGGCGCAAAAGCGCAGGGTCAACCATGTCGAGCCGATTGGTGGTGCCAAGGACCCATACCCCTTTTAGCTCCTCGATGCCATCGATTTCTGTGAGAATCTGGCTTACGACCCGCTCCGCAACGTGAGAGTCCGCCCCGCCGATACCCCTGGTGGGGGCGATAGCATCAATCTCATCCAGAAAGATGATGCACGGGGAGGCCTGTTTTGCCTTCTTAAAGATCTCCCTGATTCCCCTCTCCGACTCTCCAACGTACTTGGAAAGAAGCTGGGGTCCTTTGATGGCAATGAAATTAACCCCCACCTCGGTGGCAAGCGCCCGTGCCAGAAGGGTCTTCCCGGTTCCCGGCGCCCCGTGGAGAAGTATCCCTTTGGGGGGACGAAGTTGGGCAAAGGAAAAGAGAGGCGCGTACTCTAAAGGCCAGGCCACCGCTTCCTTCAGTCTCGCCTTAATCTCCTCCGGTACCCCAACCTCGTCCCATCTCACCTTGGGGATCTCTATAAAAACCTCGCGGATAGCAGAGGGTTCCACCTCCTTAAGGGCTGACAGAAAGTCATCCATGGTAACCTTAAGGCTGAGGAGAAACTCATAAGGAACCTCGGCCTGGTCAAACTCGATGCGTGGTATGATCCGTCTCAACGCCGTCATTGCAGCCTCCCGGCACAGGGCCGCCAGGTCGGCGCCGGTGAATCCATGGGTGATCTCGGCGATTCGTTCCAGCTTCACATCTTCTTCGATAGGCATGCCGCGGGTGTGAATCTCCAGAATCTCCAGCCTTGCGCTGCGGTCGGGAATGCCGATCTCGATCTCGCGGTCAAAGCGTCCCGGCCGGCGAAGGGCGGGATCAAGCATATGGGGAATATTGGACGCGCCAATCACGATAACCTTTCCGCGACCCTCCAGCCCATCCATCAGGGCCAGTAGCTGCGCGACTACCCTCTTCTCCACATCCCCTACAACCTGTTCCCTCTTGGGGGCGATGGAGTCAAGCTCGTCAATGAAAATAATACTCGGGGCGCTACGCTTGGCGCGTTCGAAGACCTCTCTGAGTTTGGCCTCACTCTCACCATAAAACTTGTGGATAACTTCAGGGCCGCTAATTGAGAAAAAGTTGGCCTCAGTCTCGTGGGCCACGGCCCGGGCAAGGAGGGTTTTTCCTGTCCCCGGAGGGCCATGAAGCAAAACCCCTTTGGGGGGTTCGATCCCAAGCCGCTCAAAGAGCTCCGGGTACTTCATGGGGAGTTCCACCATCTCACGAATCCGGTGCACCGCCTTGCCCAATCCACCGATATCCTCATAAGAGAGCCGGCTTTCCCTCACGCCCTCTCCTTTTTGCTCCTGAATTTGGAGGATGGTTTCAGGGTGGATGACCACAACCCCCTTCGGCATAGCACTCTCAACGGTAAAGTCCTGAAAGCGCGCGCCAAAAAGGTCCGCCCGAATCCGATCGCCGGCCACGAGGGGAAGGCCGTCAAGGAGCTTTTCCACATAGGGCATGTCC
>JACPSE010000081.1 GCA_016193465.1 Deltaproteobacteria bacterium
ATATCCAATTTCACTAACGCTGCTTTCTCGTCCATTCGACCCTTCTCATGAAGCTCCAACAGTACGTGAATAGCGGTAAAGAAGGGAATGCCCATGATCTTGGCGGCCTTTATGGCTGGTCCGTCATCTGTGCCGAGCGGCTGATCATTCTCCTTTGCTAAGAGGAGCGCGGCGGCCTCGCCTGCTTCAAGCCCGAAGTCGACCTGAATTTGTCTGCGCCCCTCTGGCCGGGGAGATTTGGAAACTTGAATCTTTCCGGTGCGCAACATCTCTTCTATCATCCTAGCATCGTAGAACTCCCTGCGCGCCAGCGCCTCCTGCTGGACCTCCGGAGGGATCTCTATTTGCGTTTTCTCAGCCAGTAGGGGCAGTAAATCGCTTTTGGCCAGGAGAATCAGCGTTGAGGCGTCAAGAACAACCATGTAGTTTACGCCACTACATTCGTGTACAACATCTTTGGCCCGATGTCAACTCTGCGGCCCACTGGATGATCTCCCTTCAATCGGGCGAGGATCGTACTGTCATCACCACGCGAAAGCCGTAATCCGCATATCTGAAAGAAGGAATTAGCGAGCTTCGGGCAGCGCAGCGGCTGAATTTAACTCGGTGTCGCCAGGAGCCCCCGCGCGAGGCCCGTCTTTGTCCTGACGGTGGGCCTTGGGGATTTCTCTCCGGCGAGTGGTGGTAGTAGCTGGGATCGTAAAAATCGCTGCACCATTCATGGACGCCTTCGCTCATGTCGTAGAGTCCGAAACTGTTTGGTTCGTTGAGGCCCACCCGCTGTGGCCCTCCTGTTTCAAGATCGTAACCGCAAAAAGGCCTCTCCCAAGGCGGCTCGTCTCCCCAAGGATATTTTTTCCCTTCGCTTTGGCCTCGCGCCGCCCGCTCCCGCTCCGCCTCGGTGGGGAGGCGCAACTTCTCTCCGCTGCGTTTGCTTAACCAGTCGCAGTACGCGATTGCATCATGCCAACTTGTGCCCACGACCGGCTTATCCGGATGGGAAAACATCTCATCGGACAGAAAGGGCGTCTCGGGAAAGCCAGTCTCCTCTAAGAAGATCTTGTACTGGGAATTGGTTACAGGAAATTTGCCGATCATAAAGCCGTCCACGCATACCCGATGAACCGGTTTTTCGTTATCGAGTCCATCCTCACTGCCCATCAGAAAGGTACCTTCGGGGATCAGGACCAGCTCCGGAAAAAATTCTTTTATTAGAGAGGGCATGATAAAGAGATATTTAGGCAGGAGAAAAAAGGTTGTCAACGGATGAAAAGAGCTCCAGGGCGGACCCCGATTTGAACCGGGGCAGGCTCTTCGTTCTCCTTACAGGCATCCTGTGGAGTCTGGCCGGGGTTTTCATTAAGTCTCTGGATCTCCATCCGCTGACCATTGTCTTTTATCGCAGTCTCTTTGCCTCGCTTTTTTTCTTTCTTTTCGTCAGGACAAAGAGTTGGACCGTCAGTGGCCCCCTGCTGGTTTCCGTGGTCAGCTACACTGCGGCCATCAGCTTCTTCGTCTGGGCGAACAAACTGACCACAGCGGCCAATGCTATTGTTTTGCAATACACCGCACCGATCTTCGTTTTTCTTTTTGTCCGGCTGCTTTTCCGCGAGCCCATCTCAAGGCCGAATCTGATGACGCTCCTGTTCGGAATGGTGGGAGTGGCGGTCATTTTTGTCGGGAGCGCCGGGCAGCCGGATTCGGTGGGGGTGATGATGGCCCTCCTGAGCGGTTTTTTATTTTCCGTTTATATGACTAATCTGCGCTTTTTAAAGAACATCAATCCCGGATACCTGACGCTGGTTAACAATCTGGTTTGCTGGCTGACGCTCTTCCCCTTGGTGCAGTCGCAACTCTCTCTCTCGCCGGGACAGGCCTTCGCCCTGGCGATTATGGGAGTGGTCCAGTTGGGTATTCCTTACTTTCTTTTTTCCAAAGGGCTAGAGACCGTCTCGCTTCAAGAGGCGTCCTTGATCGTTCTGATTGAACCGGTCCTGAATCCTATCTGGGTGGCGTTCGTGGTCGGCGAAATCCCTTCTCCGGCTACCCTCGTCGGCGGAGGCATTATCCTGTTGAGCCTGACCTGCCGCTATGTGGGGCTGCTATCCACTGTCGGTCGTGTCAAACCTTGACAGACCGTTGAAAAAGGCCCATCTGCCGTCAGCCGGCCCGAGAGTCTCTCTCAGGTCCGATGCGATAGACCTGTGTTACGCTGAACCGAAGATACGCCTGACGCTCCTCGACTGACGCATCGGCCCTTCGAGAGCCCCCCAGGCCGGCGGTTATGATAGTTGCGCTCGACCGCCTCGCTCCCTGGCCATCTATTTCACTTTTTGCATGATTCTATGATAGGTTTTTACCGTCTATTATCCTGGGGAAGGGGGCACAGATCGCTTATGGATTGGGGAATGAAAAATCGGTTGGCGAGGATTATTCAGCCTGGGGACGGACGGGCCGTCATGCTGGCGGTGGATCACGGATACTTCTTGGGGCCTACGAGCGGACTTGAGGAGCCGCGCAAGGCCATAGAGCCACTGCTCCCTTATGCCGACTCCATCATGCTCACGCGCGGGGTTTTAAGGACATCGGTTGATCCCGGCTCGAATGTTCCTGTGGTGCTGCGCGTGTCCGGAGGCACCAGTATCCTCAAGGAGCTTTCCAACGAGGACATCACAGTCTCGATCGAGGACGCCGTTCGCCTGAATGTCTCCGCCATGGCGCTTTCCATTTTTGTGGGCTCGGAGTTCGAGAAGCAGACTTTGGTAAGCCTGGCGCGGCTCGTGGACGAGGGGGAGAAACATGGCATTCCCGTGCTGGCGGTGACGGCCGTGGGCAAGGATATGGCGCGCGACGCCCGCTACCTCGGTCTCTCCTGCCGGATCGCCGCAGAGCTGGGGGCGCATATTGTCAAGACCTATTATTGCGAAGAGTTTAAGAGCGTGGTGCAGAGCTGCCCCGTTCCCGTGATCATTGCGGGTGGCAAGAAGACCCCGGAGATGGAAGCCTTGGAGCTAGCCTTTAACGCCGCGCAGAGGGGCGCCGTGGGCGTGGACATGGGAAGGAATATTTTTCAGTCGGACTGCCCCGTAGGTATGATCCGAGCGGTGCGGGCCATCGTGCATGAGAAGACTTCGGTGAAGGAGGCTTACAAGATCTACGAAAGCGCCAAGGGCGGAAAGGCCAGAAGGGCCGCTCAAAATTAAAAACTCATAACTATGAAAGTTGCCATGTATTACAACAATCGGGACGTCCGGTTGGAGGAGATGCCTGTTCCCTCCATTGGTCCCGGTGAGCTGCTGGTGCGCGTCAAAGCAAGTGGGATCTGCGGCACGGATGTGATGGAATGGTACCGCATTCAAAAGGCCCCTCTTGTCCTGGGGCATGAAATCGCCGGTGAGATAGTCGAAGTGGGGGCCGGGGTAAGGCGTTACCGCGGAGGTGACAGAGTCTTTGTCTCCCACCATGTCCCCTGCGGTAGCTGCCGCTACTGCCTAAACGGTCACCATTCCGTGTGCGATACCTTGCGCACAACCCATTTTGATCCCGGCGGCTTTGCCGAGTATATCCGCGTGCCCAAGATCAACGTCGAGCTGGGAACCTTTCTCCTGCCCGAGGGAGTCTCTTTTGAAGAGGGTTCGTTCATCGAGCCTGTGGGTTGCGTTGTGCGAGCGCAACGGTTCGCTCAACTCGGCCCTGGACAGAGCGTCCTCGTTATCGGCAGCGGCCTTTCCGGTCTGCTCCACGTGCAGATGGCTCGCGTGCGCAACGCCGGCCATGTGGTGGCAACGGATATCAACGATTTTCGTCTCAAAGCGGCAAGAGATTTTGGCGCCGATGCGATCATCCATGCCGGCGGGGACGTGCCCGGGCGGCTGCGTGAGGTGAATGGAGGACGCCTGGCCGATCTGGTAATCGTTTGCGCTGGGGTGATGCCGGCGGTTCAGCAGGCGATTCAATCGGTGGAGCGCGGCGGGACGCTGCTCTTTTTCGCTCCGACGGCAGCCGGCGTTGATGTGCCAATTCCCCTGTTCGAGTTCTGGCGTAACGAGGTGACAGTCGCTACTTCCTACGCTGCTAGTCCTCAGGATATCACCGAAGCGATCGAATTAATCCGCGGCCGGCGCGTGCGGGTGCGCGAGATGATCACCCACCGGCTGGGTCTGGCAGAGGCGAGTATCGGTTTTCAACTCGTAGCAAATGCTCGAGATTCCATTAAAGTTATCATAGAACCCCAGCGGAGCTGAGGGAGAGTGTCTAAAAAAATATCTTACCCCCTGCCGCGCCAAATCTTGATTAGCGCGGCGGAATCAACCACATCGGCAAAGCGCTCCATGCGCTTGAGCGCTTCCAGATGGCCTTTCTCGGTGTAGGTCCCCACGCAATCCCGCACCACGACCATGAAGTAGCCGCGGTAGTAACCGTCCCGCACGGTGCTTTCAACGCCGCCGTCTGTGGTGCACCCAATCATGACAATTGTCGTTGCCTTCCGGTGCAAGAGCAGGCTTTCGAATTCAGTCCCGACAAACATCGTGGGGCGCCGTTTTTCCAGGACCAAATCTTCCTCGCCTGGAGCGAAGGGCTGCATGAGCTGCCAGCCAAAGCTGCCCCGGAGACGCCTCGGCTTCAGTTTGCTCGGGTGATCGACCTTTTGTTCCATCATCGCCCGTCTGATCCACGCCGGGGACTCATCGCGCCATAAGTAGGGAGTTGCCTGGGTATAAATAGTCTTGACTCCGGCGTCCCGTGCTGCCGCTGTCAGGGGAGGGGTACTACGGATTAGTTCTTCTTTGTTGAACGAGCCGCCCGCCTGGTCATTCTGCATGTCCCAGACCAGCAGGATGGTAGCGGAGGGATCAACGATCTCGTCGAGTTCCGTTGGTATCTCTCTTCCGTCAAATCGGATCATAATTTCCCCTTTCTAATTTATTCGCTGCGGGAGAGCAGCCCACCGAGGAGAGACCGGTATTTCTGGCAGAGCCTCTCCTTTAGCTCCGGGCTCACGGCGTTGACCGCTGGAAACTGATCGCGCCAATCATAGGGACGGGTGGCGTCAATGAGGGCTCTTGAGTTTAACCCCTTGGCGCCTTGGGGGATAATTGGATCGAGCGGGCCGCTCCAGGCGCGCCGGATGATCTCAATGGACTCTGTCGGATCCGAGCGCGTCGCCAGAGCCCAGATGACATCATCCGGGTTGTAGATGTCGATATCATCATCGACCACTACAACGTATCTGCCCAGATAGGCGCCCGCCCGGCACTGGCTCGCCAGGACTGCAGCCTGTCTCGCATGACCAGGATAGCGCTGGCGGATAGCGACGATGGTGAAAAATCGAAAGGCCGCGGGGTGAAGCCATACGGCCTGAACGTCCGGCACTCCGGCATCCTCAAGGGCGTTCCAGATGAGAGCCGCCCTCAGAACCGAGCGATGGAACCCCTGGTTGGCCGAAGGCCGCAGCGGAGGCTCGCCGCCAAGAATGGGATCGCGCCGGTAATAGAGGGCCTTAACTCGCACGACAGGCTCAGGCCTCTGGCTGCTGGCGTAGTAGCCTGGCCACTCGCCAAACGGCCCCTCCGGCTGGAGATCTCCGGGAATCATCTCCCCTTCGATGGCGATCTCCGAGAAGGCCGGAATGGGCAGGCCCGTTCGCGGTCCCCGGACCAACTGGATCGGCTTTCCAAGAATCCCTCCGGCATAGGCAAACTCGCTCACTTGAAAGGGCACATCGGTGCAGGCCGCGATAAACAGGAGCGGATGATGGCCGAAGGACATCGCCACGGGACAGGCCTTTCCCTGAGCGAACCATTTATCTCTGTGGATGCGGCCGTGTTTCCCTGGAGAGATATAAAGCGCCAGCTTCTCCGGGCCTTGGACCATGACCCGATAGGTACCGGCGTTGATCCAGCCTTCTTGCGGATCTCGGGTGACGACGAGGTCGGCGGTGCCGATATACCTTCCGCCGTCCAGTTCATGCCAGCGAGGAATTGGGAATGAGGTGAAATCAATCTTTTCCTCTAAACAGTTCTCGAATACCGGACCCTGTTGGACGAGCTCTGGCTCCACCGGCCGGAGTCCTCTGACTTTCATCCTCCAGTTTTGAATGAAATCTCTGAGCCCCGCACGAGGCTCCGCGCCCATCGCCAGGGCGAGCCTCTCAATGGTGTCGAGCTGGCTGCAGAGAATCCGCATCTCCTCTCGGGCATCGGGAATCTGCTCAAAGAGAAGCGCCGGCGGATGGCGATGCCTTTCGAGAATAACCTCGAGGAGGCCTCCGATCTCAAGATCCCAGTGAATTCCCCTGAGCCTTGCGAGTTGGCCGAGAGCTTCGACGCCCTTCACCCATTCGCGCAAATCCTGTGATGCCAACTCGGACATAAGCCCTCTCCTTGACAATAACAATTCATTTTGCCGGCGCTCTCCTTTTCATCGCCTTCTCACCGGTCTGGTAGTGTTCCCCTTTCAGCGCGAGCCGCACCTCTTCTTCGTCCTCTTCCGACCAGGAGCCCAGATGGTAACCGAACCAGGGATCCTCCGGCCTGAGCTTCGGAAGCTCCAATCTCTCCCACAGCTCCCGCGCCCGCTCCATGAACTCGCGCTTGGGAAGCGAGACCGGCGGATAAGCCCACTTCCGCGTGGCATCAATCAAGAGCGCGGAACAGCCAGCGATTTCTTCCATCGAAACTTCCAGCCCCTTTCCCGGCGGAAAAGCCGAAGGATCCATGGAAGGCGTGCGATTTCGGATCACCAGCATGTCCCGATGGGGTTGCATCCCGAAGGCTAGGGCCCAGAGGACCGCGTCCATATTGCGCGGGTTGATGTCCTCGTCAACCGCGATGACGATCTTGCCGGTGGCAGGGTGGAAGCCGACCATGCAGTGAAGGGCCTGCCAGACATGCGCCTGATTGATCTTCTTCAGCCGGATCACGCAGATCTGGCGCACCGCGATCTCATGGAAAGCGACTTCCAGGATGCCCGGTATGTTGCAATCCTCTTTGAGAAAGCGCAGGTAGTTTCCTTCGGCGGCAAGCTGCTTCATTTTGCTTGATTCGCTTGGAGGGAACTGGCTTACGATGGCCGCAAAGATCGGGCTCTTGCGGTGCGTGATGCATGTGACCTCGAAATAGGGATTCAGGAGTTTTTCCCCTATATATCCGGTGGCCTCGCCGAAAGGCGCCTCGGGCTCCAAATGCTCTGTCGAGATCAAGCCTTCGATCACGATTTCGGCGTAAGCGGGCACCACCATATCAATGGTCTTGCAGCGCACTACCTCGACCGCTCTTTCGGCAATCCCGCCCGCCACATCCAGCTCGCTCACGGTGAAAGGGACGCGGGCGGGCGCGGTGTAGGCGACGGCCGGCGGCGCGCCGATGACCAGCGCGGCCTCAAGGGGTATCCCCCTCTCTTGGCACTTTTTCCAATGGTAACCTCCGTGGTTGCTCGCGCCGATATAGACGCCGGTCCGCGCCGGACCTTTGATCTGGCCGCGATAGTTTCCGATATTGATCCTCCCGGTCTCGGGATCTTTAGTAAACCAGTGGGACGCGGTCGTGTAGGGAGCACAGTCGAAGCCGGGCGTCGAGATCGGAACCGGGAATTCACCCAGGCCTCCCTTTTCCAGCAGGGAAGGGTCCATGTGCACCTCTTCGTGAACCGGGCCGCTCGCCACGATCGCGGGAGGAATAGGGTGGGCTTCAGCCTTCGTCCAGCGCTGCACGATCTCATCAGGCTTGCACTTAAGCCCCACGGCATAGATGTCCCGCGAGGCCGCAAGGCAACCCACGGCGACCGGAATATCATACTTTCTCCCCCTCACATCGGTCACATTGGTAAAGAGAAAAGCCCTTCTCTCTTCCTCGGGGAGACCACGGAACTGCCATCGGACGAGCGGCATCAGCTCCGTATCCTTATTGATCGGCGCCTGTATGCGAACCAACAATCCCGCGCTATCCAGCGCTTTGAGTTGCTCTCTCAAATCCAGGTAATAGGCCATATCTCAAGACTCCTTGCCGGGCTTCAAACTGAAACATGAGATTCGTGACACGTCCTTGCCTCCTCTCCCGGTTTACGCTGTTTCTCGCTTTTCCTCGCGGTAAAAGCCCAGGGCCTCCACTGAAGGCCGGTCGTTGATTGAGAAAAGGATGGCAGGCTCTTTGAAACGGTTCTCATGTTGGTGCCAGCTCCACAGGGGAACGACAAAGGAATCTCCCTTTTCCCACTCCATGAGCTTATTGTCCACCACGGTCACGCCGCTTCCGCGAAAGGCATGAAAGATCGACGTATAGGTATGCCGGTGCGAACGGGTTTTCTCTCCGGGGCGAAGGAGTTGAATCTCGCAGGACATGGACGGCAGCGTCGGCCCGCCAGTCAGGGGATCGACAAAGCGGAGCATTACCCCGTCACACGGGTCCCCAGGCTTCTCGCTCAGCATCTCGAGCGCTCTCTCTGTCTCCTCCCAGGGGTAACGGTAGGGAGGCCTGAAGCTCCGGTTGGAAAGCGGAGCCTCCTGAGGTCGAACCACTCCGTAGTTTCGCTTCGACCAGCCGACAGGGCGGACCACCATCTGCTGGGCTTGAACATAGGGCTCTGCGAAGATGACCTGAAAGTAGTTGATCATGGGACCGTTCGCCCCGTCCAGCCAGATGATGGGCTTCTCGCCGGCGCTGACATGGTCATGCCAGCTCCAGTTGGGCGTGGTGATCAGATCACCTTCCTCCATCGGAAACTGCTCTCCCTCTATAATGGTGCAGGCGCCCCTTCCGCCTACAACGAAGCGGATCGCCTCCATCATATGGCGATGGGCAGGCGCCCTCTCTCCCGGGCAGACCATCTGCGCGCCCATCAGAAGGGTGTGGCTTGTTCCCAGCTTGAGATCCGGGTGCTGAAAACCGATGAACCGGCGGTAGGCCTCCTCGGGACGGATATAAGCCACGGCCTTTTCCAGGGCGTCATGTATTTCCCGCCATTTCCAGAGAAAGGGGCTGAAGCTTGGCTTCGGTTCGCGAAAACCGTCGCTGCGGTTGGGAATCATCCAGTAGCCGATAAGGTTTTTTCCCTTAAGCTCTTGATTGAACCCTTCCAAAGACATACAGGTCTCCTTCGAAGGTTGCTTAATGAGTTGCCCTATAAACCGCGTCCATCATCAGGGCATTGAGGTTGACCGGCGTGAGAGCGCAGTACTCATATGAATAACCAGGCCGCTCCATAATCCCTTGCTGAAGAAGACGAGCCAGCACGGTTTCCGTGACCTCCGCATGCGCTTTGCGATCTAGATGATCCATGGTATCCGCCTCGTGGTGCTTCGAGAAATAGCTTGCCTGCTCTTCAGTGAGACCGTAGTGGGTCGTAAGGGCTTTGAACCAGTGCGCGCAGGAAGCCCCAAAGGCGCCCTCATAAAGGACTGAAAACCAGTATTCCTGGATGAGTCCGTCTGTCAACAGCGTTCGGTGGAAATCGGCCAGGGCCCTGCCTTCGGGAAGCATCGGCGTGAGCAGGACCTCTTCTCGAGACAGACCCAGGGCTTCACCGGTGGAAAGGAGAATCTGAATATGACCCGGCGGCTTGGGGTGGCCGAATTCATCCAACACTTTTTCAGTATAAACTTCCATTAAGTCGATGTTCTTTACAAAAAACCATAGATGTTTGTAAAAGGCTGCTGTGTAAATGGAATTGATCACCGGGACAAAGGCCCCCCAGTTCTGGTAAAAAAGCTTGATCGACTCTCTCTTGAGCTTGCCTTCCTTTAGCTCCTGCATAAAGCGAGTCCGGTCCACGGTCTCCCGCCAGCGCCGGTCGATCCTATCCCTCATCTCTCCCATAAGATCCTTTGCTTGTTCCTCGGACAACTTGAGCATACCCGTCGCCTTCCTCCTATAAAATTATTTTTGCGCAAAGCCCTATTTGTGGGGAATGTTCCTTATGCCTGTCAAGGAAACACCGGCTTCCAAAGCGGGCTATTCCCGCTTCGCTAAACTCGTATTTCGGCATTTCCATATTTTTGTTTTCCCCTTTGGCTCCCCTATTGCCGAACCTTTTTATAGCGCCTTTCGCACCGCTTCCACGCTGTAGGGATTTTCCAGTGCGGAGAGGTCTCCAGGTTCCTGCTTCAAATAAGCGGCGCGGATGATGCGCCGCATGATCTTCGCGTTGCGCGTCTTCGGGAGGTCGTTGAGAAATCGCAAAACTTCTGGCTTAAGGGGTTTTCCCAGTTGCTCAGATACCCTGGTGCGCAGTTCCTCACGTAGCCTTTCGCTTACCTGGATTCCCGGCTTTAAAACACAGAAGCAAACTAAGGCCTCTCCCTTTATCGGATCAGGGACACCAATGGCAGCTGCCTCACTCACAGCCGGATGCCCAACGAGGACGGATTCGACTTCGGCGGGGCCAAGACGCTTCCCCGCGATTTTGATGGTGTCGTCCGAGCGGCCGAGAATGTACCAGAGGCCATCCTCATCGACCACAGCCCAATCCCCATGGACCCAGACGTCGGGAAAGCGGCTCCAGTAGGTTTGAAAATAGCGCTCTGGATCGTTCCAGAAGCCCCGCGTCATGCCGATCCAGGGCTTCCGCACGACAAGCTCGCCAACCTCTCCGCGCAAAGACGTCCCTTCCTCATTCACGACGTCAGCAGCGATTCCCGGAACAGGCCCCGCGAACGCACAGGGCTTGAGAGGCGAAAGAACGTTCCCCACAACCAGCCCACCTGAAACTTCGGTACCTCCGGAATAGTTGACAATCGGCAGGCGGCCCTTCCCGGCTGTATGGAAGAACCAAAGCCACGGATCTGGATTCCAGGGCTCGCCCGTAGAGCCAAGGATTCGCAGGCTCGAGAGCTCATGCTGATCCGCGGGGACAGTCCCATAGGGCATGAGACTGCGAATCAAGGTTGGAGAGACACCGAGAATGCTTACCCGATGACGCTCGATGAGCGACCACAAACGATCCGGCCCAGGAAAATCAAGCGCTCCCTCGTAAAGGACCATCGTGGCACCGAGAAGCATTGTCCCAAAAATCTCCCACGGCCCCATCATCCAGCCCATGTCTGTTACCCAGTAAAGGACGTCCTCCTGGCAAACGTCTAGGCCGTGGACCATGTCCTGGGCAGCTTTGATCGGGAAACCACAGTGGGTGTGAAGGGCCCCTTTGGGCGACCCGGTCGTTCCGGAGGTGTAGATGATCATCAGCGGATCTTCAGCGTCTGTCCGTTCCGTTTCTCCATCGTCACTTTGGCAATCAACTGCCTCATGCCACCACCGGTCGCGACCAGGGCACCAAGAAATCGGAGTTCCCAGTTGCCTGAGGACGAGAACATGTTCGACGGATGTAGCAGACACCAGGGCTGCGTCGACAACCGGTTTCACAAGTACGCTCTGCCCTCTACGATAGAAACCATCGACGGTTAACAGGAATCGCGCCCCGCTGTCTCGCAGACGTTCGGTCACCGCCGCGGCGCCATAGCCGGAAAACAGCGGCAGGATTATCCCGCCAACTTTGGCCACAGCAAGAAGCGCCGCGACACTCTCCGGCATCATGGGCATGAAGAGCGCAACCGAGACACCCTTCTTTATCCCGAGCGCACGAAGGGCGTTCGCGATACGACATACACTACGATTCAGCTCTTCATACGTGAGAACACGGGTCTCCCCATTTTCACCTTCCCACCGGACCGCTTCCTTCCCCCCAACAGGCGTCCCTCTCCATTTGTCCAGACAGTTATGAACGACATTCATTTTCCCGCCACAGCACCAACGCGTCCAGGCGATACCACGGGAACTATCTAGGACCCGCTCATATGGCTCGTAAAATTCAATCTTCAGCTCTTTGAGTACTGCGTTCCAGAACCATTCGATCTCCTCGGTGGACCGGCGATGTAATTCTTCGAGGCCGCCGATACCGTAAGCGTCCATGAAGTTCTTAAGCCGACTCCGCGCGATAACCTGCGCGCTTGGCCGCCAAACGACATCGCCGCCGAATTGAAACTTAGATATCCCCTCACCTTTCTCTCGCTTAATATCCATAGCGCTCCGCCACTGCGCTGGCCCGCTCAAGATCCCCCTTCAATTCCTTCCGCTCTTTAAGCTCATTAAAAGCTTCCTTGACGAGATCCAGAGCGCAAACATCCTCGATAGCCGGCACGTCGTAATTGAGATCCCCGGCAGCTTTTTCCTCTCTTAAGAGATCCTCAAATCCGGTCGGAAGACCGTCGATTGGAAACGGCATTCCCTCCATACGAAGCGGCGAATGAAAAGTAAACTTCATCGTCCTCTCCTCGGCATCGGGGCTTTGCTGACGAAGCCTCTTCTCAAGATTGTAGATATAGTTATAATTTCTGTCCGGATCCCTCATAAACCAATAAGCGCGTATCATTCCTTTGAGAAAGCCCTTGACCATTGCAGGCCTCTCTTCAAGGATTCTTCCCGTTGCGGCGATAATTCGCTCCGGCCGCCCGTTCGGATACTGCTGTTGGAGCGTAACTAACGGATTGAACCTTTCCTTTTTGAGTCTTTCTGCTTCCCAAACCAACACCGCAACACAATCTACCTTGCCACTCCGTAAAGCTTCGATGTGGAGCGGATGAAAAATTCCCCTAACCCAGTGCACGTCCCGGTCTGGATCGAGCCCGGCCTTGCGTATCCATGTGGATATCGCCCAATGCTGATTGTCGCCAATATCGTTGATCCCGATCCGCTTCCCCTTTAGTTCTGCCAGGGATTTGATCTCGGGTGTGCCTATCCAGACATGGATGTGCTGGTTCCGCCAACCCGCGATAATATAAAGATCGGCCCCCCGCGAGCGCTGGAAAAAAACCGTTCTAGTCTGGACATCCAGAGCAATATCCACCGATTTCTCCTTCATGGCCTGAGAAATCCCCAGCTTTTCCAGACCAAATGGCACCATGGAATCCCGGATGATTTCATAGTTCGGCAACCCATCTTCTCCTCGCAGTCCTTCATCGGAGAAAAAATTCATCTCGTGAGCGACCATGACCGGGATGAGATGAAGTACATGATAGCACGTGGGAGCAATACGTAGCTTTTCACCTAACATTTACTTTCCTCCTATGATAATTACAAAAGTATCCGGCGACCTCGACATCATGCTTTCTATGCTGATGCGGTCATCTTAATGACAATTTCCCAATATCCTGTATATTCTACCATCACGTAACCGTTTCAATCCTTTCGCCGTCCCCACATTTCGCAACCTCAACGCCCGCAATTTGTTCCTTAAAAAGCTTCGCAGCCACGTCCGGATAGTTCTCCGCGAGAAGCCCGATGGCATAAAGCAGATAGCTTTGGTCGATGAAGATTCTGGGGTTTTTCGGTCTGAGGACCCGGTAGCGACCGTCACCTGAATCATTCTGTGAAAGTATGCGGTCCACAAACGGATTGTGGATGAATATCCCACCGGTGCAGATAACGGTAGGCGTCTCGCGCAGGTCTTTTCCATATTGCAGCCAAATCTCGCCTTCCTTGGAGTAGATTCGCTCCAGTCTTCCCACATGTCTCTCTATGGCCAGTTCAATAGCCACTCGCGCTAGAATAGCGTCAACGGCATAATGCCAGTTTTTCTGTGGAACACGAGAGGTCTCGGAGCTAACCTCCTTGATGTATCCCGTAAAATCCTCCAAAGGAACAGCTAGCTCAGGAAAGACTTTGCTGAAATCACCGTAGAGCTTATCCGGACCTACTCGGCTTAGAATGTTACAGGCATTATAGCGGATACCCAAATCCCCCTCGACCGTCCTTTTCGCCAATGGCTCAGGCAACCCCTTAGGGATGATGCCTCGATCCGCACATTTTTCCCAACAGACGGAGTGAACGTCAGTGGTGGCTCCCCCCACATCCAACACCATGAGATCTCCCCACCCCTCAAACTGGCCCGTCCCCTGTGAGCTGACTACTGCACCCCGCAGCACGGCCATAGGCGTGGGTAGAACCATTGGTACCAGGGCTTGGATTTTCTCAAGCCCCTTGGCTTGAATGATCTTGTCCATGAAAAGCCGGCGGATCTCTTCCCGAGCCGCCTCGACCGAAATGGTGTTCGGTCGAGGCATGACATTCTCAACACATTTGACCTCCTTTCCCACCTGGGCCAGTATCTGACAAACCTGGTCCGCTACTGCCTTATTGCCCGCCGCTATTACAGGCACGTTCAGAGCAGAATGGGCCAGCATGTTCGCATTATGAAGTAGGGTTTGGGAATCGCCGCCGTCAGTACCTCCCGTAAGCAGGATCATGTCCGGGCGAAGCGCCTCCATTTCTGCAATCCTTTTCTCCGAGAGCTTGAAGGAGAATGAGCCAACAACTTTCGCGCCTGCCCCAAGGGCAGCCAAATTGGCGGCTTCCACAGTCAATCCTGGGACGAGGCCCACGACAGCCATTCTCAATCCGCCCGCCGCACTGCTCGAAACAAAGACCACCTTTCCGTAAAGGATCTCAAGATCAGATGGAATCCTGTGAAATAAGGCATGCTGCTCCTCAAGCAGAGCCAAGGCACGAAGCAGACCCTCTTGCACGTCCGTCTGCACTGTCGTTGGAGCCTGTGCTATACCGACAACTCTTGCTGCGCTAAGATCCAGAGCAGTGACCTTCGTAAAGGTACTGCCAAAATCGATGAGGATAGATAAGGAAGTCACCAAAAGGACCTCACGGGATCATCGCTCTTCTCCCCGTCCAAAATAAACCAAGATAACGAAACGGCAGAGGAACCACAGCATAATGCAATCTAGTTCCTCTCGGACAGTAGAGCCCGGCGACCAAAAAAAGTCAGCAGCATGCAGAGGCCCATAACCACAACACTCATAGCAGCAACCAACCCCTGGTCTCTCCCTTCATGAAACCTTTCCCAAATGAGAGACGAAAGAACGACGTTGGACCGCGTCGTAAGCATGACAGCGATCGTCGCCTCTCTTAAGGCATGAACTGCTACCCACAACCAGCCGCTAAGAAAGGATGGCAGAATTAGGGGCACCGTTACCCGGCGCAAGGTTATCCACAGTGAGGCGCCACTAGTCTCAGAAGCCTCTTCTAGTTGTTTATCGATTTGTACTACGGCACCTCCTATGAGACGAGTCGTGAATGTCAAATATCTTGTTACGAAGGCAATTATGATGATCCAAATGGTTCCGTAAATAGGAATGATCGAGAAACTTAAGTACACGAGCATTACGGCGAGCCCAAAGACCACGCTCGGAACCGCTGTATTGATGAACGTCAGGAAATCGGGAATAGAGCTTCCGCGAAATCTACCACGAACAGCCATCCACGCAGTTAGCGTAGCCAAAACCATAGTGGCAGTAGCAACGATGAGTGCAATAGTAACCGTGTTCACGGCCGCCACTCTGAACTGGCTCAGGTTCCAAATCGCAACATAGTTAGAAACCGTTAGTCGCGCAAATGCTTCGGTGGATAGGACGTTAAAGAAGGGTTGAAAGCTTACCCAGAGAAGGATGAGCATCGGACTGATTGCACCGAGCAGCAGATACAACGCCACACCCATAAAGGCTGCATACTTCCACTTCCCAAGCGAGAAACGTTGCGGACGGTAACCCTTTCCCGTTATCACGACAAACCTGTGCGCTTTTTTCATCATTCTGCGATACAACACAATGAGAACCAGAGCCAAAAGAAAAAGCAACATGGCATATCCACTTGCCAGGCCATAATCAGGGAACCCGCTGACAGGATTCGCAGCTAAGTATATTCTCGTGCTGTAGACGTGAATGCCAGCATTCAGGCCCAAGATAGCGGGAATCTGGAAGTTGTCTAAGGCATCAGCCAAGTAATAAATGAACGCTCCTAATAAGGCCGGCCGCAACAGCGGCATCGTAACCAGTCGCTGAGTTTGCAATTTGGACGCCCCGGACACTTCACTGGCTTCTTCAAGGGCAGGATCGAAACTGCGAAAAACCCCTGAGAGCATTAGGACTATAGAGGGAACCATAGACAGAGCACTGACAAAAATCATCCCAGAAAGAGAATAAATATTTAGGGGACCAGAATTGCCCTCGATTCCAAGTATGTTTCTCAACGCTACATTGAACGCCCCTATCCTAGGACTGGCTAAGAAGGTCCATCCGATTGCCTTAATCAGGCCTGGCATCCCAAGCGGCATCAAAATCAGGGCGAAGAGGAGATCTCCGTCAGGTATGTCGGTGCGCTCGATAAGCCACACCAGTACAACAGATATAGCTACCGCAGCGACAACCGTACAAAGAGCAAAGACCAGGCTGTTCTGAAACAGCAAATACGATTCAGCGCTGGTGAAGACTCTGATGTAATTGGATAAACTCCATGGCCCTGGCTCAAACGGCAACCTGTCAGCGGTGCTCTTGAAAGTGGAAATCAAAAGGAGAGCCAGAGGAGGGAGCACTAAATAAGTAACTACCAACCCCGGTATGAGGTAGACTAGCCTCTCCGCAGAAAAAACCCGTCTCCAGTCGCCTAAGTTAAGAGTTATCGGTGATCTCATCTAGGGATTTTCGCCAGCCAGTCCTCTAGCTGGTTACTAGACGACGCTGCTGTTCTTGCCCGGGTCTTTCGGACGTGGTCTATCTGCGCCATAGCTAATCCGTCCGTTCTTATTAACGGGCCCGGTACTTCTTGACAACAGTAACCGCCGGACAAAGGGCTCAGTGGCATTCAGGCGGAAAGTGTCACCTCAAAACACCCCACGCTTTTGCAATTTCTTGTCTGGTCGTTTCTGTTGCTAACAATTGCTCCAGAGGTAAATTCTCACCGAAATGAAGCTCTACCCCAATTGCCTTTAGCCCTTTCAAGAACCGCGTCCCTGGGATGGCAAGCCCGGATCCTATTTTGTCGGTAACTTCAATACCCTCTGGCGAGAGAAGCCATGCTATCAATAGCTTGGCCGCATTCGGGTGAGCGGCACCTTTGTAAGGCGTTAAAATCTGTGGGTAAATATACATGGGACTGAGAGGGACAAATTCCAACGGCGCTCCCTTTGCCCTAAGATCGTGCACAGTGGAAAAAGTTCCGCAGCCAAAATAGGCTTCTCCCGTCACTACCCTGTCTGTTGACGCACTACAGCGCGTGTCCCATACGGGGTTCTGTCCACCAAGGGATTTTATGAATTGCCAGAATTTTTGCTCTCCCCAGAGGATGCGCAGTAAAGTAAATTCCCATGGCCCCCGGCCGTCCAATCCTATCTTGCCCTTCCACTTGGGATCCAGAAGATCTTCATAGCGTTTTGGTAAGTCAGCTTTCGATACAAGTTTTGTATTATAAACAAAATGCGTCAATTGATGTCTGGCCACAGGGGATCTGGTATCGAAGAGATAAGAAACTTTTTCAGGTTTGTCAGTCAACTCTGTCGGGTTAAGCGTTGCTATCAAGCCTCTATCGATAAGACTTTTTATGGCCGGTGGATTGCCAAGGTCAACGTCTATGGAAATCTTTCCCGCGCGCGCCTCGGCCACAATTCTAGGAAATAACTTTGTCGAGGAGATACCAGTAACGTCAAGTCTGATGCCGGGGAACCTCTTAGTAAATTTTTCGATACCTTCTTTCCCCCCGACGCTTAATTCACCACCCCCTGAATTGAATGCCACACTTCCTTCCGGCTTTGCTGCCATATAAAGCTTCTGGAGCATATGCTCCCAGCCCTGGCCTAAGGCATCATTTGATGCTACCATCAGCATGAAAACTACTGGAATTATAGCCATCAACCGGTACTTCATTACCTGTCCTCCGTAAGATGATATAATACAACTTTAGCCCGCATCTGAAGAAAGCGCCTCAGCCTACTTGCTGAGGACGCTTACATCAATCGGGTAGTCTTCCTTCCACCAATCTTGGGCCGCCTTTCCCCGCCCTCTAGCTAAAGATTTAACCCAAAGCCTGCTGGTGGACCTACTCGGACCACCGACGAACATGACCCCCCGACGAATAGCCTCAACATAGCGAACCTCGGCAATGGAACCTCCACCTCCCATGTTGACCTCAGGGCCAAAATTTCTGACAGCCCAGAACCGGTGGCACTGCCGGGCGTCAAAAGACAGCATGCCGGTGATCTCAATGACGATATGCTCTAAACCCACCGCCTCAACAACGCGACGGATCTGCTCTGTCCCTTCTTCCCTCTCGCCGTATTCACCAATAATCTCGTGCAAAACCTTGCTCTCTAGGTAGACAAGCTCGCAACCATCAGACAAAAGCCTCTTCATCTCAGCAACCACCGCGTCAATATTTAGCAATCCTCTCCCCGCTCTCGCCGGATCTCCCTCCGGCCATTTCTGTCCCACTTCCCCTTCGATCTTTAAACCTAGCTCTCGCGCCATAGCCGTGTAGCGCACCTCGTCCTCGTAAAGCTTCTTATCGTCCGGGCCGTCCGCTAACTTTATGTGGCGGGTATCGATCTGGACGTGAGTCACCCCCATATCCCTCAGCGTGCGCAGAAGCGCCTCCGCTTTCCCCTGATAATAGGCGATGGCAAATATGGGGTCGGTTACCACCACATTCACCTGAAAATCACGGAACAGTTTAATCCTCTTCTCTACGAGGCGCCAAGGCATGACAACGCTGAAGGGCATAATATGTACACAGTCCACATACTCCCCAAGTGCCTCCAACATTTCCCGCATCCAGCTAATAGGTTCTCCATCGTCCCCGATGGCCGTGATACCCCGGCTCCTGGGCTTTTTACTGCGGGGAGCCAATTCCAAATCGAGAAAGAGCTTTTCCTTTTCCATCTCAATCCCTCCCATGCCATTTTCTAGTAAGCTGCTTATATAAGACCTAGGGACGAGTTGAAGTCAACAGATAGTAGCTGGGCCCGAAGATGAAGATAAGGATGGACATCTACCCCCCAATTGGGCTAAGAGGCTTTCAAGTGTCCTGAATTGGTCGTGATAGGAGAGCTGTGAGGTGACCAAGCAAACGCCGTTGTTCTCCGCCCCACTTTTCGAATTTGTCGATTCCTTACGGAAAGGTCTGATCGATCTTTCTTCGTATGTCGAGGACGTTTGTCATCGAGTGGAGACTCTCGATACCGAGATTCACGCATTCTTGCCAGAGCCGGATCGAAGCGCTCGCTTGAAAAAGGAGGTCGCAGCTCTAAAGGAACGCTTCCCTCGACCAGCGACTCGCCCACCGCTTTATGGTCTCCTTATCGGCGTCAAAGATATTTTTCGAGTTGACGGTTTTCTTACCAGAGCTGGGTCGCAGCTCCCACAGAGCCTTTTTGATGGTCCAGAGGCGACCTGCGTCTCAGCTTTGCGCTCGTTGGGCGCTCTCGTCCTTGGTAAAACCGCGACTACCGAGTTCGCCTATCGCGAACCTGGACCCACCCGCAATCCCCGCAAACTGGATCATACTCCCGGCGGCTCCAGCAGCGGCTCCGCGGCGGCCGTCGCCGCAGGCTTGTGCCCATTGGCGCTGGGGACACAGACCATCGGCTCAGTGATTCGTCCAGCCGCCTATTGTGGGGTCGTAGGTTTTGTCCCAAGCCGCGGGCGCATCTCTACGGAGGGTGTGATCCCTTTCTCTAAAACGGTCGACGTGGTTGGTCTCTTCGCGCAGGACGTAGCCGGAACGCGATTGGTGGCGTCGCTTCTTTGCAAGAATTGGCGGTCCAAACTGAGTGATGCACAGTTCACTAAACCCCCGGTGCTTGGCATCCCTGAAGGGGCCTATCTCGAACAGGCATCCCGAGAAGCGTTAGATGCTTTTGAGCGGCAACTGGAAGTTCTGGGGGGTGCAGGGTTCTCCTTGCGACGCGTCCGTGTCCTGGACGATGTCAGAAAAATCACCGCTCGTCACGAAAAAATGATTGCGATGGAAATGGCCCGGACTCATGAAGTATGGTTTAGACAGTACAAATCCCTGTACCGGCCTCAAACCGCCGCGATCATCAGGAGCGGACAGAAGGTCAAGGTCGGTGAGCTTGCGGCAGCCCGCGCATCCTGTAAACAACTGCGCGTCCATCTAGAACAGCTCATGGCGGAGCAAGGCCTTGATCTCTGGATTAGTCCCGCTGCCACGGGTCCAGCGCCGGAGGGACTGGACTCGACGGGAAGTCCAGGCATGAACTTGCCCTGGACTCATGCTGGGCTCCCCGCCGTCTGCTTCCCTGCTGGGCGATCCTCTAATGGCCTGCCTCTTGGCGTCCAACTCGTGGGGCGGTTCTTGAGAGATGACTACGTGCTGACGGTGGCGGAAAGATTGGCCGAAGAATTCAAATCCAGGCACGGTATGGATTAGCTTGCGGACAGCATATGCGGCTACGCCTTAGCAACGGACCCCCGCCCTTCAACTCTTGACTGATAGGTGACTTCTCTTTGCCTTCGGCGGAGAGTGCCTGATAGGGAACTATTATGTCGGATGAAGCTGATCAGAGGAGGCTCATGCTCCAGAGAATAAGCGCAGCTGCGATAACGGCAATGAGGCTGTCGATCATCAGCCAGAATTGCATGTAGTAAAGCTTGAGCAGGTCGGTGAGGGCGTCCATGAGATTTGCGATATCGCTTCCGGCGGTTTTGACGATCAGCGAGAATGACTTAGCCGCGTCTAACGTCCAGATCCCGGTCAAGAGAAAAATGACTGCGAACAAGAGGAAGATAAGGGCGTTTACGTTAAGAGTGGACACCGCAGCGCTTTGCACCAGCCCCACGATGCTGGCCAACGCCGTTGCGCCGCCGATGATTATGAGAAAAAGTCCTACCCACTTCATCCGGCTCGCCAGTGTCCCGATGGACTGGTTCTCCGCTTCACTAAACTCGTATTTGGCTGTTTCCATATTTTTGTTTTCCTTTCGCTAGGTTGTCACAACGATCTACTCACCCCTCTAGTCCTGTGAGATCGCTAAGGTCTTCCTTCAAATGCGATTTAAGCCTATTTCCTATCTCGTGCAAGACAATACCTGACGGTGAATTGTCATGTCAACGTGAAATTTTGACTTTAACACGATGGACATTTACCCTGCCACGGGGTAATGAGGTTCTTGAATGCGCACCGAACAGGGAGGGTTGAGATTGCACACGATTGATCGACCCAAAACGCTCTTATCCTGGAGTAGCGGCAAAGACAGCGCGTGGTCTCTGCACGTTTTAAAAACGCGGCAGGAGGTAGAACTGGTGGGGCTGCTGACGACCGTCAATGAGGTCCACTCGCGCGTTGCCATGCATGCGGTCAGAGTCGAGCTTCTGAAGGCCCAGGCGAAGGCTGTCGGGCTCCCCCTCTGGAAGATTCCCATCCCTAGTCCTTGCAGCAACGGAGAATACGAAGCCGCGATGCTCGCTGCCATCGAAAGAGCGAAGTCTCAGGGAATAAGTACATTCGCCTTCGGCGACCTGTTTTTGGAGGACATTCGTCGTTACCGCGAGGAGCGCCTTGGAGAAACGGGAGTTTCGCCGATTTTTCCAATTTGGGCCATGCCTACAAGAGAGCTGGCGTATGAAATGGTTAAATCGGGTCTGCGCGCCCGTGTGACCTGCGTCGATCCCAAACAATTGTCCGAGTCTTTTGTCGGGCGAGAGTTCGACGAGCAGTTCCTCGCTGATCTGCCTCCCAACGTCGATCCTTGTGGCGAAAGAGGCGAGTTTCACACCTTCGCCTATGACGGGCCTATGTTTCAACACCCCGTTCCGGTCCGGTTGGGCGAAATCGTCAAACGCGACGGCTTCGTCTTCGTGGATCTGCTGCTCTCTAAAAGCTCCAAGGCTGGCTTGTAATGGAATGGAGAAAGCGCTCCGCGATCACGACCCACGGTCTCGGCTTGTTAAGCCTTTTTGTTTGTGGTACGGGGCGCAAGGACTCGGTCCTGTCCCTAGATCACGTTACGAGCAGCACCGGGATGCGCACTTCTCGGGCAAGCAGTTCAAAATCTGCGAGATCCGCCGTGATCACGGTAGCGCCGTGGCGGCGGGCCGTCAGCGCGATGAGGGTATCGTTTTGAAAATCTCGTCGCTTGTTTCTGTCCCACCCCCCTCCGTCTCCAATCTTTTGGACCAACCTGCCTGCCTCCCACCAATCTAAGGCCGTGGGCTCCCAACAAATCCGAGCTAGGCGGAACAGTTGCAGCACGAGCTGTTGGGCGTCGCGGGTTCGAGCGCCCCGCCGGAGCTCCGAAAGAACCACTGCTGAGTGGCGGACAATATAGGCTTTCCGAATCGCGTCCAGGCCATCTTGGTAGAGCCCTCTCTCCCAATGGCCGATATAGACGTTGGTGTCCAGGATGGCTAAATGCATGCTCGCGTCAGGTTAATCCGCCTGACCTGTATCCTAGGGTCTCTCGAGGCTGCCGGGCTGAAGGGTGCGTCGGCTCTTCTTCATGAACTCCCAGAACTCTTCCATCTCTGCGATCCATTCGACGGAGAGCCGGATGACCTCGGCGTTGGTCTTTACTCGCAAGGCTTTTTTGGCTCGATGGAGTGTGGTTTCATCCACAAAAAAAGATTTTCGCTTCAGTTTGTTTGCCGCACGCATAAAGCCTCCTCGCCCCCAATGTTACTAATATGCATACATAATATTGATAACAGGCATACTTGTCAACGGTGCGCTGAGCGGTCATCCTTAGCTTTCATGGCTGCGTGCCGGGCGGGACGACGCGGAGCGCGGCTACTTTTCCCGCCATAGGTCCCCTAATGGGCAACGTAAACCGGATACCCTGCCGGTCGAAATAGAGACTCTTGGCGACGCCGTCGGAAACCGTCCTCGCGGGCTTTCCCATCGCCGCAAGCACTTCCTCCTCCGTTGAGCCGAGGCGGAGACCCTCACGCGTGGCAAGCTCCACCCAGGCATGGGGATTCGCCACAGGGCCTCCCTCGACGGATATCCAGAGCACCGCGCCCGTGGTGTCGTCCGCGATCAGCCACAGGCCGGTCGGATCCCACGCATAAGCCGTCGTGCCCAGCTGAAACCCCTGGCCATGTGGAACTCCGCTTCCCAATACACTAACGACTTCTTCCAGCTTATCTCCCAGTCTCAGTTGACCAACGCGCTCCCCAGGTACGATTCGCTTATCCCCCAAGAGCTTTGCTCGCTGTGACTTTTGAAAAACCGACCTTTGGAAGTGCGCCAGGTTGGCGAGGTGGTATTCTTCCGTAAGCTCCTCCACTTCCTTTGCCTCGTCTTCCTTCTCTCGACTCTTGAGCAGCACGGCATATTCCTTCAGGGTGGCAACGGGGTCAAAACCAAGAGGTGTGGGGTAGGGGTTCTGGAAGGCTTGGCGGAGCTTCTCCGCCCGCGTCTCCATCTCCGCCGCCTCGCTGTGACGGTTAAGCTCCCGCAGCAACGCAGCATAGTCCTGGAGACTGGCTGCTGTAGCGCTCCCGACATCGGAACGGATGATGGCGCAGGAGACCAAGAGCAGCGCTCCCGCCAGCAGCCAGAGCGCCGTACGTCGAACCATTTTGCGGTCCTCTCAACTCCGCACGCGCTGCTCCGTGGCGTATCGGAATCCTTCAATCCTTTTCAGCACTGTTCCGTCCGGCGCCAAAATGACGATGGTCCGCTCTTCACGGATGTAGAGCCGACCGTTGGTTCTTGACCGGATAGCGTCAGGGACAAGGTCCGGGCGGCCCCAGACGCCTCTGGTTGTTCGGGACAGGCTGACGCCTGCCGCCGGAAAGATCTTTCCGTCGGGATTGTAACGAAAGATCCCCCCTTCTCGGCCCTCAAAGCGTTGGGCTCCAATCCATCCTGAGCCTGTCCCTGGCTCAGGGAGAATCCAGGAAATTCCCTGGAAACGCGGGGTCCGCCAGATCGCTTGTCCTTCCATTGAAAACTTGCTGAGCTGTGTCTGGGCGGCTTCTATAATGAACAGGGCGCCGGCATCTACCGCAATCTCTGTGGGACGATTGACATCACGATATTCCTTTTCGACGCGTCCTGTCCGGTCGAAGCGGGTCACGCGATGCTGATCCGCCTCGATCACCCAGATGCTTTTACCTTGGGTGATGACACTGCGCGGCTTGGAGGCAAACGGCCCCAGCCGCGGCGCCTGCAACCCTCCGAAGCTCATCCGCTCAACGAAGTGTGGCGTCCCCGGCGGCGGATTCGCCGGACCTGCTAAGACCCATAGACTTCCCTCCTCTGTATCGAATCCTACGATCCGGTCATAGCCTACTTGAGGGCCCCGCTGGAGGATTGCCCCATCCTCGCCGATCTTTGCAAGCTGCACTGTCGCGTAGCCCCAACGCTCGGTAGCCAACAGCGCCCAGAAGGTTCCATCGGTGGGATGCGCCTCGCCATAGACGAGCCGGCCGGCAACCTCGACTGTGTTTAACTCTTTTCCCGTCCCATCAAAAAAGAATAGTCGGGTGCGAAGCGGCTGGTCGTCGGAACGTTGCATCCTTTCAAAGCGCCAAACTTCGGGCGCGAACACCACCAACCGGTCCCGGGTTGCGTGATAGGTGAAGCTCATCTCGTCTGTCCAGGCTTGACCGATTAAACGGATGTTGTCGAAGTAGCGCTGCCCCAGGAACCCCTGCCGGAGGCTGGCTCGCACCATGCTTGGCCTTGAAAGCTGTTCCAATGCAGACGAGTCGATGGGAATAGAGGCAGGGAGATCCAATTCCACAGCCGTTGACGGCTTTCCGACCAGCGCAACCATGACCCGCTGGGCAGAGGAGAACGACCTGTCGGCGGTCTCTTTTCGGACCGTTCCTGGAATGCTAAAACGCTCTTTGCTGAAAGGCAGCTCCTTACCCCAGCCTTTTCGTTCGATCTGCGCGACTCTAGGCCGGCTGCCAGGTTTCACGCTGAAGAAAACCAAAACCTTGTCGCCAGCTTCAAGTTGCTTCGGAGGGACACCCGCCTTCGCGCCGTCAAGATCTAGGGCCGGTCGGCCGCTGATCGACGCGCCCCGGAATGGATCCTTCTGCGCATGCGCTTGGGTGAGTTCAAGCTCCACTGAAAGGCTGGCATCGAGGAGCCGATTGACCTCTTGAGAGGCCACGATTGCGGCAAGGATCACGAGCTGGAGGCCGATGACGAGATACATGAGGCCGCGCCGTGACCAGCGCCACTGCCAGGCTTGGATCATAGAGCGCCTCCGGCAAACCGGCGGATGATGCGCCGCCGCGCCCGCTCTACCCAGATACCGCCCGCCATCAGCGTGGCCCCGCCGACGATGAAAAAGAGGGACTTAGGCATGGCGTCCCAGAAGTATTCGTAGAAGCGCGTATATATATTGATAGCGAAGAAGACAATGCTCGTGTTTAAGAAAACAGCGCTCTCCCAGGCGATTCCCAGGTAAATGCCGGCCGAGGTTAAAAGCGTCAGGAGCGCGATGAACCAGAATTCTCGCGGTCCGGGCGTCCACGCGATCACATTGGTCAGGAGCATGAGGCAAAAGAGAAAAAGCACTGCCAGGGCCGGCGGGTCAGTCAAGCTCGTACGCCGCCAGCGCAGGTGAATGAATATCAGGGCGGCGACCGCGAGCAGGTAGGGTCCGTAGAGCATAAGCCAGACCGCCAGCGGCGCTTGCCACTCCACCGCCCGGAACTCCTTTTGCAAATCGAAGATCGAGAGGATGAGGCTGGAGAGATAGATGAGCTGCAAGCCGACCGCAGCATAAGGCGCCGCAAAGCCCCGCTGGCCGCGCCAGGCGTGGAGGCCGGATATCGCGATCATGAGGGCCCCCAAGCCGATGAAGTGAAACGGGCGGCCTAGATAAATCCAGTATCCGCCCCAGAGGTATCCCACCTCGGCTCCGAACCAGGAGGTAACCCCGATCAAGGCCAGGAAAAGAACCAAGCGGGATTTGACCAGATAAGCGACGGAAAGCCAGGCGATGCTGTCTATCAGCATGGCCCAGGCGTGCTCAGCCTTGAGGTCGTAGATCAGGGCCAGCAGGAGGATATCCACCCCGAACATGACACAGCCGATGAAGACCAGGGCTAGGCCGAGCTTGGGAAATTTCCAACGGCCTTCCTGGGTCAGCTCGAAGCCAACAAGATAGAAAAACAGCGTGAGCGCGAAGAGACTGCCGATCTTGGCAGCGCGCCCAAATTCGATCCAGTTGGAAGCGAAGAAGATAATGAGACCGGCAGCTACGGCGACCGCCCCAAGGTTGATGAGGATGGTGACGCCGCGGCCAAGCTTGCGCTCCTGGCTGAGAGCGCGCTGGTCAACCTCTGGGGGTATCGACGGAGCGGTCGCCGAGATTCGAGCAACGAGTAGCTTGTGCTGCCCTTCAGTGATTAGCCCCTCGTCCCGCCAATTATCCAGGTTCTCCCGAAGCAGCCGCGCACGAATTTCCGGCGAGATTTCGGAGGAATCTGTCATAAGCTTCACTTCTTAGCGACTTACGCGCGCCCCTTATTGACTGATGGCAAGCTTCTCTGCGTTCTTGGCGGAGAGTATCCGATGGAGAATTATTATGTCAATGTGAAATTTTGGTATAGGGGGGGGTGGAAAATCCGCCGTCTTAGGGTAATGAGGTTTTAAATTAATGGCTCGATTGAGTAATGCCTAGAAAAACGTGCGGTTAAAAAGATCAATAAGGTCACCCGAACCCTTCAAAAGCTTAATGCCTCTCTCCCGTTTTTTCCTTCTGTTCGAAGAAGTAATGCATGATTGTTGCCTCTAAGTCCGGCACGGCTTCGGAAAAGTTCGTTACAGTTTTGTCAGCTTCACCTGCCATCGCGTACAACGCTTTGGCAAAAAACTGATCCTCGATTCCCGTGTTGTTCGAGGGATACCATGCCATTGTAATACGGCCCGTTGTCGGATCGGAGATTATGCTAAGAGAAAAGTCCTGTCCCTTTAAAAATTCGGTTTTATCCGTGCCTAGCAGGAGATAATTATGTTGCCACAAAGCTGGCACTTTAAGCTGGGAAAAAGATTGGTACGAATCCGGAATCTCGAACCCATTCAGAGTAATCCTGATCGTTTTTTCCATTTCCGCTATAGTGAAATCAAGCTCTGATAGAGTCAATCTTGGACTTATGAGAAATGTTGTTTTTCTCTGCATCTTGTCAAAATACCGGAGTTCGTAGCATTCACGTAAGTATCCTATAAAATCCTTGTTTATGCCGCTGAAAACCCCTTTAACTGCGTTTTTCACCGAATTTATTAAACCCTTGTCTAAGTGAGAGTTCTTCGGCTTCTTTTTGTCTTTTAACGTAACAATAGCCTTGAAGTATTTTTCTACGCTCGTAGCTGCAAGCGCACAGGCCGGTAGCAGCAGATGGCCTACCTCTAGGCTTTTTGCGAACTCAGTATGCTGTGTGATAGCAATCTTTTTGGCGAGTTCGTCGATGTCTCGTGCTTTATTTGGAATGGGCTCTTTGATTGTTTCTAATGCTCTCGTGAGCAACTCGCGAGCAGCGATGTAATCCATGAATCCCCACTGTCGAAACATGCTTGCAGCGTGAATAATGTCCTGGTCTTTAACTAACGTCTTTGATCTTCGCCTCTTTATCGATTCAGCCATGAAATTTCTCCTAAACTGTTCTGCTCTTTTTTCTCCTCCCGACCCTTAATTATCTCGTTGAATGTTTTCCCTTGAGCTCTTCCGGGAGGTGTTCCTGCTCGACGACGTGGCCGGGAAAGTTGTGGGTCTGGTGGTAGCCTTTACGGGGCGATTCTTGCCCACTTTACCATGCGGTAAATCTCATCAAGAGACTTCCCGCGCCAAAAGCGTTTGATTTCCTTGACCGAATCGCCCTCTCCACGCTCAAACGCGACCAAGAAACGGGTCGCCTTGACTATTCCCATCTTCTTCACCAGCGTTTTCCAACCCTCCCGGATTATTGCAGCATCAACTTTTGTAGCAGCTTTGCTCATAAGTGACCACTTGGGTTTCAAGTCCGTTTGCCTTTCTTCTTCTCTTCCCACCCCTTGATTCTCTCCTTGATCATTTTCTCATAGCCGGATTCGGAAGGGGAGTAGTACTTGCTCCCTTTAAGCCCTTCGGGGAAGTGCTCCTGCTCGACGACGTGACCGGGGAAGTTGTGGGCGTATTTGTAGTCTTTGCCGTAGCCAAGCTCCTCCATGAGCGCCGTCGGCGCGTTGCGCAGGTGCAACGGCACGGGCAAGGCACCTTTTTCTTTAACATCCGCTGCTGCCGCTAGCATCGCCTTATACGAGGCGTTGGATTTTGGCGCTGTTGCCAGGTAGGTCGTAGCCTGAGCCAGCGGTATTCTTCCTTCGGGAAGGCCGACGAAGTGGACAGCGTCCTTGGTCGCCACCGCGACCTGGAGCGCCTGGGGATCTGCGTTGCCGATATCCTCGGCGGCAAAGATAATCATTCGCCGCGCGATGAAGAGCGGATCTTCTCCAGCGTCCAACATGCGCATCAGCCAGTACAGGGCCGCATCCGGATCGCTTCCCCTCAGACTTTTGATGAAGGCGGAGATGACGTTGTAGTGTTCCTCGCCGGATTTGTCGTAGAGGAGAGCTTTTTTTTGCAGCGCCTCTTGAAGATGCGAGAGCTCAATCGCTTTTTTGTCGTCTTGGCGGCGGGCCAGAGATGCGGCGTTCTCCAGGGCATTAAGGGCAATGCGGGCATCTCCTTGAGATTGCTGTATCAGGAAATCGCGCCCTTCAGAGGTCAGCTCCAACTTCAACGAACCCAAACCTCTTTTAGAATCATGGAGCGCGCGATCAATGATCTCGCTGATCTCGTCGGTTGAAAGGGGCTGGAGAACCAGTACCTGGCAGCGAGAGAGCAGAGGAGGGATCAGTTCGAAAGAGGGATTCTCGGTAGTGGCGCCGATGAGAATCAGAGTACCGTGCTCTACGTGCGGGAGAAACGTGTCTTGCTGCGCCTTGTTGAAGTGATGGATTTCATCAACGAACAGGACAGTGGGTTTTCCCAGGCGGTGGAGTCGCTCCGCCTCTTCGATGATTTTCTTTAGCTCCTTGACGCCTGATGAAACCGCGGAGAAATGGATGCGGTGAGCGCCGCCAGAGCTGGCCAGGATCTGTGCCAGAGTGGTTTTTCCGCTTCCAGGAGGCCCCCACAAAACGAGGGAGTGGAGTTTGCCTGCGGCGACCGTCTCGCGCAGTAACTTGCCGGGGCCGAGCAGATGGTGCTGGCCGATGAATTCCTCCAGGCTTGACGGGCGCATCCTTTCAGCCAGTGGAGTCGCGGCGCGCCGCTCTTTTGCGGGGGCAGAGTCGAATAGGTCCATAGAAAAAGATGCTACCACAAACCGGCAAAAAGGGTATAGGAGAGCAGCCCGTCGGTTGTGTGTACGTGTCCATGATACAAGAGATGGCTGTTCTACCCAATGTTCAGGGACCTTGTAGTTGATTGGGTTGACTTTCTCCAATCACGTCGATATGTTAGGCTACAATCTTGGCCGTAAATAGAAGAGTGTTATAGTTCTCCAGGGGATATTATGGACTACAGCGTGGCGGTACCGACCTACTCGATCCTGAATACCAAGGTTCTTATCCTCAATCGCTCTTACCTCCCCATCCACGTTACCTCAGTCCGTCGGGCCTTTGCCCTCCTCTATCAGGGAATCGCCCGAGCCGTGAATGAACAGTATCAAACGTTTGATTTTGACAGTTGGAGCGATTTGTCGGTTTCAGTGCGTGATGAATCGATAGGATTGGTCAATCGGGTGATACGCGTCCCCAGAGTCATCCTGCTGGTAGGCTATGACCGAGTGCCGAAACGACAGGTCCGATTTAGCCGTTACAACATTTACGCCAGGGACAAATGTACCTGCCAGTACTGCGGGAGAAAGCTCCCGCGCCACGAGCTGAATCTGGACCACGTCATACCGCGCTCCACGGACGGCACGTCCACCTGGGAGAACGTGGTTTGCTCCTGCCAGGAATGCAATCGCAAGAAAGGGGGCAGAACTCCGCAGGAGGCAGGAATGAGCCTGCTCAGGAAACCCTACAAACCGAGATGGACCCCCTTCATGCAGGAGACTTTTAGCCTTTCCCGCTACCGGGAATGGCTCCCCTTCCTCAATACCGTCGATGTTTCCTATTGGAATACAGAGCTTTTGGAAAAGTAGTTTTATTCGTGTCTTAGCCCAATATATTGTGGTAGAGTCCTCAAGGTATCCCTTATATTGTAATTTTTTCTTGACTCCCTCCCGCGCTTGTGAAATAGTATCAGGTAAATCGCGCTTTTACCGGTTAACGATCTGTCCTCAGTGAACTAGGCCATGCGCCTGAAATGCCTTGAAATGGTGGGGTTTAAGTCCTTTGCCCAAAGGACACTCCTTGACTTCACCCCGGGGATCACTGCCATCGTCGGCCCCAACGGTTGTGGAAAATCCAATGTGGTTGACGGCCTGCGATGGGTCATGGGGGAGCAAAGCGCCCGTCATCTGCGCGGCCACCTCATGGAGGACGTGATCTTCAACGGCAGCGAAAGCGTTCCGCCGACCGGAATGGCAGAGGCCTCCTTGGTGTTTGACAACGAGGACGGACGCGGGCCCGCGGAGTACAGCGGTTTTAGCGAGATTATGATCACCCGCAGGCTCTTCCGCTCCGGAGAATCAGAATATTCGATCAATAAGGTCCCCTGCCGTCTCAAAGACATTATCGAACTCTTTCTCGGCACAGGTGTCGGCAACAAGGCTTACTCGATCGTGGAGCAGGGTCGGGTTGACGAGTTGGTCAATGCCAAACCCGAGGAACGCAGGTCCATCATTGAAGAGGCCGCAGGCACGAGCAAATACAAAAGCCGCAAGCTGGTCGCCGAGCGCAAGCTGGAGCGCACGCGTCAAAATCTTCTTCGGGTAAGTGATATTGTGCGGGAGATCGAGCGGCAGATCCGGAGCATGGAACTGCAGGCGAAGAAGGCGGAGCGGTACCGGGCCCTCAAAAAGGATCTCAAAGAAAAAGAGCTCGCCTGGGCCACCATGCAGCGCAAGGGCATGGAAGGGGAGATCGCCGCGCACGAGGCAAGACTAAAGGCCGCAGAGGATCATCTGGCCGAGCTCACGGCCTCGCTTCATTCCAAGGAAGCGGAGAGCGAAAGGATCAAGTTGTCACTCTTGGAAGCCGAAAAGGAAATCAGCCTGCAGCAAGAGGCGGTCTACCAGCACAAGGTCGAGGTCCAAGGCGGGGAGCAGCGAATCGAGTTCTACAAGAAGGAACTGGCCGGTATCCAGGATGCCAGGCAGAAGACGGAGTCCGAGCTACTCCAGTTGCGGGACAAACTCCGTTCCCTGACCCTGGAAATAGAACAGCTCCAAAAGGCCCAGGAGGAGTTCGTCCAGCTCTCTCTCTTCGAGGAGGCCTATCTCCGAGACAAGGAGAAGGAGTTGGAAAAAATCAAGCTGCAAATCCGCGATCTCCAGGGCGAGGTGGAGCGAGAAAAGGAAGCCCTCATCGGCGCGGCGAATCAGGCAGCTCACCTGAGGAATGAATCTCTCCTGAAAGAGAGACAGCGTGGCGAGACAGAGCGGGAACTCGCCAGGAACCGCAGCGAGGGATCGGAAACGGCGCGCTCGCTGGAGACTTGCCAGAAAAAACGGCAGGAAAAGAAATCAGCCTTAGAGCGCTCGCTGGAACATGCGGGCGAGATACGAAAGGAAACCGGCGAGGCGGCCGGCGCCATTGAGGAGTGGAGCAGGATTCTGGAAAAAGAGGAAATCAAGATCGCGGCCTTAAAAGAACGGCTGCATGAGAGTCGCTCTCGTCTTGCCTCGCTGGAGGCCTTGCAGAAAAATTACGAGGGATACCAGAAGGGCGTGCGGGCCATTATGCTGAGGTGCCAGAGGGAGGCCGCTTTTGGGGGAGTGCATGGTCTCGTCGCCGAGGTTATCGAGGCGCCGGAGAGCTATGAGAAGGCGCTGACGGCGGTGTTGGGCGACCGCCTCCAGTACGTCATCGTACGCGGCCACGAAGAGGGCGTCGAGGCCATTGAGTATTTGAAGCGCGAATCTTCTGGTCGTGGAAGCTTCATCCCTCGTCAGTTGTCCAGGAAGGAGCGCCGCCCTCTTCCGTTAACCGAACCAGAGGTCATTGCCCCGTTGCTCGATATCGTCTCTGTGAGAGACGGCTTCAAGGAAATCGCCGAATACCTGCTGGGGGATGTGGTGATGGTCCGGGATATGAAGTCGGGGCTGGAGCTGTGGAACCGCAATGGCTTTGTCTGCACACTGGTCACTCCCGAGGGAGAGGTGATTGATGCCATGGGCGTGGTGACAGGGGGAAGTCTGGAGGGCCTCGAAGACAGTCTGCTTGCCCAAAGGCGGCACATGAAGGAACTGGAAGCCCTATTGTCAAGACTCGAGTCGGAGTTCGCCGAAGGAGAAAAAAAGGCGGCCGATCTCCGGGAGCAGATGGAGCGGACCGAGGAGAAAAGGGCTCTCCTGATAGAGGAAGGCCACAGCCTCGCTATGGAAAAAATCCGCCTGGAGCATGACCTGGCTCAGTCAGACCAGGAAGTGGAACGTCTAGAGAGAGCCCTCCGAATGCTGCAACAAGAGCAGGAGGACTTATCCGCTAGCCTGCGGTTGCTGGCGGAAGAGATAGGAAAATGCCAGGCGGAAATCGCGGCGCTGCTCCAGGAAAAGGGCGAGCGAGAGACAAACCTGGCGCGGCACCAGGAGCGGGCGGTCCAGCTAGGGGAGGATGCTGAGCGGCTGGAAAAAGAGGCGACGGAGTCGCGGATCCGCGGCGCGGCATTGGGCGAAAGAAAAGAAAATGCCCACCTCAATCTGGAGAACAGAATGCGACTCCAGGGCGAGGTGTCCGGGCAAGTCGGCGCCCGCGAAGCCGAGACGGCTCAGATGCGTCAAAAGATCGAGCAACTGGATGAAGCCTCCCGCTCTGCCGAAAGATCGGTGGCAGAAGGCAAAAAGGCATTGGAGGCGTTGGGAGAAAGGCTGGAGCGGGAGCGCCAGAGATATCGGGAGATATCGCGGCAGCTAGCAGAGCTTGAAGAGGCGGTGAAAGAGATTCGCCCCTCGGTGGAGGCATCCCAGGAGGAGAAAAACCAGCTCCATCTGGTTCTGTCGGAAGAAAGGCTTAGCCTGCAGCACCTGTTTGAAAATATTCGCGAGAAATACGGTCTCGATCTCAAGGGCCTGCCCGCTGATGGAGCTGCTCCCGAACCTTCCGAGGGGGAGTTGTTGGCGGAGATTGAGGAATTGAGAGAACGGCTGGACCGGATGGGGGAAGTCAATCTGGCCGCGATCGGGGAATTCGAGGAGCTCAACAGCCGCTATCAGTTTTTAGGTCAGCAAAAGCAGGATCTGGAGCAGTCGATGGCCGATCTCCAGCGGACCATCGTCAAGCTGAATCGGATCTGTCGGCTGCGCTTCAAAGAGAGTTTCGAGGAGATCAATCAGAGGTTCGAAGAAATCTTCCCTCGCCTGTTTCACGGAGGAAAGGCGCGACTGGTTTTGACCGATGAGAACGATTACCTGGAGACCGGGGTCGATATCGTGGCTCAACCGCCAGGGAAAAAGCTCCAATCGATTACACTTCTATCCGGCGGAGAGAAGGCCTTGACGGCCGTAAGCCTGCTCTTCGCTATTTTCCTGACCAAGCCGAGTCCCTTCTGCTTTCTGGATGAGGTGGACGCCCCTCTGGACGACGCCAATCTTGACCGGTTCAACGAGATAGTCAAGGAGATGAGTCAGACCTCTCAATTTATCCTCATCACCCACAACAAAAGGACCATGCAAGCGGCCGAGGTGCTCTACGGCATCACTATGTCAGAGCCTGGGGTGTCAAAGGTAGTCTCGGTCAGAATGAGTTGATAGTCCGCTCAAAAAGGCCCAGCTGCCGTCAGCCAGCCTGGGAGCATCTCTCCGGTCCGATGTATGCCAGTAGAAAGCAGATAGCAGAAGGCAGTATGCAGTTTTCTTTTACTGCCAACTGCTTGCTGCCGACTGCCTACTAATCCTCAACGGGAGTTTAACTGATGGACAGAGGCTCCTTTTTTCAACGTCTAAAAAAAGGCCTTTCCAAGACCCGGGAGAGTTGGGTCCAGAGGCTGGAGGGCATTTTTCAAAGCCGGCGCTGGGACGAGGAAGCGCTCGCCTCAATGGAAGAGATTTTGCTATCTGCGGATGTGGGCGTAAAGGCCACGCAGAGACTCATGGAAGCCGTCAGGCGGCAATCTTCCAAAGGCAACGAGGGCAACGCCAAAAATCTCTCTTTGTGTTTCCAGCAGGAGATCATCAATCTGCTCGTTGGCCCCGAGAAAAAGAGCGCCCCGGCTGCGCTCCCGGCTTGCCCTTGGGTGATACTGTTTCTTGGCGTCAATGGGGTCGGGAAAACCACCACGATCGCAAAAGTGGCTGACAAGTACCGACAGATGGGGAAAAAAGTCTTGCTCGTGGCTGCTGACACATTCCGCGCTGCTGCCATAGAGCAGTTGGAGATCTGGGGACAAAGGGTCGGAGCGGAGGTAGTGAAGCATAAAGCCGGGGCCGATCCATCCGCGGTCGTCTATGACGGTCTCCACGCGGCCAAAAAGCGTGAGGTCGATGTCGTATTGATAGACACCGCCGGCAGACTTCATACGAAGGTCCATTTGATAGAAGAACTAAAGAAGATCCGGCGGGTCACTGCCAAAGAACAATCTGACGCTCCCCATGAAACCCTTTTGGTCCTGGACGCCACGACGGGGCAGAATGCCTACCAGCAGGCACGGGTGTTCAAGGAAGCCCTGGATATCACTGGAATCGTGCTCACCAAGCTGGACGGGACAGCTAAAGGCGGAGTCATCATCGGCATCCAGGAGGAGCTGGGCGTGCCGGTCAAGTACATCGGAGTTGGGGAAGGTGTCGATGACCTTCAGCCGTTCGATCCCGCCGGTTTCGTCCAGGCCCTTTTTGAAAAAGGTTGAGGTAATCAAAAAACTATCATTAGGCGAAGGTAGGTTTTTTTCTGAGTAGGGAATTTACCCAGCCTTCTTGGGGTGCCAGTCAAAGCCTCTCTCTTTATAAGCCGCTTCTGGCATCAGACTGGTAATCCCTCTTTTAGCCAACTCCTCTTCGAATCTCTTTCGAATCCACGGATCCTCGTTATAATATTCAATCATGTCCTTGGCGCGATCTTCGATCTTTTCTGCATGTCCACGAAACTGCCGCGGCGGATGGAGCGCCAGATACCTGGCCGGAGTGGCGCCTACGTTGAAGTGCTGATGGAACCATTTATTGGGAGGCACAAACATACTTCCCTCGTGCCACGGGCAGACGATCTTTTCCTTGCCTTCCTCCCATAACACCGAATATCCTTCGCCCCCAGGGATGACAATCACACGCCCCGGCCCGTGCCGGTGCGCTTTCTTGTAGGTCCGATTGGGAAATACGGACATGTGACAGGACATCTCTGAATTTGGAAACATGATTGTGACGCTAAAACCTCCTCGCTTGTTCGGACTGAAATTATCCCAAGCTCGCATGTCAGGGAAGAAATTGCCGTACCAGTAAACGCTCTTACCACCCCATGCATGGGCAGGATTGCCATCCTGGACGAGCTTCGCCTCAGAGTAGAGTTCGCCGCCCCGCCCCAAGCGGTCCTCTTCTTGAAACGGGTTGTTAAAGTAAAAACGCGGCTCAGTGATGAGCGACGATGCCAGTGGCAGGTAACTGTAGCGCAACACCCGGGCCGGCTTGTCGCCGCGCATATTACCAAGCTGCTGGAAATAATTGTGCGGAATTTGAAACAAACTGCGGTCTTGCCATTCAAAAGTCTTTTTAGGGGCTGCCTCCGCGGCCCAAACGGTAGTGACACCTCGGCCCTCCAACACATAAATGAATTCATCCAGGGCGAACCTTATTGGAGGCAGGGTTTTCCCTGCCGGGATCTCCGTGACCATGGCAGAAGTTATCCCTTCCTGCCCCATGAGTTGAATAAACGCCGCATCGCACTGGCGCTCCTCCCACCATCCCAGCTCAACGGTTCTCAAATCTTCAATAAAGTACCCACGATGGATCGGTATTCCGACCGACTCCATCCAAAGATCGTAAGTGTATTCCTTCGTCTCTAAGTCCGGATTACTCGATTCATACACGTTTGTGGCAATTCTTTCTTCTTGCATAGTATTTCTCCTACCTCCCTCGTTTAGGGGACCATCTCTCTCGATGTCCTCGAGCCGCTGGGTAAAGATAATTTTTCTCTATATCATAGACCAAAGGGCTCCGTCCATTCACCCCGTGCCACAGAACGTTCCGCTTAGCGCCTCTCGAGCCTCCTAGGTATTCGACCCGCTTCCACTTCATTTTTTAAGAACGGGATCATTCCTCCAGCGTCCAGTCGCTCCAGGATAAAAGGAGGCGTGGGTTCGAACTTCAGCTCTACCGCCGACGAGAGGTTCGTCAGATGCCCCCTGTCCAAATTCACTTCAAGCTCATCACCCTGTTTCACCGCCTTCAGAATCCCAGGGAGCTCCACTATCGGCAAGCCACGCTCTATGGAGTTTCTGAGGAAGTAGGGCGCAGCGGTCTCACAGATGACCGCCGACACTCGAGCGCCTAGGATGGATAGACAGGCATGATCGTGGTCGTGTCCAAATCCCATGTACTCCGCTATGATGAAATCGCCCGACTGCACTTTCTTTGGAAAATCAGGGTCCACCTTAGTCATACAGTACTTGCCTAGCTCTTCCTCGGTATAAAGCCCTTTGGCCTGGAGTTCATGAGAGATCTCAAACGGACATATTTCCCAATCGACATCCAGAACGCCGCGAAAAATCCAGGCCCTCCCTCTTATCGGCTTCATAATTCCTCCTTGACGGTTTTCTCGGGGTTAGAGATATTTTCTCGGATCGGCAATTTTCCCCTCAAGACAGGACGCGGCTACTGTCATTGGATTGCCCAAGTAGATTTGGGCTTGGTTACTACCCATGCGCCCGGGATAGTTGGTTTGACCCGATGCAATACACACCTCATCGTCCGATAACGGGGTGTTTGCTCCCCATTCCATCCCTTCATTGGGAACAGGCACCACGCACTCAGCCTCGATGAACACTTTGAATAGACCTTCATCCAAAGCCTGACGGAGAATATTCGTAGTCCCTGGTGTGATGTTCAGCACAACACGCGGATGGATCTTCCTGCCCTTGAGGATTTGCGCGGCCATGCGCAAGTGCTCCAGCCATCCCCCGGCATCACTGCCGATGAACCCTCGGTTGATTGGGGTCCCTTCCAGATCCTTGACCGATCTTACAACGTGGCGCTTGGGCGGCGATACGACCTGTGGTTCCAAGTCCGAAATATCAAATTCGTAGACTTTAGCGTACTGAGCATCGGGGTCACTCACCTGAGGCTCAAAAGGTTCTTTTGTTCGCGCCCGGACATAGTCGAGAGTTTTTCCGTCGGGGTTGATAATCGCAGTCCACGCCCCTGTAAAGATTGCCAAGGAACAGAGAGAAAACCGCTCGTCCATACTCAAGGCGTCAATGACCGGACCGGTCCACTCAATCATCGCGCCTCCCGCTCCTGTGGGTCCGATCTGCCCAAGGATGCATTCAAAAACGTCCCGCGCACAGGTCCCTTTCGGAAGTTTCCCATTGACAACGATCTTTACCGAACGTGGAGCCCGGATCCACGTCTTTCCCGTCATGAAATACGAGCCGCGTCCGTATGAGAGGGTTGTGGCGAAAGCGCCCAGCGCGCCGTTGCCGCTCGAATGGCCATTGACAGCCTGGAGGTAAACCTCTCCAGGCAATGCCCAGGCCCTTTCAGCAGAAAACATATTTTCGATGCCGCCTCTTCCGAGAATGTAGATATTTTCTTCGGGAATGCCGACGGCTTTTGCCCATTCTCTCGTAATGCGGCGTGATCTGGCTGCATTGTGGGAAGCGGTAGCCCCGAGGTGACCGTCCACGATCCTGATAAGCTGGGGATTGAAAACCCCGACTCCCCACTCAACGCAGAACTCCAAGCCGCCCCGTAAGTTACCGAAATTCCCCATGGGCGTGGGGCATCGGCTGCTCACTTCGATGTACTCACCGGGTGAAACTTTCTTTCGACCAGCAGCTCTGGCCAGAATTTTTTCCGTGATCGTTTTTCCCATAAGCTACTCTCCAGAATCGAATCTCCAGTCTAAGCGGGCTTAAGGTTTTTTATAAACGCTCTGAATGAAACCGGAGCTTTCAAGTTTGTTGATAAAGCTGTTATCTACGACCGTTTCCGGTCGCACAGTCGCCAATTTGGGATTAATCGAGGTCAGAATGCCGTGTAGCCTTTTCATCGCATCAACGTTGGCGTAGGGGATGCGCTCGTAGGCATGGGACACTGACTGGTAGGCCTCCTCCGCGTCAGCCGGGTTGCTCAAGCGCAGGTGGGAAGCCATGGTGCGTTTCACGATCTCTTTATTCGCCGGCTCCGCAATAAATGCGATGCCCTCGATAAACGCCTTCACGTAGGCCTCCACGAGCTGGGGCTTATTGGCAGTAATCCGGCGCGTGGTTAAGACCATTGTCTGCGGCAGGGTGATGCCCGATCCTGTGAAATTAAAGAGCGCGGGGTAGCCCTTGTTTCGGTATAAGTCACCCATGGCGCCCCTGAGCGGTGTGGCATCGACACTGCCAGACTCTAGGGCCAACCGGCGGTTGAGCTCGGTGCCGGGAATCGATATAAGACTGATCTTGGCCTGATTTGGCTCTATGCTCAAATTTTGCAGGGCCAGCAGGGCCACAATATGCGAGGTAGCGCCGGGGCCGCTAATCGCCAACCGCTTCCCCCTGAGGTCCTCTGGCTTCTTGATTTCAGGTCTAGCACTTAACGTATAGTCCAACTTTTGGAAGAAGTTGGCGACACCAATGACTTCGGCCCCGCCGACAGCGGCGTTCAAGAGGTGTCCCGGCCCGGTCACTGCCATGTCGATCTCGCCCGTCACTAGCGCCGCAATACTCAAGGGCGCTCTGGGCATGAGAATGAGTTGCACAGCTAGGCCGTGCTTGCGGAAGAGACCCTGCTCGTTGGCCACCCACACTACAGTTACGCTCTCGCCTGAGACGCTCGTAGCAAAGTTGCTCTTTATTAATTGCGGATGGGCCAGGGAGGGTACATGCAGGGTCAGG
>JACPSE010000082.1 GCA_016193465.1 Deltaproteobacteria bacterium
CAAGGAAACCCCAGCGGGTTTCTTTGCGCCGCTGGTTGCTTTCTGGCGTGCAGTGAAGACTAACGCGACTCCCCAGCCGGACCTTTCGTTCCTATGGTCTGATGGACGGATTCGACAGAGAGAGTTCGGTGAAATGTGTGATTGCAAGACCCCAGAATTTTTTTCTTTTATGCAGCGGCCCGCAGGGGTTATCCAAGTTCATGCGTCGGTATTGATTTCCTCAACCTAGATGGGTAAATAGGGCAGAACTTTGAGGTATATACCATGCGGTGGCGGCTTGGTGTTTTAGCAGCACTATTTCTGTCTCTGTGTCTTGGGGTGACTTATGGGGTCTGGCGCGGATCAGTTGATTTCCCAACATTTTGGCAGGCATTCATACCGAGTCTCTGGGCAAATATAATCGGAGTATCCGCGGGAGCGGTCATTGGCATACCGATTGGGTTTGTAATTAATAATTACTTCCTTGGATTGGCTGAGCAGCGCCGCCGCCGTCAGCAAGTGGTCAAGGTCCGGGATTTGCTACAGCTCGTAGGACGGGAAGTGGGTATTCACTTAGCCAGCCTTCAAACTTTGGGGCAAGTTTTCCCTCCGCTAGAAGTGCAACAGACGCAGCTGAAACAAAGTACAGGCGGAACGATTAATCCTGCCAGTCTTGCCCGTTTACGGTTGCAGGATATGTTTGGGCGACAGTTCTTGGCAGATCGGAGCTCTTTTGATATTGGCGAGGCCCTAATTTCATTTGAAGTCGCAAACTATTATGTCCGAGTGGGAGAACTGAATCGGTTACTGGAGCTTCGCATCCAGCAGTCCCAACAGCCTGATGTTTGGGATCGCTCGATTCAGACTGTTGTTCAGTCAGTATGGATTGCTCAACAGCAGGTGGGATTTGAAATACAGCAAGCTCTTGATAGACTTGCCAATGCGACTACTCAATGAGAAAAACGGTTACGCCAGTGGTTTCAGGTTCTTCTCGGACAGCAACACCGCTGGGCGCTGCTTGGGAACTGACAATAACGCCCTCCGGTTTTGAAAAGCCCGTCGAATCGACCTGGTATTTCAGCACAGCAGTTGAAACTGTGCGAATAACCAGAAAAGGCTCTCGCGGGGCAAGGGGTCGAGCAGTATTGGGTGCCATCATTCACCTCCTTGTAGGGGAGGAATCGATATTAATATGGAGGATCAAATATGTCAATTGAAAGCCGCACTGCGCTCATCTCAAGGCTTCAACAGGTGTTGGGAACTCCCGTCATTTGTTATCTTACAGGGGATCGTCCTGGCTTGCAAACTCAAATTGGAGGGGATGTTATCCTTCGATTCCGTCGTCACTTAGAGGCACTGGGAGATGTGGAATCAATGAGCCTGTTCCTGTACAGCCGAGGGGGAGATACGAACACGCCATGGAGACTTGTGAGTCTCATACGGGAATACTGCCGTCATTTCAATGTGGTAGTCCCGTTTCACGCCCACAGTGCCGCAACTTTGGTATGTCTCGGAGCAGACAAAATCGTAATGGGAAAAATGGGGGAGCTAAGTGCCATAGATCCGAGCGTCGCTAACCCATTCAACCCTCCCGACCCTATAAATCCGATGGCGCGGGTGCCAATAGGGGTGGAGGACGTAAATGCCTACAAAGACCTCGCTAGGAGGTTCGGCGTAAAAGAGGACAGGCCTGAGCTAAGCACACAGGTTTTCATGGCATTGGCTTCTAAGGTCGACCCATTGGCTCTAGGCAATGTGGAGCGTAGCCATAACCAAATACGAAAACTGGCAGGGGACCTTTTGCGTTTGCACATGGGCTACGAACAGGAGGAACAGAAAAAAGTGGAGAACATCGTCGAGACGCTAACCGTACAATTGTATTCCCATTCGCATTTGATCAACCGACGGGAGGCGGAACAAATCGGACTGAAGGTTGAACTTGCTGACAAAAACTTGGACTCCCTTTTGTGGGAGATTTTTTCGGAGTATTCGTCCGAAATGAAACTGGAAGAACCTTTTAACGCTCCGCAACTCTTAGGAAAGCAAACTTCCATGAGGGTAGAACTGCAACGCGCTTTTGTGGAAAGCTCCAGTATGACGGACGCATATATTTCGGAGGGGACTATTGTTCGTCCGGGTCCTGGAGGTGTGCAGTTGCCTCCTGGTTTCCCGCCGGGTATGCAGGCGCAAGTCCAAGTTGCCTTCCAGGTCGAATCCGAAGGGTGGAAGGTTCTTCGTTAGGAATCGCCTTCTCTCCAGATGGAATTCCAATCACATCTTAGTAACTGAAACTGCGGCTGTTGTCCCTGCATTCAACGCATATGGGGTCAACCATAGGATTTTGCCGATGACAGGGCAAGAGAGGTTGTTGTATAAGAGGCCCTGACGGAGGTGTGGCTCTTGGGGTCAGTGGCCTGTTCATTCAAGAGGGAAAAGGTGTCAGGAACCTTTCTAGCTCGTAACGAATGTAAAACACGCAATCCTATCCCGAACTCGGTTGTTAAGGCCCCAGCGCCGATGGACCTATACGGTCGCCGCCGGATTTCAAAGATCAGGGCTTACTCGGAAGACTTCGGGACTTTTTATTTTTGCTTGACGGATAGTTACCAGTGGTCTAGCCTACACCCATTCTCACCGCCAAACTCATAGGAGCCTGACCACAGATGCCGGTTTTGCAGTTCAAAGGAAAGACCGCGATTGAGTGCTATCACCACACGGTGTCGCACCATAGCCTGGAGTTCGACCCCAAGCTGTCGGTACTTGGGAAGGGCGACAAGCCTGGGATTGACGGCAACCTCATCATCGAAGGAGACAACCTGATTGCGTTGAAGGCGCTGCTTCCCACGCACGCCGGGCGGATCAAGTGCATCTATATTGATCCCCCTTACAACACGGGTGATGAAGGGTGGGTCTACAATGACAACCTCACACAGCCGCAGTTCAAGGAGTGGATTGGTCAAACTGTCGGCAAAGAGGGGGAAGATGCCACGCGCCACGACAAATGGTGCTGCATGATGTATCCGCGTCTGATGCTCTTGAAAGAACTGCTGCATGATGACGGGGTCATATTTGTTTCGATAGATGATAGTGAGCTAAAGAATCTTTGGTTCCTCATGGAGGAGATATTTGACCCAGACTGTTTCATTTCGTGCATGATTTGGAAATCCCGTCAGTATCCAGACGCGCGAGCCACCACAGGCGTCTCAATTGATCATGAATACATACTTGCTTATGGCAAAAGAAATTCAGCCCGACTTCGTGGTGGAGAACGAGATGAAACAAAATATGATAACCCCGATAGTGACCCGCGTGGACCCTGGATGAGTCGGAGTATGCTTGGCCTTGCTCCAAAAGAGCGCAGGCCAAATCTTCACTTTACGCTCGTTGATCCTGATACAAAACGGAAGTTTGACCCGCCCGCAGAAACTGGCTGGAGATATGAACCGCCGACAATGAACAGGAAGATAATCGAGAAACGCATTCTGTTTCCTCCAACTCGGGAAGGCCGGCCTCGTGAAAAAGTCTTTCTAGGAGAGCTCCAAACCAAATTCCCCGGTTTGCCTAGCATAATCATGTCGCCGTTTACTGCAGATGGAACACAACAAATTCGTGAGATTTTTGGTAGTGGTGTATTCGTATTTCCCAAGCCTTCTGGCTTGATCCGTAACCTGATTGAACAAGCAACTGAAGAAGACAGCATTGTACTTGATTCTTTCGCTGGTTCCGGCACAACCGCTCAAGCTGTTCTCGAACTGAACAAAGAAGACGGTGGAAATCGCCGTTTCATTCTTGTGCAGCAGCCCTACGACACTAAGCAAAATGAGAAAGAGAAGTTCAATATTTGTGAGAGAATGTCAGCGGAGAGGGTACGGAGGGTAATCCAAGGTTACAAATTCACTGGCACGAAAGAGGAGGTTCTCCACGAAGAAAAGGTGACAATAACGGCAATCAAGAAAGCCGATGAAATGCTAAAACGGATTGAAGGTGTAAAAACCGATAATGCTAAGAAATTCGATGAGATCAAGGCGGAGTGCGACCAAGGTGTTGTCCGCGTGATCGGCAAGAAGCAAATACAAGGCAGAACAGAAGGTTTGGGTGGCTCGTTCACCTATGCCCGGGTCGGCAAACCGCTCTTCGGGGAGTACCGCGATTGGGGCAAGCAGTTGCCCGGCTATGAGGACCTCGCCAAGTACATCTTTTATACGGAGACCAGCCGGGACTTCGACCGGAAGGCGATGAACGAGAAGACCGGGAAGATTGGCGAGCATCACGAGACCAGTTACTATCTGCTGTACACTCCCGATGGTCAGCAAGACCGGCGCTTGGATATGGAATGGATTAAGGGTCTCGACAAGATGGAGAAGAACCGGAACCTGGTCGTCTACTGTGAGAAGATTTGGGTTCACCGTGATGACCTGGCGAAGTTTGAACAGGAAACGAAGCGGACGGTGCGGCCGATGGTTGTGCCCTTCAACCTGAAATAATAATTCTCGGATGCAACTAAAGCGCTACCAGGAACAAGTCATAAGCGAGGTCAAACTTTTTCTGGAAGCGCTCGCTACAGAGCAAGCAGCCGGAAGTCAGTACGCATCTTTGGCTGCTTGGGATAAAGCGAAGAACTTGTTTTATCTGCCGGGCGAGTACCGTCCACGCAAGAACGGACTGGAAAAAGATCTTCCCACGTTCTGCATCAAGGTGCCTACAGGCGGCGGGAAAACGCTGCTGGCTACTCAGATTCTCGGCCTTATCTATCAGACCATCTTGAAGAGCCGGAACGGCTCCGGACTGGTGCTGTGGGTCGTTCCCAGCGATCAGATTTACAAAGACACGCTCAAGGCGTTGCGCGACCGTAGGCACTTCTACCGTGAGTCGTTGGAGTTCGCATTGTCACGGCGCATCGAGGTGTGGGAGAAACATGAGATATTTCGTCTGACGCCGGGCCAATTGCACAGCAACCTGAATATCCTGATGCTGAAACTCGCCAGCACCAACCGCGAGACGCGCGAGCAGCTCAAGTTCTTCCGCGACAGCGGCGGCAATATCGTCCAGCATTTCCCGCCTGAGAACGATCCGGAAAAACACAAGGCGCTTAAAAGTCAGTTCCTCAATCTGGACATGCTGGGAGAGGACAAAGGGAAAGACGAGGGCTTGGTTAAAACCTCGCTCGGCAACTTGGTCCGTCTTTGTGAGCCGGCGGTTGTCCTGGACGAGGGACATAAGGCCACTAGCGAGCTCGCTCGGAAGACCATCGAGGGGTTCAATGCCTCAGTGGTCGTCGAACTATCCGCCACCCCACCCAAGGAAGCCAACGTCCTCGTTCGAGTAACCGGCAAGGAACTTCTTGATGAACAGATGATCAAGCTCCCGATCAACATCGCCAACTCCAACCAGCCGTCCTGGAAGCATTGTCTGACACAGGCACGCGAGAAGCGGGAGCACCTGGCGAAACTGGCGGAGAAGCATTACAGGGCAACCGAGAAGCTCATTCGCCCGATCGTGCTGGTCCAGGTCGAACGGACAGGGAAGGACCAGCGGGACGCCGCCTTCGTTCACAGCGAAGCCGTGAAAGAGTATCTGATGCAGAGAGAGGGCATCCATGAATCGGCCATTGCCATAAAGACCTCGGAAACGGACGATATTGAGGGCATGGATCTGTTGGCCGAAGGCTGTCCTGTGGAATGGATCATCACCAAGGCAGCCTTGCAGGAGGGCTGGGATTGCCCCTTCGCCTACATCCTGGTTTCCCTCAACAACACCGGCAGCCAGCAGAGCATGACGCAACTTGTAGGGCGGGTGCTTCGCCAGCCCTATGTGGCGAGGACGCCGTTCGACGAGCTTAACGAGAGCTATGTGTTCTGTCTGCGCCGAAAGGCGGCGGATATTTCTCGTGAGGTCAAAAAGGCGCTGGAACAGGAGGGCTACGAAGGCGACGAGGCCAGTGTCGTTGACCGTAGCACGGACGACGGCAAAGCGGGCCAGAAGCGCGTTGCTACTATTCGGGAGGAATTCAGCCGTTACTATCGAAAGTTCGAGGGCAAGATCTATCTGCCCCGCTTTTGCGTCAAGCGTGGCGACAAATACGACGTCCTCGACTATTTTCGCCACTTACTCAGTCAGGTTGACGTGACGCGGTTCGATTACGCCGGAATAGACTGGAACATGGCGACGGCGCTCGAAGCGGCGAAGGATTCCCTCTATCGCCTGACTCTTGAACAAGACGATCTTGAGCGTGTGGCGGAACGCGAATCGGTCACCCTGGAGAGCGACGAACAGGTGAAGGCCTGGTTGGTAGCCAGCCTGCTGTTTGATTACTTCAGTCAGAAGCAGCTACACGAGATCGTTAGCCGCGCGACTGGACGTTTGTTTCAACTCACACCGGAGCTTTCCGGCCGGTTGGGACTGGTCAAGTTTGAGGTGCGGGAGAAGATTGTCGGGCTGATCGAGCGCGGCACTGACCGCCAAACGCAAGAGGCTTTTGAGACTCTATTCAAAAACAAACGGCTCGGCTTCTACCTTGAATGCGTGGAAGGACGGTTTGAGATTCCACCCAAGATTGAGATTCGCGGAACAAAGAAGCTGATACATGACGACAATGAGGCAATCCAGCGGTCGCTCTTCGATTACGTCGCCGACGACCTCAACGAATACGAGAAGTCCGTCGCGCTGTACCTCGACAGGCATCCCGAAGTGCTCTGGTGGTATCGGAACCTTGTCGGCGCACAGTGCTTCTCAATCCAAGGATACAAGCGGAACAAGATCTATCCGGACTTCGTTGTCCAACAAGGTCACAGCAAAAAGCCGGTCGCTTCCGTGGTTGTGGTCGAGAGTAAGGGCAAGCATCTCAAAGGAAATGAAGACACGAACTACAAACGGAAGGTGGCTACCTACTTTGAGAAAGTCGGCTACAAAGTCCCGTGGCAGAAACTCGCGGAAGATTTCGAGGACGAGACGTTCCGTTTCCAGGTGTTGGACGAGGGAGAGTACAAGGATCGGGACTGGCAACACGACCTAAAGAAGCTGCTTGAGGCTGCGGTATAACCCTGGGACCTTTTTGACCGGTCTGAAAACAGGGTTTTTCAACACCCTATTGAAAGGGTAAGAAGATGACAAATAAAACACTCAAAGTTGCCGCGGGTCATCTACCCGGGGCGACTAAGAAAGTAGTCGATATGCCACCGGCGACTCTTGTGTCCTTTTGTGAGATGCCGAGATAGACGAGTCTTTAAGCTATTCATGGCGCTCCCGCTGTAACAGTAGGTCCCCCGAGGGAAGCACATCCTCCCCAGCTTTCCCGCTCGTATCCACATTTTCTTTCGCAAGGTGATCACCAACGTGTAGCACCCCTCACGTTTAAGCCCTCGCGTTGAACAAACGGCAGTGGCATGTTATATCCACTAGTGTTGGCCGGGACTTTCGGGTCGAGCGTTAACGAGCGGGGTGAGCTTAGCGGTGAGTAGAGATGAGAAAAGATCGGTAAGGGAGGGGCGCCGTCGTTCTTTGCCGGCAGATCGCGCTGGAAAGCAGCTTCTTCGCCTCCGTGTTAATGGACAAGAGATGGAAATTGCTAGCGAAACGGCGAAGACTCTGCTTGAGGTGCTGCGCGAAGATTTGGGTTTAACGGGCACGAAGCACGGTTGTGAATTGGGAGAGTGCGGGACTTGTGCGGTCCTGATGGACGGAAAGCCGGTTCTCTCCTGTCTGGTGTTGGGTGTTGAAGCGGAGGGAGCTGACGTTGCCACCATCGAAGGAATGATGCAGGGGGGTCAACCCCATCCGCTTCAGAGGGCCTTTGCGGATCTTGGCGCGGCGCAGTGCGGTTATTGCATTCCGGGGATTTTGCTCGTCGCCAAGGCGCTTTTGGACAGTAATCCCCACCCCGGCCGTGATGAGATTCGTGAGATGTTATCTGGCAACCTTTGCCGTTGCACGGGCTACACGAAGATCCTCGATGCGGTAGAGATGGCAGCCAAGGGTCGGGGGGATCTGTGAGCCGACAGGGTTTTTCGATCATCGGGAAAGCTCTTCCCAAGATCGACGCCATGGCCAAGTGCACGGGCGAAACGCGCTATGCGGACGATCTTCACTTTTCCCGAATGGTTTACGCCAAATTGCTCCGCAGCCCTCATCCCCACGCCCTGATTCGAGCAATCCGGACAGAGAGGGCGCTCAGCCTCGAAGGCGTTTATGCCGTCATCACCGGAAGAGATCTGCCGGTGCGCTACGGTATCTCGCCGGCGACCGAAGACGAGGAGGCGCTGGCAAGTGAGAAGGTAAGATTCGTAGGCGACCCGGTAGCAGGCGTTGCCGCAGCCAGCGAGACGGTTGCGGAGAAAGCCTTGGGGTTGATTGATGTTGATTATGAGCCGCTGCGGCCGGTCCTGTCGGTCGAAGAGGCGTTGGTGGCGGAAGGGGAGCTTCGGATCCATTCGTGGAATCGCCGCGCCAACATCCAGAAAGCGGTCTCCTTCGAGTTTGGCGATGTGGAGCAGGGGTTCGAGCAGGCCGACCATATCTTCGATGAGACTTTTTTTTATGAAGGGAACACGCACCTCCCGATGGAACAGTACTGCGCGGTGGCTTTTTATGGACCGGATGGAAAGCTGACGCTGTGGTCTTCCACCCAGACGCCGCACTATCTCCACCGGGCCCTGTCGAAGGTGTTGGGTTTGCCGATGAGCCGGATACGGGTTATCGCCACACCCGTTGGGGGCGGTTTTGGCGGGAAGAGCGAACCCTTCTCGCATGAAATATGCGTGGCCAAGCTTTCCATGATTACCGGGAGGCCAGTCAAGATCACGCTGACACGGGAAGAATGCTTCTATGTGCACCGAGGAAGACATCCCGTAAAGATGAGGATTAAGACGGGGGTCAAAAGCGACGGCACGCTGCAGGCAATGCATTTCCAATCCTTCTTGGACGGAGGAGGGTACAGCAGCTATGGCCTGGCGACGGTTTATTACACAGGCGCTTTGCAGACCGTGGTCTATAAGCTTCCTGGTTACAAGTTTGAAGGGGTCCGTGTTTTCACCAACAAGCCCCCCTGTGGGCCGAAGCGAGGACATGGAACACCCCAGCCCCGTTTCGCCGTGGAAGTCCACCTGGACGCGATCGCCGAGAAGCTCGGCATGGATCCTATTGAGCTGAGGTTAAAGCAGTTGGTTGAGCCTAATACGGTTACAGTGAATGGCTTAAGGATCACAACCACGGGGCTGAGGGAGTGCATAGAAAGACTGGCGGCCAAGGCAGAGTGGAAGAAAAAGTTTCGACAGCTTCCATACGGCCAGGGTATCGGTTTTGCGTCCAGCGCCTACATCAGCGGAGCAGGCCTGCCCATTTATTGGAATGATATGCCTCACTCCGGGGTGCAGATAAAGCTGGATCGAGGAGGGGGCATCACTGCATTTTGCGGCTCTATCGACATCGGTCAGGGCTCTGATTCTATCCTGGCTTATGTGGTGGCTGAGGAGTTCGGTGTCGACCCGGCTGACGTGCGAGTCGTGACCGCTGACACGGACCTGACGCCGGTAGATCTGGGTAGTTATTCGAGCCGGGTTACGGTCATGACCGGCAACGCGGCTATCCAGGCGTGTCGAAAGCTCAAGGATACGCTTCTCCGGGCCGCCGCTGACGCGCTCGAAATTCCCGCAGACGACCTTGAGTTCGCCGAAGGAAAGGTCCGTTGCCGAAGCTTCCGGGATCGAGCCATCAGTTTTGTCGAGTGCGTGCAGAAGGCCGAGGCAAAGTTCGGGACCCTGGGTGCTATGGGGAGCTATCGTCCTCCGAAGCACCCTGCCAATTATAGGGGATCTGGAGTGGGGCCGACTCCGGCCTACAGCTACTCGGCCAGTATCGTCGAGCTACGTTGTGATGCCGATTCGGCAGAGGTGAAGGTCGATAAGGTCTGGATTGCGCACGATTGTGGGCGGGCCTTCAATCCTTTGCTGGTTGAGGGTCAGGTGGAGGGCAGCGTTTACATGGCATTAGGTGAGGCGCTCATGGAGGAGCAGGTGTTCAGAAAATCCGGTTTGCACAAGCTCCCTTCAATGCTTGATTACAAAAGCCCTACGGCCTTAGAGATGCCGGAGGTGGAAACGATCTTGGTAGAGACCAATGATCCTGAAGGACCTTTTGGCGCCAAGGAAGCCGGTCAGGGCCCCCTGTTGCCGGTGATTCCGGCCGTGACCAATGCCCTCTACGATGCCATTGGCGTGAGGATACATGAAATACCGATTACTCCCGACAAGGTTCTCAGGGCGTTGGAAGGACGGCTAAAGCCCGTGTCGGTTCCGTCATTCGAATTTCCACCCCCGATCAGATGGCAACCGGGCGAAGGGGTTGAAGTCCAGCAGAAAAGTTAGGCAGGAGCGGAAGAAGATGTTGCGGCTACCTGAATTTCGTTACGTAAAAGCCGGCTCTCTGAAGGGTGCGGTGCGAGCGCTATCGGATTTGGGCCCTGATGCGATGGTTGTTGCAGGGGGGACCGATCTTTATCCGAAGATGAAGCGGGGTCAGTTTACGCCGCGCTATTTGGTTTCTCTGCGATTCTTGCCGGAGCTTAAGGGTATTCGGCCACGAGGGCGGGAGGGCATGTGGATTGGGGCTGGGGAGACCCTGACCGCGCTTTGCGAGCACCACGCAATTAAAGGGATTTTTCCCTCTCTGGCGCAGGCTGCGGGTTCGGTCTCGACGCCGCTGTTGCGCAACATGGGCACCATAGGGGGAAATCTGTTTGTGGATACTCGATGCAACTATTACGATCAGACTTTTTTCTGGCGCGAGGCAGCCGGATTTTGTTTAAAGAAGGATGGCGAGATTTGTCTGGTGGCGCCGAGGAGCAAGAAGTGTCTGGCGGTTTTTTCATCCGACACAGCGCCGGTTTTTTGTAGTCTTGGTGCAATGGCAATTCTGGTTGGTCCTGGGGGTGAGCGCAGGGTTTTGTTGGAAGAGCTCTATCGAGACGACGGGATTGGTTTTTTGACCAAAGGGAGAGAAGAGGTGCTTCGTGGGGTTGTGATTCCCCGTGCGGCCTTTGGAGTGCGCAATGTTTACCTCAAGCTTCGCCGTAGAGGGGCTTTTGACTTTCCGGTGTTGGGGGTAGCGGCGGCGATGAGCTTCAGTAAGGAAAATATCTGTCTTTCTGCCAGGGTTGTGCTTACGGCGGTTTCTTCTTGTCCGAAAGTGGTGGAAGGTGCCGCGGCTGTGGTGGTGGGGAAGAGAGTGGACCGAACGGCCATTGAGGAGGCGGCTGAGGTTGCAGCCAGGGCTTCTCATCCGGTGGACAATGCGGATATGGATTACTGGTATCGTAAACGCATGACGAAGGTCTATGTCAGGAAAGCCCTGGCGCTCCTGGCAGGTTTGGAATCCTGAGCGGCCTAAGGACTCACAAAAAGGCCGGGCTGGATAAGGCTTGTGAGCGGCTCTGAACAGGAATTGGAGAGCATGCAATGGCCCAGGACTTGCGGAGTTACATAGAACTCGTTAAGCGAAACCAGCCAGAAGATTTCCTGACCGTCCCAAAAGAGATAGATCCTGCCTTCGAAATTACCGCAGTTGTGGCCAAGCTGGAGCGCGAGGCAAAAAGGCGGCCGGTCCTGCTATTCCAAAGTGTCAAGGGAACCAAATTCCCGGTTTTGACTAACCTTCATGCAAGCCGTTCTCGGCTCGCCCTGGCGATGAATGTTGCCGCCGGCGAGACGCAGCGGGCCTATCTCCGCGCCCTGGAAAAACCCATCCCACCCAAGGCTGTCTCTACGGGTCCGGTAAAAGAGGTGGTGCTCGCAGGTGATCGTGTCAACCTGTACGATTTTCCCCAAATAATCCACCATGAAGGTGACGTTGGTCCCTACGTGACGGCGGCGATTACATTCGCTAAAGATCCGACAAACGGAAGCTGGAACTGCTCTTATAACCGGCTTATGATCAAGGGCCGGGACACGACGTCTATCCATCTCACTACCGGGAAGCACCTTTGGGAGCTGCAGCGGAGGGCTGAGTCCCTGGGGCAGGCTTTGCCAGTGGCGTTTGCTGTCGGTGTCCATCCGGCCATCGCGCTCGGCGCTCTCGCCGTCGGCGCCTTCGATGAGGACGAGCGGGCTATAATGGGGGCGCTTCTGGGTGAGCCTCTGGAGATCGTTAAGTGTGTAACCTCAGAAGTCCTGGTCCCGGCCCACGCCGAGATAGTCATCGAAGCCGAAATCCTTCCAGGACAACGCATCTCTGAGGGACCATTCGGCGAGTTCACCGGATACAGCCTGGGAGAGCGCAAGCGTGAAGTCGTGAAGGTGAAGGCGATCACACATCGGGTGGGGGCTATTTTTCAGGACATCTCCGTGGGGCACTTAGAGCATCTGCTTCTCTCCACTATTCCGATTGAGGCCAATCTCCACCGGGCGGTTCGTGCGGTGGTCCCTTCAGTGAGGGCGGTGAGGGTGCCGGCCCCATTTACCTGCTTTGTTTCCGTTGAGCAGCATGCTAGCGGACAGGCTAAGAACGCGATCCTCGCCGTGCTCGGGGCCGATCTCTACATGAAGCGGGTCGTCGTGGTGGACCACGACGTGGATATTTTTAACGATCGTGAAGTCAATTGGGCGCTCGCTACTCGCTGTCAGCCTGATCGCGACGTGTTCGTGATTAGCAACACAAGAGGTTCGGATCTCGATCCTTCGACTAGAGAGGATGGTTATACGGCCAAGTGGGGGATCGACGCTACAGCGAAGCCATCGCTTGGCGCCTACGCGTCTCGGATTCGCATCCCAGCGCAGGTCTGGCGCCGCATTAATCTCAAAGATTTTTTCCCGTAAATCCGTGCAGGCGAATTTAGCCACCCTTTTCGAATCCAACGCCAATCTCTTCGGAGATAAGCCTGCATTGGTTTGGGACAAAGGTTGTCTTTCATACGCTGAGCTTGACCAACGGGCCTCAGCGTTTGCACGTTTTCTCGCCACGCATGGCGTAAGCCCCGGCGACAGAATCGCCCTGTTGTTGCCAAACCAATGGACGTTCGCAGCGGCTTTATTTGGCATTCTTAAGCTCGGTGCGACTGCGGCAACACTAAACCCGGGTCTCAAGCGAGAGGAGCTTGAAGAAATTCTAGCCGACCTGAGGCCGAGGGGGGTGGTTGAGAAGGTGGAGTTCGACGAGGGGGCTTGGGTTACCTCGAAGCAGACCGCTGCTCCCGCGCTAATCGTTTACACCTCCGGAAGTACCGGGCGACCTAAAGGGGCTGTTTTTAGTCATGGCGCTTTGGCCTTTGCAAACCAATCTTGGGGAGGGCCAGTGATGCGCCTCAGCAGTGAAGATGTGGTCCTGGGGGTGCTCCCCTTTTCTCACAACTTCGGGATGAACGGGGCCCTGCTGGCCCCGCTTTTATTCGGCGCCAGCGTCGCCATTCTTGAGCGCTTCACGCCCGATGCTGTCTTCGACACTATCCGGAGATTTCAGGCGACAGTTTTTCCAGGAGTCGCAACGATTTTCAGGCGCCTTCTTAGCTCGCCGGCGTTTTCCGCGGCCGATCTGTCGAGTTTGCGGTTGGCGGTCTCTGGGGCCGCGCCATGCCCATGGGAGCTATGCCAGGAGTGGCGCGAGAGGACCGGCATAAGAATTCTTCGCGGCTACGGGATGACGGAGGTGCCCCGTCCGATTTCCTATTTTGTGGATGATCCGGCCGACTTTCCCGATGCGATAGGGCGGCCGGTTCCTGGCGTCGAAATAAGAGTCGTGGACGATGCGGGACGGTCCCTGTCTTGTGGGCAAGTCGGCGAGCTGTGGATTAAGTCTCCGACCGCCATGGATGGTTATCTGGATGCGCGGGAGGAAACTCATGAGGTCATGGTGGATGAGTGGTTCAAAACGGGAGACTTGGCTTGCGTTTCCCCAGAAGGTTTCATCCGGATTGCGGGAAGGAAGCGAGAGCGAATCCTCAGAGGCGGCTATTCCGTGTTTCCCCAAGAGGTCGAAGCGACTCTCCTTTCCCATTCATCTGTCGCCGAGGCCGCCGTGGTAGGAATTCCGAACCCCGATCTCGGTGAAGAGGTCGCTGCCTTTGTGACTCTCAAACCGTTGGCGAAGGCTACCGCCGAGGAGTTGATCAGGCATTGCGAGAAACGGCTGGCACATTATAAGTTTCCTCGCTCGGTGGCTATCCTTGCGGAGCTGCCCAAGGGGCACACGGGGAAAGTCCTCAAGTCAGAACTAATGAAGAAACAGGTCCCATAAGCCAAACAGGCTTGAAACCTCCTTCGATTATTTTGCCCTCCGACTCTACGATAGGCCAACGTGGTCCTTTGTGTTTTACCAGGACTTTTTAGGGTCTAGTCGCAGGAATCGGAATGCGCTTGCCATTTTTTTCTTATTTTATGGAATAAACGCCGTTGCCCGTATGGGTATGACAACAGGCAGATGAGTAATTGCGGGTGGCATACTAATTGCTCCTCTGTCGCTAGAGTGAGGGAGATTTAAAGCCCATGATATTAGGATCGTGATGAAAACCTGCCTTAATGTTTCCTACCTGGGTTTAGTGCGTAACGTCATTGGTTGCCGAGAGGAGGAGGTAGAAGCAGTCCCTGGCATCACTGTTAGAGAGCTTCTTGATATCTTGACAGAGAAACACGGCGATCCTTTTCGCGCCAGCGTTTTTAAGGCGACCGGCGAGCTTCGCTCGACTGCCCTTGTGTGTGTAAATGATTGCGACATCGCGGAATTGCAGGGTTTCGACACTCAGGTGGGTAACGGGGAGAGGGTCAGCGTGGTGGTTGGGGTCTATCCGCCCGAAGGAGGTTAAAAGTGAGCGCGCCTAGAGAGAGCGAAGACGTTTGGATTCATAGCGTCTGTGACATGTGCTTTGCCGCCTGTGGCATAGTGGCTCACCGGAAAAATGGCGTCCTGGTGAAGATCGAAGGAGATCCGGGTTGTCCGGCGAGCGAAGGGCATCTCTGCCCCAAAGGCCAGGCCGGGCTCATCGGTCTTTATGACCCGTCCAGGGTGAAGACTCCGTTGGTTAGAACCAACCCCGAGAAAGGGATGGGTGTGGATCCCAAGTGGCGGGAGATCTCTTGGGAGGAGGCGCTGGAG
>JACPSE010000038.1 GCA_016193465.1 Deltaproteobacteria bacterium
AACACAAAGAAGTTAGCTTGGGTTAATGACGTGTAAATGATAAAGTAAAAAAAATATGAAACTGATCGGATTGACCGGCGGGATTGCCTCCGGCAAGAGCACTGTCGCGTCCGTGCTGCAGCGATTGGGCGCGAGGATCATCGATGCCGACGCGCTCGCCCGCGAGATTGTCGAGCCTGGTCAAGAAGCGTGGCAGGAGATCGCCAAGGCCTTCGGCAGAGACATCCTTCGCCCGGACCAATCCATCGATCGGGCAAAGCTCCGAAGAAAAGTCTTCGAAGATCAACAGGCGCGAAAGCGGCTCGAATCCATCACTCACCCCCGTATCAGAACTCTCGCCCAGCAGAGGATCGAGCAACTCTCCGCCGGAGGGGCTCAGGTCATCGTCTACATGGCTCCCTTGCTCTTCGAGAACCAAGTTCACCTTTGGCTCCGCCCTGTGATCCTGGTGGCCTGTGATTCGGCGACGCAGAAAAGGAGGCTGCGCGATAGGGATGGCCTCACCGAAGAGGGAATCTGCCGGCATCTGAAGGCCCAAATGGGCCTGGCAGAAAAGAGAAAACTGGCCGACTTCGTGATCGAGAACGACGGCGATCTGGAGGAACTAGAAAGGCAAGTCGAAGAAGTGTGGGAAAAAATCACAAAGCAGGCAGAAGGCAATAGGCAGAAAAACAGGCGATAGGCATAAGGCAGTAGGCAACAGAAAAAGAGATCCTGCTAGTGCCTAATGCGTTATGCCTATCGCCTTTAGTCATTTAATTCGCTCCAGATACTTTCCTTCGGACGGATCCACGCGGACTCGGTCTCCCACCTGAACAAAGGGCGGGACCTGGACCGTGATCCCGGTCTCGAGCCTGGCCGGCTTGTACGACGCGCTCGCCGTCGCCCCCTTCAAGCTTGGTTCGGTCTCGACGACCTCAAGGTCCACGGTGGACGGCGGACTAATCCCGACGGGCTTTCCCTCAAAGAACTCGATCTCCACTACCTGGTTGGGAAGAAGATAATGCAAGAGATCCCCGATGTCTTCGGCCCCCAAGGAAATCTGTTCGTAGTTCTCCGTATCCATGAAGGTATGGAGATCGCCCTCGCTGTAGAGGTATTGCATCACGCGGGTCTCCAGCATTGCCTGCTCCAGCCGGTCTTCCGACCGAAACTTGCGCTCCGTGCCGAATCCCGTTTTGAGATTTTTCATCTTGGTTTGCATAAACCCGCGCTTGTTGCCAGGCGTCAGGTGGTTCACCGAAGATACCCGGTAGAGGTCGCCCTCGTAGACAATGATCATACCGGGTCTGATTTGTGTTGCATTGATCATAACAGTAAATAGTGAATAGCAAATAGCGAATGGTACTTCAACCCTGTCCCCACCCTTTCACAAACCATTTGCCATTGGCCATTCGCTACTCGCCATTGGCTATTGACTACGCATACAGGCCGCGCCAGAGCATAGCCCTCGCCACCCGATTCACGCCCAGCATTAGGGCGGCCAGCCGCATCCCTACCTTCTCTCGTTGACTCACCCCAAGAACTTCATGGAAAGCTTTTGTCAATATATCCCTCAGTTTCTTATTTACCTCATCTTCAGTCCAAAAGAAATTCTGCAAATCCTGCACCCATTCGAAGTAGGAAACAATGACCCCGCCGGCATTTGCCAGGACGTCAGGGACCACAAAGATTTCCTTCTCTTTAATGATTTCATCGGCCTCCAACGTCGTCGGGCCATTCGCCCCCTCTGCCAAAATCCTACACTTCAATCTCCCCGCATTTTCCTTTGTGATCTGCATCCCCAGCGCGGCCGGCACCAGGATATCGCATTTCAACTCCAGGAGATCCGCATTGCCGATCGGCTCACCGTAAGGACATCCCCTCAGCTCCGGATTCTTAGCGGCATATTCAAGGAAGCATTCGACGGGAAGCCCGTTCGGATCATAAAAGCCGCCGGTCCGATCGGACAACGCAATCACCTTGATGCCGACACTGGCTAGTTGTTTTGCCGCCACAGAGCCGACATTGCCAAAGCCCTGCACGGCTGCCGTGCACCGGGCGAGATCTATCTTTAGATGTTTGGCTGCCTCGATAATGGTGTAGACGAGACCGCGACCCGTCGCTTCCCTTCTCCCCAAAGTACCTCCAATTTCGACTGGCTTCCCGGTGACGATCTCCGCCACCGCGTAGCCTTTATGCTGGCTATAGGTATCCATAACCCAGGCCATCACCTGTTCGTTGGTCCCCATATCCGGCGCGGGCACGTCCACTTCGGGTCCGATGAAATTGAAGATCTCAGCAGTGTACCGCCGCGTCATCCCCTGAAGCTCATTGCGGGAAAGTTCCATAGGATCGCAGGCAACCCCCCCCTTCGCCCCGCCAAAAGGCAACCCGACAAGCGAGCATTTCCAGGTCATCCACATGGCCAGGGCGGAAACCTCTCCGAGATTGACGTCAGGATGGTAGCGAATTCCCCCTTTGAAAGGACCCAGGACGTCGTTGTGCTGAACCCGGTAGCCGGTAAAAACGTGCACCCTCCCATCATCCATCCGCGTCGGAACGCTCAAGATCAGAGCGCGATCCGGCCTTTTCAGTCTGGCCGCCACATTGCTGTCGAGGTTGAGTTTCTCGGCGGCGACTTCGAACTGCTTGACGGCCATCTCACTCGCCGGACTGCGCCATTCAATCGTCGCCATAGGTCACCTCGTGTTCGTTGTTCGTGTTCGTGCTCGTGGCTCGTTATTCCTGTTGCCTACTGCCTTTTGCCCCTTCAACCCTTCATCGTGTTCGTGCTCGTTGAACCGTTTGGACTGTTTAAACCGTTCAAGCCGTTCAAATCGTTCAACGTTTGAACTCTTGAACCCTTGAACTTTTCAACTTCTATTTACCCCGGCGGCCAACTAAAAGGCCGGCCACCCAAGAGATGAAAGTGGATGTGATAAACGCTCTGTCCTGCCCCGGGCCCACAGTTAGCGACCAGGCGGAAGCCGTCCTTTGAGATGCCCTGATCCTTCGCCAACTGGGATGCCACACAACAGATCTCCCCGATAAGCCCTTGATCTTCGTCTCTCAAGTCGAGGAGCGTCTCGATGTGTTTACGCGGGACAATCAGGATATGGACAGGCGCCTTAGGGCTGATGTCCCTGAAGGCCACGACTGAGTTGTCTTGGTAAACGATGTCTCCCTTGATATCGCCTTTGATAATGCTGCAGAAAAGACATGGGTCCATGTTATCTTCTCTCCCTTCGGTGTCGGGCGGCTCATTTGTCCATGAATCTCAGGGCCTACCTCTTCCTTTGTCTTCTTCATCGGGACAATAGGCAAGAATCTTTCCGTCGCTAATCTCCAGGGGCACGCTCTGCAGGGAGGTCCCGAAGCAGGGGCCCCAGATGCATTCTCCGGTTGTGGGCTCGTAGGTGGCGCCGTGATTGGCACAGATCAGGTAGCGCCTCTCTTCGTTAAAAAACTCGTTATCAACCCAATCCATAGAGATGGGAATATGGCGGCAGCGATTGACATAGGCGTAGACACTCCCCTCATAGTTTACCAAGACCGCCTCGATGGCGTTCCCGCGACATTTGAGAAGAAATTTCTTTGTCGTCCCCTGCGCAAGCTCCCCGGTTCGGGCCACGACTCTCCCCTTCCGCTTTTGTCTGTTCATTCTTTGTTCCACCATCCGTGATTCACTCGGCCAAAAAGGAAAAATCGCCCGGCGGACAGTCCACCAGCACCTGCCCCCGGTCCACCAAGACCGGCAGCCGGTAGAGGGAAAGGCCTTTGCAGGGACCCTCGACGCAGAGCCCCGAAGCGGGCTCGTACAGGGCCCCATGCGTGAGGCAGACAAGGCGACTGCCATCTTCGGTAAAAAACTGATAGCGAACAAAATCGAGCGGAGTAGTCATGTGACGGCAGCGATTGACATAGGCGTGGAATGTCCCCTGGTAATTGATGAGGAAGGCATCGAGCCGATATTTCTGGCAGATCAACCAAAATTTCTTTACCGATCCCGGCCCCACCTCCTCCACCCGGGCGATCACCCTTCCGCCCGGTCTGCTCTCCTGCAGCATCCGGGCCTGATCGCGGAAGAAATAGACCCTGCGGATCAACAGGCCCAGCAGGTAGAGGGAGAGAAAGAAAAGAGAGAGGTAGATGGTCAAATACATCTCATTCAGCGGTCAGCTTTCAGGAATCAGCCGAAAACTCACCTAGGTTTCTGGCTACTTCGATTCCTTGCCGATCATCCCGCGGATTCGTTTTACCTCCTGCGGCGTCTGGCCCCCTTTGAGCCCCATGACCTTCATGAGCTCGCTTGCCATCTCGGCGGTCACCTGGTCCTGAATGCTCCCCTTGCCGTCTGGATCTGCCTTAAGAAAACCCATGATCTTTTCCTTGGAGACCCCGGTGCCTGCCAGCCCGTCGAGGAACTCCCCATATCCCACGCGACCCCTTAGCTCCTGAACCCGCGCCAGAAGCCTCCTGCAGTCCCCGCAAGTTTTAGACCAGAAGCCGCGCTGATCGCCGCAGTAAACACACCGGCCCATTTTTCCGCGCCACCGGATCCAGCATAGCCAAATCAGGCGAAAATTTCACCTTTTCTCGGCTAAAATTTTTGCCACCATCCCCTGCAGGTTCCCGGTCAGGACCTCGTTGGAGGCAATGATCCCGTGGTACCGGGGATCTTGCTGATTGAAAACGAGGCCACGGCCGCTGCCATCCACCACCACCCCTCCCGCCTCCTCCACGATCAGCACTCCGGCACAGACATCCCACTCGCGGAGCGAACGGAATGTCAGCGTGCCGTCTCCGACTCCTTCGGCAACCATCGCCAAGCGATAAGCGATGCTGCCAATGGGCTCCAGCCTACAGATATCAGCAAATGACTGGAACTTCCGGCGTGGCTCCGACCGGCTTACCAGCAGGGAAGCACCCTTGACCTCTTCGCGCCGAGAGAGGTGAATCGGCTGCTCATTCAAAAACGCCCCGCGCCTTTTCACGGCGCGGTACAGTTTCTCCTCCGGCGGGTTGTAGACCACTCCCAGAACCGGATGCCCCTCCATCACCAAACCAACGGACACGGCAAACTGCGGCACACCAGCAATAAACTCCTTGGTTCCGTCTATGGGATCGACGACCCACACGCGGGACGATCCGAGCCGCCTGAGGTCGTCCTTATCCTCTTCGGAAAGCCAGCCATCCTCAGGATAACGCCCCCGAATGATCTCCTGGATCCTGCGATTGGCTTCGAGGTCCGCGGTGGTCACGGGATTGCCTTTGCTTTTCTCCTCTACTCGGTAATCTTTCCCGTAGAGGGCCATGATGATCCATCCCGCTTCCCTGACCGCCTTTTCCGCAGTCTCGAGTTCTTCAGCGAATGCATTCTCAGCGTTCAAGACCTCATTCATTTTCTCTCTCGCTCTTATGGACATTAAACAACAGAAGTCGGACAATAGACAAGAGCCTAACAGAAATCCAGATGCGCTCACTCGGCCTCTTGGGACTCACCTTAGTTCTTTTAGGAGAGGGACTCACTTTCATCCATGTCCTTCCCTGGTCACAGTATGTATTTCCCCTCTTTTGGTACGGCTACATTCTAGTTCTCGATTCCTTAAACTTCCGCCGCCATGGCCGTTCGTTGATCACTCACCGGCCCCGGGAGTTTCTCCTCATGCTGCCGATTTCCGCCCTCTACTGGTATCTCTTCGAATGGTACAACGCGGTCATTCAGAACTGGCTCTACATCAATACCCCGCCGGAAAAATGGATCGAAATCCCTATGAAAATAGTTTCTTTCGCCACCGTCATCCCGGCGCTGTATGAGACGGCGGAGCTGCTCGGCTCCCTGCCATGGGCAGCAAGAGGACTCAGAACCCGCCCCCTGATCCCTGAAAAATGGCGTAACTCTTCTCTCCGCCTTTTTATTTCGGGCATCTTTCTTTCCCTCCTGCCCTTCATTTTCCCTAAACTCTTTTTCTGGTCCGTATGGCTCGGCCTCTTTTTTCTGCTCGATCCGATCAACGACCGGGCGGGCCACCCTTCACTGCTCCGCGACTGGCAAAAAGGAGATCTCGGAAGAACAACTGTGTTTCTAGTCGCCGGCTACGTGTGCGGCTTTTTCTGGGAATTCTGGAACTATTGGGCCTATACGAAGTGGATCTATACTGTCCCTATTCCGCAAATGGCGCAAATTTTTGAGATGCCTGTGCTGGGATTCCTGGGCTTCGGCCCCTTTGCTCTTGAGACCTTCGCCTTCTGGACCTTGGTATGGGGAGAAAGAAAATGACGGGGCGGTTTTTATGAGGACGTCCCGGATTACGCAGGGATTTGCTCCCGGCCGCTGCTCTTGTCAGCTCCGGCCCGTATCATCTCCGCGATGGCTCGTTCGCCATCGCCGGGCTGGAGATCAACGGCCCTAATAGCGTCTTCGAGTAATACCACCTGAAATTCCTCTTTGAGCCCGTCCAGGACCGTATGTTTGACGCAGTAATCGGTCGCCAATCCGCCCACGAAGAGGCGCTTCGCGCCGCACTGCCGCAATAGATCAGCCAATGGCACCCCGCTACCGTCTGTCCCCTGAAATCCCGAGTAGCTATCCTCATCGCAACCCATGCCCTTGGAGACAACCACGATGTCATCGGGGAGCGCCAGATGCGGATGAAACTCAGCTCCCCTGGTCCCCTGGACGCAATGAGGGGGCCACACGCCGCCACAAGTATTGAAATGGCTGGTGCTTTCAGGATGCCAGTCGCGCGTGGCAAATATCGGCAGATGGGCGGCCTTGAAGTTCTCAATATAGCGGTTCAGCGCCGCGACCACCGTATCTCCCGCGGCCACCGGAAGCGCTCCGCCGGGGCAGAAATCGTTCTGGACATCGACAATCACGAGAGCATCTTCGCCTTGCATCGTGATTCATTATAATGGAAGATGGAACAGTTTCAACAAAGGCATTAGGCAACAGGCAATAGTTAAGAGAAAGAAAACCTTTTTTCTCTCATGCATGTTTTTACTATTGCCTAATGCCTATTGCCTGAATTTTATGACTATCAAAGCTGTTTTTTTCGACGCTGCCGGCACGCTCATCCGGCCCGTCAGACGCGTTGGCGAGAGCTATGCCTTAACGGCCAGAAAGTATGGAATGGAGGCTCCTGCCGAGGAGATCGGCCAACGGTTCCGTAGCTGCTTCTCCTCTGCTCCTCCCCTCGCTTTCCCCGGGGCCCAGGCCCGGGAGCTGAAAGGCCTAGAGCGCCAGTGGTGGGAAGAGTTGGTGAGAAGGGTCTTCGAGCCGTACGGCCCTTTCCCTCGCTTCGAGGATTACTTTTCAGAGCTTTTTTCCTATTTCGGCAGGCCCGACTCGTGGTCTCTCTATCCCGAGACCGTGGAGACGCTGGCGGCTCTTAAGGAGCGCGGGTTGATTCTCGATGTGCTCTCGAACTTTGATTCCCGCCTCATCGGTATCCTCGACGGTCTCGGCATCGCCTCGTGCTTTGATTCCGTGCTCCTATCGAGTCACGTCGGTTATGCCAAGCCGGCGCCAGAGATATTCCAGGCGGCCCTGGGACTGCACCAACTGAATGCCGAGGAAGCGCTGCATGTAGGAGACAGCCTCGATAAAGATGCGGCTGGGGCAAACAGCGCTGGAATGATGGGGGTGTTGCTGGATCGCAATAACAGAAGCGGGCTTAATTCTTTCCGGCGGGTGCAAAGCCTCAAGGAGATCCTCTCCTTCTTAGCTAGCACCCCAGTACAGTCTTAGGAGAACAGCTTTCTCAGCCACTTGCCGGTTTTGGCCACAGACTCCGCCGCCGCCTTGCGGTTCGCCTCGTTCTTTCCGGAAGGATTGTTCAGAAAGGCATGTCCTGCCCCTTCGTACATGTGGATCTCGTATTTCTTGCCGTAGCGGTCCAAGGCCTCTTGAAACAGCTCGATCTCCTTTTTTGTGGTGTTGTGATCTTCAGTCCCGTAGTGGCACTGCACGGGGACCTTGATTCCGCGCAGATCCTCCGGGTCCGGGAAAAGACTCTGATAGTAAATGACTCCCGCGGCAAAGCCCCTCGACTTTGCCAGGGCATAGAGCGCCAAGCCACCGCCCATACAAAAACCAAGCACGGCAACCTTCCTCTTCCCCACGTAAGGGAGCCTGCGGAGATAGGCAATGCTGTCACAGACCTTCTCAACGGCGCGGGGAATATCCAGGGAGGTCTTCGCCAAGGCGCAAGTCTCGGGGGTGTTATAGATCCTGCCATGAAAAAGATCCGGCGAAAGGGCGACGAAGCCCTCCTTGGCGAACCTGCGCGTCACTGCCCTGTGACTGTCATCGAGACCCCTATAGCCATGAATCAAAACTATCGCGTCCCGCGCTTCGCTCACGTTAGGACGGGCCAGAAAACCATCCACGATCTCCTTTCCGCTTTTGTATGCCGCGTGCATGGAAACTATTCTTTCTGCCATATCTGTGACTCCTCCTAGTTTTTCCCCGCGAATCGGATCCGATCGGCCATCTTCAACTTATCCCCTTCTTCCGCCCCACGTACGGTCCGCTAAGCGTCTCCCGCTCGATGGCGAAGCCGAGCAGCCCTTGCGCGCGTGAGGATCGATATCCATCGCTAGCAGAACGCCCGTGGTTCCTGCGTAACCTTTCGCAACGACGCCGTTTACAGGATCAGAAGGCACTCGTATAGGACACCTCCTCGGCCAATGAGGAAGGAGATTATACCCCCGGCTGGAGCTATGGCAAGAAGATTTATCTGACTGGGCAGGCTCAGTCCTTTTCCTCAAGGATAGAGCTGTCGAGTAGGCGAGCGCCGTGGATGACGCGCAATACATAGACCCTCTTTCCACTAACCCGGAATATTGTCCGGTACTCGCCGAAAAGAAGATGCCGGTAACGGGTCCCTAGGAGTTCATTTTCGGGAATTAAGGGGCATCTTTCCGGGAAGCGTTCAAGGGTGTGAACTTGTTTTTCTAAGTGGAGAACAAATTTTATGGCCTCGGACGGGCTGTCAGCAGCAATATAACTCTTTATCTCCTCGATATCAGTCTCCGCAGACTTTGTGACCCTAACCTCAAACCTTGCCGGCATGTTTGAGCTCTTTGAGGAATGAGCGCATAGGTCTGGTACGCTTCATGGCGACATCTCCCTCCGCCACAGCAAGGAGTCTAGACAAATTTGCGGCCTTAAGGTGCTTCTCATAAGTTTTCGCATCCACAAGGACAGCATCCGCTTTACCGTTCACCGTAAGCACCACTGGGCGCCTGGATTGATGAACCTGCCGAAGGACCTGTCGCGTATGACGCTTTAGTTCCGTGACCGAGCAGATATCTTCGGTAATGTTAATGGACATAACAAAAAGGCTCCTTTTCTAATGTCTTATTATGTGCTGAATTTAGCACTATTTTCAGATCCTTATCAAGACCCCACCATAAAATTACGCAAGCCATCCGCCTCGCAGCGACGGATCTCCACAGAGATGGGCTAATTTTTTTTATCTCTCAACGCCCTCCACACCCGCGCCCGTGGGCAATTTGACATTCGGCATATCTCACCCCCGTCTACCGAAATATTGCTCGAAAAGAGCCCTTGACCTGGCCAGTCCTTCCTCCGTTAGCACAACAGACTTGGTCCTATTTTTGGGATCACAGATGAGACCTTTCTCGCACAGGCGATCCAACACCGCAAAGTCAAAACCTTTCCACGCCCGGACCCCATTGTGGAGGGTAAGATACATCAGAGCCAAAACAACCTCGTCGATCTTGTCCTCGTCATAGTTCATAGCCAACCTCACCCTTTGCGTCCAGGTATTCAACCCTGAGTCCGCTCCGCCCCTTGTCTAACCTCACGACACCACCCGTGAAAGGGCTCTATCAACTTCGAACATCAGCACCAGGGTCTGAAAAACGACACGCCGTGCGTCTTCCCAGATCAAAGACTCCTTTCCTTTTTGCATCCCGTGTATCTGGCGCTGAACAAGATTATTCACGCTTTCCCAATAATCCAGCAAGGTTCGCAGGAAGTCTCCCTCCGTGTTGCTCAGCTTACCGGCGTGAAATTCGAGAACTGACCTTAAACGGTTTTTGGTATGAGCCTTATCTGAATCAACATTCGGCGGGCAGTAACGCTGGACCAAAACATCAGCGAATTCCTGGAGAGCCTCCCGGCAATGATGCCCTATTGTGGTTAGGTGACGTTCTGATTCTTCGCTCCACAGCAGGTCCTCAGCGGCGCTCCACTTCCGGTAGGCCTCCGCGTACGCCGATCGAAATCGGTGTGAACCAATGTGGTGTTTCATCTCGGCTTCGATCCTCTGCGTCGGTTTTCCCATCTGTCGCTTGAGATACCCGTAGTAAGAGAACCCCTTAGGGACGATATCGATCAGCCAAACAGCCGACGAAGATGTTTGCTTAAGGTCAATGAGACGTTCGCCCGCAAGCACTTTTAGATCGCCAAGATATGCCTGAGGCTCTCGGCCTCTGAAGCCCGGGTGGAATAAATAACCTTGTGAACGATCTTCGGTAAATCTAGCCGGTTCTCGTTGATCCTGAGGAACGTTTCTCGCGGCCTCGGCAAGCATGACAAGAAGGTTCTTTTGTTCTTCTTCTAGAGAAATGTCGGCCCATCTGGCAAGTGCCGCGAGTTTTTTTGCAGCCTCGATATGGTCGTCCAGGAGGCTGGTCATTGCCTCGATTTTATCGTCCACCGGTCGCCGCTGAACGCTGTTCGGGTAACCTTTCCCACGCAACCTCTGGTCAATCTCGGCCAGGTGCTCGTAAGCCTTCTGCACAAACTCGCGCAAGAGATCAGCAGTCTCATCTAACACAGTGTCTACTAATTCTGGGTACGCCTCGCAGTCCTTGGCGGTCTGGTCTATCTGCTCGGTAATCACTTTTCTAAAATCCGGTTCAAAGAAACCACCCCAAAATATCTCCCGTGGACTTCCCTCGAACTCCACGTTAGAGTACCTGAGAGCCCTGCCCTCGCAGTTCGTCACCTTCAGCGGCTTCCCTGAATTAAAGAAGACCCAAGGCGTTATGAGCTCTCGGTCAATCCGGGTATAGGCGTTTCCAACCGCCAGCTTACGCTTTGGGTAGAAAGGGGTTTGATTAGGCACGATTTCGGACTCCACGCCTCATCTGCTTAACTTTTTCAACAACCATCTGACTGGAGACCACTAAGATATGGGAAACCTCGCATGCCTCTTTAAGACTCCCGACCCTTTTTTCTCCCGAATATCACAAGCGGTATACCATGCTGAAGGGAAGAATGGGGGTGTCTTCATCAATTCTCAGATCTCCACGCTTTCTGTCTTTTCTGAAATCATCCAACGTTTCGTCGGGCATAATTAGTATAGCTACGTCGTCCTTCTGGAAGTCCCAATTGTAGATAGATCGCCATTCTCTTTCGTAGTAAAAATTATTTAGTTGCATTTCGTCCAACATAAGGGCAGCCACCGGATTAGCCTTGAGGTCGCCCGATTTTGTCACCGAGCCAAGGAGGAGAAGCAATTCTTGAAATTTTCCGGCGATATCGCTGTTCGTACGTTCCAAATATCCTTCGACTTCATTGCGTCTTAGTATAAAATGGTGAAACACTGATGAGTACTGGTTGATATACAGAACCGGGTTAAAATTACTACTGATAGCGCTTTCCTTATGAAACCCAATGGCAAACCGTCCATACCGTTCGGCATGGATGTGAAGGTCCTTTAGGGGTATATCCGCTAAACAGCAGACGGGATATCCCCACAACGTCTGGATCTCGTTCGTTGCTGGGTCAACAAATTTAAATTCATTTTTTTCTCCCACCTTAAGGCCAGTCCTTAGTATAGATAGGAGTATCTGGTAGCTTTCATGATCCGATTTGCCTCTGCCAACAAAATGCCATAATACTTCTGACGCAAATCTCTGTTTTAGTTGGGCAAGGAGTCTGTTACTTATGTCCTTTCTTATGCCTTCGTTTGCGGCCTGATTCTTTGACATTGCTAAATCTCCTCGCGAGTGTAGTTTTTCTTTTAAGGGTATTTCGCCTGTTCGTGCTCGGGTCAGACACGCCCGATCAACCTATTAGGGAACCCACGCCGTAAAATGTTGGATATCATTTTTCCTCCGGCAAGCTAGCAAGCAAACGCTCGATTTTCTGCGCCTCATGGGGAATACCAATCTTAGAGTAGAGTTCGCGTGCCTTGGACCAGAGTTCCCTCGCGGTCTCGAAATGACCCCGATCTTTGGCAATCAAACCAAGGTTGACGTAGTTGGTTGCCATGCCTTCCAGAAGGCCAAGCTTTTCATTGATCGCCAGCGACTTCTTGTACATCTCCTCGGCCCGGTCTAGATCGCCTCGCTCCTTGTAAACTCCGCCGAGGCTATCATATTGGTTGGCCACGCCCTCCTGGCGGCCAAGCCTTTCATTGATCGCCAGCGACTTCTTGTACATTTGTTCGGCCCTTTCCAGATCACCCCGCTGCTGGTAGACCCCGCCGAGGTTACCATAGCCACTGGCCGTGTCTTCTTGGTCCCCAAGCTTTTCGGTGATGGCCAGGGATTTCGTGTACATTTCTTCGGCTCTCTCCAGATCACCCCGCTGTTGGTAGATCCGGCCGAGGTTACCATAGCTCTTGGCAATGCCTTCCTGATGACCGAGTCTCTCATAAATCGCCAATGACTGCCTGAGCATTACTTGGGCTCGGTCTAGGTCGCTCCGCGTCTCATAGATCAGGCTCAGATTGCCATATTGGTGGGCCATACCTTCCGGATATCCTAGCTTTTCATAGATCATCAGGGCTTTCTTGTGCATCTCTTCCGCACGCTGCAGATCGCCTCGCGTCCTGTAGATTAGGCCAAGATTGGCGTATTGACCGGCCGTGCCTTGCTGATGTCCAAGCTTTTCATAGATCGCCAGTGCTTTTTTGTGCATCTCTTCCGCACGCCGCAGATCGCCTCGCGTCTTGTAGATCAGTCCAAAATTAGTGTATTGGCTGGCCTTGCCTTCCTGATGGCCGAGGTTTTCATAGATACTCAATGCCTTCTTGAACATCTCCTCCGCGTGATCCAGATTGCCTCGCGTTCTATAGATAAGGCCAAGATTGCCATAGCCACTGGCCGTGTCTTCTTGGTCCCCAAGCTTCTCGGTGATGGCCAGGGATTTCGTGTACATTTCTTCGGCCCTTTCCAAATCGCCACGCATGCTGTAGATCACACCGAGGTTGCCGTAGCCGGTAGCCATGTCCCGCTGACTGCCCAGCTTTTCATATATAGTGATTGCCTTCTTGAACATGTTCTCGGCTCGGTCCAGATTGCCCAACCTCTCGGATATCAGGCCGAGGTTACCGAGTGCAGCCGCAGTATCGCCGTTATCGACATCCCGACCACTAATCGCCAACCAACGCTCAAGCATCTCCTCTGCCGCGTTTAGCTCTCCTGTTCGCATGTAAAAATCGTAGGCTAGATAAAGCACCCGCAATCTTGTAGTGCCGATGTGGGCCTTGGCGAACAGTTGTCGTGCTTCCTCGACCCGACCGTCGAGAGCAGCTTTAGCTGCTTGTTCCGCAAGGACAAGGGCTAGTTCTTCGGCCCGAGCGAGGGCTAGTTTCGCCGCAGCCTCGTTCTGATTTTGTCGTTGCTCTGGGGCTTTCCTTTTGCGTCGCGGCTTTCTGCGTGCTTTGAGTCGCTTTAATGCCGCGTCGGCGAGCTTGCGGTGCCGCTCGGCTTCCTCCCTCGCTTTTGTTACTTCGTCAATATATTCGAGCGGCAAAATCACGACGTTGCGCTTATCGTCCACGGGCAGAATCTCACCCTTGGCGTAGGCACGCAGATGCTTGTCGATCTCGTTGCCAAACTCCTTCTCGTCTCCAAAGAAGTGGTGGAGCACCTTCCGGGATTCTTCGAGCGACTTGCGGAACGCCAGTACTTTTTTGAGCTGCGGACCAGGATCGCCCATGGATGCGGCATCGACGCGTTTGAAGAAGACGAAAATTTCGGGTGCGCCGGTTTTCTTCCATCGGTCCAGTGCCCTGTGAAATTCCTCTTCAGTGTACGACGTGTATGGCTTGGCGTCTGGGGCCTCCTGACCCCACCGCCGATTCAAGGCAAGAACAAACACGTCGCAACGGTCGATCTCCTTGTTGATCACGCTCTGCGACCGCCGCCCGGTCGTCGCCAACGTATCCTCCCAGCCGAGCGGCACAAACTTCACGCCTGCTCCGTCCCCGAAGCCGGAGTTTAATTCGTCAATGATGTCCTTGAACTTACGCCGCTCCACCGCGAGGTCTCCGGGTGAGGCGATAAATACGTGGATAGTCCGAACGTCAGGCATAAGGGAAACACTACTCTTTGAGACTAGATGTTGGGGATTATACGCCAGCCGTTGGGGCTGGCAAGAAAATTTTCGGGGATGAAAAAAGAAATCCGCTGATTAGGTGCCGGCCGAGAGCACTTCCTGCGCAGCCTTCGGGACCTCTATTGGAAGAAAATAATCTCCTGGGTAGAGGTAATCTTCTCCTCTCTTACCGACCCCATGCGCCTCGTACCAGCGTAATTCCGCTCTACAGACCGTGCCAGAGGTCTAGGCGGGCCGATAAAGCTCAACCAATTTCAGACGGGCCATTCGAGCAAAGTCATCGTCTAGTGACCAAACGGCCACACCTTGTTCCGCCGCTATGGCCGCAATGAGAAGGTCCCCCACTCCAAACCAGTCACCCCCCACACTTATTGTATCAAGCCAGCCCTCAATACGAGCCCATGTATCTCCGGAAGGATAATAGACTGGAAGTGCAGAAAGGGTCCGTCGCAATCTGGGACGATCTCGCCGAGATGCACCCGATAAAATCTCTACGCGAACCGGTGCAGCCAGGGCTACCTCATCACCGTCTAACAGCGTGTGCAGATGGCGCGCTTCCCTGCCTTTATCGTCGCGGAACGCCGCTATCCACACCGAAGTATCGACGACGATCATGCGCTGCGCCGGCGTCTGCGGCGGGAAGTCGCGATGTCGAGCTCAAGCTTGACCGAGCCTAATAACCTTTTAAGTTCTTCAATGCGCCGGCGACGGATTAATTCCTGAAGGGAGAGAACAATGGTATCGGTTTTCGACTTGAAGCCTAATAGACGCTGAGCCTCTTCAACCAGTTCCTTGGGAATATCAAGAGTCGTCCGCATATCAAACAGCCTAATCTATATGCTTTTAGATGTCAAATTATCCCACAAGAGTGCATCACGATGCATAAGCTTTCAAATGGAAAGAGTTCAAAGGGAAGTTATTTTCTCTTCGCCCTCTCCTTAAGGGCTCTCCACACCCGCTCGGGGGTGAGCGGCAAATCTTTGACGCGGATGCCGTAGCCGCGGGCCAGCGCATTGGTGATCGCCGGGGCGACGGAGACAAGCCCTCCCTCACCCATGCCGCGTGCACCGTAGGGTCCGGGGCCGTCTTTGTTCTCGACGAGAACGGTGTGAAACTCTCTGGGAACATCTTTAAAGCCAGGAACACGGTAATCAACGAGATTGGAATTGACGAGCTGGCCTCCCTCATAGACCATCTGCTCGAACATGGTGTGGCCAATCCCCATCATGGCTGCGCCCTCTTCCTGGCCGACGCAGCCTTCAGGATGGATCGCCTTTCCCACGTCCGCCACCGAAACATAGCGCTTAATGGTGACCACTCCAGTCTCTTCGTCCACATCCAGCTCGGCGGTCCCCATGCCGATCTCCCAGATTACCGGCAAGGTGCCGGTGATTTCCGGCCCGACATCACCGTTGCCGATCAGCTCACCGCCGGAGCCACCGAAACGGCGCTGCAAGGCCTCACGAAAGGTCAACCTCATCTCGCCGCAGATCAGGGTGCCGTCAACCAGCCGAATCTGACTCGGTTTGGCGTGGAAAGCCTCGGCGCCGATTTTGAGAAGCTGATTCTTGAGATCGCGCGCCGCCCGCAGCACCGCGGTGCCCATGAGCGTCGTCGAGCGGCTTGATCCGGTAGAAGCGTCGTAAGGCGTGACTTTAGTGTCCGCCCCGCCGATGTGAATGGCTTCCAGCGGCAGGCTAAGCTCGTCGGCGATGATCTGGGAAAGGACCGTTCTTACCCCCTGCCCCATCTCCGTGCTGCCGGCAAAAACTATCAGCGAGCCGTCCGGCTGGAGACGGACCATCGCCACGGAAATCGGCGTGCCGCCGGCGTTGGTCGCGCCGCAGGCAAGCCCCATGGCAGCCCCTTTTTTCTTGGAGCGCCTCTTCCACTGGCTAGCCGAGACGAGCCTTTTGAGATTTGACGCGAGGTCCGCGTCCATCCCGCGCAGCTTGGGACGAAGCTCCTCTCCCTTCTTAAGAAAATTCTTGAGTCTCAGCTCGGCCGGATCGATACCTAGCCTGGAGGCGATGGTATCCATCTGCGACTCCGAGGCAAAGATCGTCTGCGGTGCGCCGATGGCGCGGAACGAACCGGCCGAGCCGGAATTCGTGTAGACCCCGTAAGCGTCACTGCGGATGTGGGGAATCCTGTAAGGCCCCAAGACCCTGGTGGCGGCGCGGATCGTGACTGCGGGACCGTTGTCCGCATAACCACCCGTATCGAGGTAGATCTCAGCCTCACGCGCCATTAAAGTGCCGTCTCTTTTGACTCCGGTCTTCAATCTCACTCTGGCCCCATGCCGCCGGACAGTAAGCATGGATTCGGTAACGGAGTTGCAGATCCGCACCGGCCTTCTCGCCTTGCGCGCGAGAGCGACCACCAGCGGCTCAAATTTCGTGTAGGACTTGCTGCCGAAGCCGCCGCCCAGGAAAGGAATAACCATTCTTACCTTGGTCGGATGCAAGCCGAAAATTCTTGCGAGATCACCCCGAACCTGGAAAGGATGCTGGGCCGAGGACCACACCGTGATCCCCTCATCGTTGAAATCGGCGATCACCGAGTGCGGCTCCATGGCATAGTGGTAGACCATGGGAAAGGTGGAGATATCTTCGAAGATCTCGTCGGACTCGGCAAAGCCCTGTTCAATGTCGCCTTTTTCCACATGCTCGTGGCTGCAGATGTTGTCGCTTAAGTTCTCATGGATCAGGGGCGCGCCCTCTCCTAGGGCCGCGTCCAGACCGACGGCCGCGGGAAGCTCTTCGTAGTTGACCGTGATAAGGGATAGCCCCTCCTCGGCAGTCTCCTGATCTTCGGCCGCGACGGCTGCCACAGGCTCCCCTGCGTAGCGGACTTTGTTGATGGCGACAACTGGACGGCCGTTGTAATAGGGATTGATACCACCGATGTCGGCTGCGGTGAGCACCGCGGCCACGCCGGGCAGCGCCTCTGCCGCAGAACTATCAATGCCAACGATGCGGGCGTGCGGATAGGGACTTCGGAGGATTTTGCCGTAGAGCATCCCGGGGATCACAAGATCCCCGGTGAATTTTGCTTTTCCTGTTACCTTTTCAACCCCGTCTACCCTGAGAACATTTTGGCCAACAAACTTAAATTGTCTCCTTGGCATATGCCCTCTGCGCGAAAAAACTCATCTCAACTTAACAAAGCGAGAGCCGATGTGCAATTGGAACGTGAACCCTCCGAAAGTCCGGTTGCCACAGCTCCTGGAATGGCTGGCGGCTTTGGATTGAAAACGGAACGGATCGAGTGTGTGATAGTTCCCTTTGCAGGTCTCGTGCGGATTCGATAAAAGTAGCAGCACGGTAGAAAGGAGGCTTTATGAAGAAGGTTGAAAAAATCCTGGCACCGACCGACCTTTCAGAACTGTCTCGTCTTGGAGTGCGCTACGCTTTGGATTTGGCCAGGGGATGGGGCGCGGCAGTCACCGTGTTCCACGCTGCTGATGTCAGCGAGCTCGCGAGCTACAAGGCCCATTCGACCCCGGATCTTCTAGAGAAACACCGAAAAGCCCTTTCTCAGTTTTTGAGTGAGAATTTCGCTGAGCTGCTCCCGTTGGTCGAGGTCCGCGAGAAAGTAGAGATCGGGTCGCCGGCGGCAAAGATCTTAGCCGAGGCCGAAAGCGAAGGGAGCGATCTGATAGTGATGTCCACCCACGGAAGAACCGGCCTTGCCCACATGCTGCTGGGCAGCGTGACTGAAGAGGTCGTGCGCAACGCCGTTTGCCCGGTGTTCTCCGTTCACCCGCCGCGCCCCCGGTAAGAGACAGCGGGAAGGTCGGTAGGGGAAAAACTTGATGCAACAGGAACAATGGAGATTGGGCTTACCCCTCGATCACCTTCTTCCACTTCGCCTTGACTTTCTCTTTGAGCTCGGGGCTGGACTCAGCCACAGGCGGGAAGTCCTTCATCCACTCGAATGGACGGCAGGCGTCAATGATCGCGCGGGAGTTAAAACCCTTTTTTCCCGACTGAATTCTCGGGTCCAGCGGGCCGCTCCAGCAGCGGCGCAGGATCTCGATCGATTCGACCGGATCGGAGCGCGTAGCCACGGCCCACAGGACATCGAAAGTATTGGTCGGATCGATGTCCTCGTCCACCACGATCACGTAGCGGCCCAAATAGGCGCCGGCATGGACCTGCGAGGCCACCAGCATCGCCTGGCGCGCGTGCCCGGGGTAGCGCTGCTTGATGGAGATGATGTTGAGCAGTCTGCCCCCTCCGGCCTCGTGGCACCAGACCCCTTTTACGTCCGGCACTCCGGCCCTCTCGACCTGATCCCAGATAAGAGCGGACTTTACGAAACACTTCGCCAAAGAATAGTCCGAGGGAGGCCTTCCAGGCCGGGCACAGCAGAGGATGGGGTTGTTGCGGTGGTAGATACGTTCGACCCGCACAACCGGCTCCGGCCGACTCGAGCTCGCATAGTAGCCGGTCCATTCGCCAAAGGGTCCCTCCGTCTGAACGTCGCTCGGTTGCATGAAGCCCTCAATGACAATTTCTGCGCGCGCGGGAAAGGGAAGCCCGGTAGCATGACCCTCGATGACTTCAACCGGAGCGCCCTTTAGTCCGCCCGCGTAATCAAACTCGGAGATGCCGTAGTCAATTTCGTTGCCAGAGACCATAAACAGGACAGGATCCTGACCCACCGAGATAACGACCGGACAGGGTTTCCCCTGATCAAAATATTTTTGGCGTTGGATGCGACCATGTTTGCCTGGGGAGATGTAGAGCCCCATACTGTTTTCATTATGGACCATCCCCCGGTAAGCGCCGAAGTTGACCCAACCCTCTTCGGGATCTTTCGTTATGACCAGGCAGGCCGTGCCGATGAAGCGCCCACCGTCCAGCTCGTGCATGAAAGGAACCGGAAACTTAAGCAGATTGATATCTTTTCCTGAAAGGACGTTCTCCAGAATGGGACCGTTCTTCACGACCTTGTGAGGGATCGGTTTGTGCCCCGCAAGCTTCTGGCGAAAGGCGCGGACCAAGTCCGGGCCCGAAAGCTCCAAGGGCAATCCCAGGTTCAGCGCCATTCTCTTGAAAGAGGCGTTTTGGGCAAAGAGAGCGCGGTAGCCCTTGGGATAGTCCTTAATATTGTCGAAGAGAACGGCCGGCACGGAACCCTTACTCTCGCGCGCGACCAGCTCAGCCAGGGTCCCCATCTCCAGGTTCCAATCCACGCCGTCGATCTTCTTGAGTTCCCCCAGACCGTCGACAACCTCAAGCCAGTCTCTGAGATCTTCGTAAGTAGGGGTCTTCCCGGTCTTGATCTCCTTTTCGGCAAATTTTTTCGCTTCTAACGCAGTCATGAAAAATCTCCTTCCTAATATCCGTGCTCGTTATTCGTGAACGTGCTCGGTTAAGAGTTCTTTGACGAACACGAGCACGAGCCACGAACACGAATTTGAGCACGATTACGCTCCCAACATCGACTCATCCATTCCCTCAACATCTTCAGCCGGAAGACCATTGCAGCTCTGCGGGTCTAGATGGAGGTAAACCTTTTCGCCCGGGCTCATGCTGAGAAAAGGATGGGTGTGAACCCGCAACAATAGGTCTCCAACAGCGATCTGGCAGTGATAGGCATCCCCCATGAAGACCGCTTCCTTAACCGTGCCCTCCACTACGTTCTCAAGCCCTTGGGGCTGTTGTTTGTGCACCTGGATGTGCTCTGGACGGATCGACAGCACCGCAGTCTCGCCTTTCGTGAGACCGGTAGCTGGGACGAAAGAGAAGATTCCCTTCTTGGTCTCCATCTGTCCGGGCCTGGAGTCGCCTCCCAGTTCCACCACTTTTCCCTCGATGAGGTTCGTGAGGCCCAAGAATGTCGCCGTAAACTTTCGTTTCGGGCGCGAGTAGAGTTGATGAGCGGTGCCGACTTCGATCAGTTTTCCCGCATGCATCACGGCGATCTGATCGGAAATGGCGAGCGCCTCGGCCTGGTCATGGGTGACGTAAATCGTTGTGATATTGACCCTCCTCTGCAGCGCCTTGATCTCAAAGCGCATCTGCTCTCTGAGCTTGGCGTCCAGGTTGCTCAAGGGCTCGTCCAGGAGCATGACCTTGGGCTCGTTCACAAGCGCGCGTGCAAAAGCGACCCGCTGCTGCTGTCCGCCGGAGAGTTTTGGCGCCGGCCGGTCCTCCAAGCCGTGCAGCCCGACGACCTTCAGCACCTCTTCCACCTTCTGTCTGATCTCGCTTTTGGAACGGCGGGGACGGCGCTGGATGGTCAGCGGATATGCCACGTTTTCGAAAACGGTCATGTGCGGCCAGATCGCGTAAGACTGAAAGACCATCCCGATGGGCCGCTTGTTCGTCGGGATGTAAACCCTCTCTCCCGAGGCAAAGACCGGCCTACCATCAATGCTGATTTTTCCCCCTTCAGGCCTTTCGAGCCCCGCCACGCACCTCAGCGTCGTGGTCTTTCCACATCCGCTTGGCCCCAAAAAAGTGTAGAGCGAGCCTTCCGGGATATCGAGCGAGATGCCCTTCAGAACGTGGACCCTGTCCTTGTCCTCCCCAAAGTATTTCTCCAGGAACTCTATTTGAACCATAAATCTCTTTTCTGCCATGACGCCTCCTTATTTTTCGTGCTCGTGTTCTTTCTTCACGGGCAACGAGCACGAGCCACGATCACGAATTTCATTCTGCGATCCCTATTCTAGCTCCAAGTTTCCGCGCTACGAAAGCCATAGCAACCAACAAAAGAACCATCAAGACCCCGAGGGCGCATACGTAAGTATATTGGCCCCCCTCCCACAGGTCAAAGGCCATAATGGATAGCACGGTGCTGTTGTAGGAGTAAAGCAAAATCGAGGTAGAGAGCTCGCGCAGGGAGATGATGCTGACGTAAATCCAACCCGCCACAAAGCCCGGCATGAGCAGCGGAAGGATAACTTTCCAGAAGGTCTGGAACCAGGTCCCGCCGCTCGCCAGTGAGGCCTCTTCAAGCTCCTTATTGATCTGGATCATTGACGCAGAGGCGGCGCGGATACCGTAAGGCATAAATTTCGTGATGTAGGCAAGCAGCAAGACCCAGATTGTTCCATAAATCGGAATCGGCAGCGTGAGGTACACCCAGATCAGGCTTACGCCCAGAACGATCCCCGGCATGGCAATAGGGATGAAGGTCACGTTGTCGAGAAAGACCCTGCCCGGCAGCTTGCTCTTTACCGTGATCCAGGCGATGACCGAGGTCAGCAGCATCACCAGGGTAGCCGAACCGACGGAGAGATAGAAGCTGTTCTTAAACGCGGTCAGGGCCAACGGATAGTTCATAATATACGTGTAGTTCGCTATCGTCATCTTGCCCACAAGCTCGGCCGACGGAACCCCGTAATAAGGAATAAAGGAGGACCACAGCAGTATGAAAACAGGAAAAACAACGGCCAGAGCAAAGATGACGAAAGCGCTGGCGCAGGTTAAATACTTCCAGGGTCCCAGGTCGATCACCCTCGGACGATATCCCTTCCCTGTCACTGTGGCGTAGCGTTCCTCTCGCCTGGTAATCCTGCCATATATGAGAACGCCCGTCGTGCTGATGGCCAGGAGCGTGACCGCATAAGAGCCGGCAAGCCCAAAATCGGAAGGGAATTGGTGGATGGCAAGAAAGATTTTGGTGGTAAAAACCGAAATCTTTGCGGGAACCCCAATTAAGGCCGGGACCTCAAAGGCTTCCATCCCCCGCACGAACATGATGAGCAGCACGCTGAACATGGCCGGACGCATCAGCGGCAGGGTAATCCGCCTGAAGGTCACAAAGGTGCTGGAGCCAGCGCTCAGAGACGCCTCCTCAAGGGAAGTATCCATGTTGCGGAATGCCGCCGACATCAGGAGAAAAACCAGCGGATAGAGGTGAATCGCCTCAGCCCAGATCATTCCCCCCATGGAGTAAACGTTGAAAGGGGCAGCCTCCAAACGCAAAAGTCCCTTCACCACCAAATTGATCAGTCCAATTTTTGGGCTGAGCAGAAGGATCCAGGCGATGGTGCTGAGGATCCCGGGGATGATGAAAGGTATGAGGGCCATCACGAGGAAAAGCTTCTTGAAAGGGGTATTGGTCCGCTCGCTGATCCAGGCCAGATAGGTCCCGATGAGAAAAGAGACGATGCAGTTCCCAACGGCAAACTTGAGAGAGTTCCAGAAGAGGAGATAAAACTCCCTGTCGAAATAGGCCTTGATGTAGTTCTGAATCGTGTAGGTGGCCCCCGGCTCTCCTATAGGCGCGCTGCGAACGCTGCCATAAAGGAGCATGACCAGAGGAACTCCCGCGAGATAAAAGACAAAGAGAGAGCAGCCAATGAGGATCAGGATCTGGGAGTTAAAGAACCGGCTCATTTTCTTTGCTCCTACTTCCGTTTCCTAAGCATCGATATTGTGGACCACCTGGTCCGCAACCATGGTCTTCTTGACTTCCTCTTCGATCTGGTTCCACAGGTAGTCTTCGTATTCCAGGAACTGCTTTTCCCGCTTCACCGAAAGATTGCGCGGTCTGGGAATATCTATTTTCAGGACATCTTTCACCCTTCCCGGCCGGGCGGCAAAAATGATGATGCGATCCGCTAGGTAAATCGCTTCGTTGATCTGGTGAGTGATGAAGAGAACCGTCTTCTTGGCCTCGTTCCAGATCCTGAGCAACTCCAACTGCATAATCTCCCTGGTCTGGGCATCCAGCGCGGCAAACGGCTCATCCATAATCAGGATCTCCGGATCCACGGTGAGGGCCCTGGCCAGGTTACAGCGCTGCTGCATTCCGCCAGATAGCTCATGCGGATAATGGTCCTCGAAACCAGAGAGCCCTACGAGTTTAATAAACTTGAGCGCCCTTTCCTTCTCCGCCTGACCGTCGCGTCCTTGACATTCCATGCCAAAAAGAACGTTTTTCAAGACCGTCCTCCAGGGCAGCAGACACGGGTCCTGGAACACCATCGCCCTGTCCGTCCCGGGCCCTTTGACCTCCTTGCCGTCGAGTATGACCTTGCCGCCGGTCGGAGTGAGCAACCCGTCCGCAATATTAATAAAGGTGGTCTTGCCGCAACCGCTGGGACCGACGATAGTGACGAACTCCCCTTCCTCTACCGACAGGTTGACGTTGTCCAGGGCCAGGAGCCTTCCACCGGTTCGGGGCTGGTAGTACTCCATGCGTAGCCCGACTGCCTGTAATTTGGTTTTCGCCATCGATTCCTCCTCAACAAAAACAGATAGCGCGTTCTTTTTCTAGGGCCTTGGTAGACTCTCTTGGCAGGCTACGCTCTCATAAAACGACTTCCCTTTGCAAGCTCGATCAACCTTTCTTGACAAGCAGGGGAGGATCGGATAGGTTCGCCGATAAAATATTGTATAAAATTTTTCATAACAATTTCCAATCCGATGGCATACCCCCTTAAAAAGGCGAAGACGAAAGGGATAGAAAATCTTTCCGCACGAGTCTACCACGAAATCAAAGGTTTCATCCTGCGCAACGAAATCATGCCGGGTCAGAAGCTGCAGCACCAAGAGCTCAGCGAGCGTCTCGGCGTCAGCAGAACTCCCGTCCGTGAGGCATTGACTCGTCTCGTCCAGGAGGGCTACGTGCGCCTCCTTCCGAATCGCGGTTTTATCTGTAAAGAGATAAGAATGCAAGAGGCGGAGGAGCTTTACGACCTCAGGGAGGGTCTGGAAGCTTTTGCGGTGGAAAAGGCCATCGAAAATCTGAACAACGAGGCCCTCGAGGGACTATGGCAGAAAGTGGATCGCTACGGACGCGACATCCAAAAAAGCTTCACCCGGGAAAGGCTTATCTACGATCAAGAGCTCCATCTGGAAATCGCCGCGATCGCCGGCAACGAGACCCTAAAAAGGACCTTGCGGCAGGTGTTCGAGCGCATCATCCTCAAAAGAAAGACGGACGGTCTCTATGACCTCGCCCGCGGGGTCAGTGCCCATCAGGAGCATCTGAAGCTCCTGGAGGCAATACGAAAGCGCAACGTCCACGAAGCGGTCAAGATCATTCGATCTCATATCCAGGAAGGCAAGAGAAATGTCCTGGCTGATCTGAAGCAGAGAAAAGAGATCCGCGATTTCCACGTCATCGAATAAGAGAGCTGACCCCCAGATCACAATCGCTTATAAGGAGGAAGAATGAACGCAGATCTAGTCGTTAAGAAGGGATGGGTAGTAACGCCCGAAGAAACCTTTAAGGGCGGAGTCGCTATCAAGGATGAAAAATTCGTCGCTATCGGGACCGACGACAGCCTGCCCCAGGGCAAGGAAGAGATCGATGCTAAAGGCAAGCATATCCTGCCTGGGATCATTGACGGCCATGTCCATTTTAGAGAGCCCGGAATCAGCCATAAAGAAGACTTTACGACCGGCTCGACGGCTGCGGTGTGTGGCGGAGTCACCATGGTCATGGACATGCCCAACGTGGTGCCGCCTACGGCCGACGCTGAAAAGGTGCGGGAGAAAATCAAAATCGCCCAGGGAAAATTCCTGACCGACTATGCCTTTTTCGGCGTGGTGGTTCAGACCAACACCGACCAGATCCTCTCCATGGCGGAGGCCGGCGTCATCGGCTACAAGATCTTCTTCGGAGAGACCATTGGAAATCTCCCCTTCCCCGACGACGGGATGTGCCTCGAGGCCTTCAGCCTGATCTCTCAATCGAAGTTGCCTCTCGGCATCCACGCAGAAAACCGCCAGATCATGAGCTATTACACGAACAAACTGAAGGCCGAGGGCAAAAACGATCCGGTCTATTGGGAGGCCTCGCGCCCGGATATCTGTGAGGCGGAGTCGGTAGCACACGCATTGTTTTTCGCCGAGAACTTCAAGACCAAGCTCCACGTCTACCATACGAGCTCGAAGCAGGCGGCCTGGATGGTGCGCGACGCCAAGGCCAAAGGTCTGAGGGTAACCGCTGAAACCGGACCGCATTATCTCCTGCGCGAACCCAAAGATATGGAAAAGGTGGGACCGCTCCTCAAGATGAATCCACCGGTGCGCAGCCGAGATCATGGGGAAGTCCTCTGGGACGGCCTCCTCAAAGGTTACGTCGATATGATCGCGACCGATCACTCTCCCCATACCCTGGAGGAAAAAGGATCGGATCTCTATGGCAAAATGACCAAGCCGGCGATCTGGGACTGCATCTCCGGCTTCTGCGGGGTGGAGACGGCGGTTCCGGTAATCCTGACCGAGGTCAACAAGGGACGCATGACTCTTAACCACTACGTCAAGGTCACATCGGAAAACCCCGCCAGGGTCTGGCAGATCTATCCGCAAAAGGGCGCGATCCGTCTCGGCTCAGACGGGGATGTCACGATCGTGGACATGGATAAGGAAGGCGTCGTTGACGTTAATAAACTCCACAGCAAGAACAAGCCCAGCCCGTGGCACGGTTGGAAAGTGAAGGGGATGCCCGTATGCACGATCGTGCGCGGCCATGTCCAGATGCGCGACGGCGAAGTGGTAGGGAAGCCTGTCGGCAAACACGTGCGACCAAAGGTATGAAGACGTTACTCGTATACTCGTTACTCGTGTACTGGTTAACAGGAGAACTAATAGCCAATAACTAATAACCAGTAATAATGCCATGAAGCGCCCTGAACCCCTGGAGATCTTCCAGCCAGCTTCAGTTGAAGAAGCCAGTGCTATCGTAAAGGAAAAAGGTCCTGGCGGCCGTTTCCTGGCGGGAGGAACGGATCTCATCATCGCGATTAAGGAAAAAGGACTGGCGCCCAAATATGTGGTCGATCTCAAAAGGGTGCCGAACCTCTCAGGCATACGTGAGGAAGCGGACGGGAGTTTAACCATTCGTGCCTTGACCACGATGCGCGAGGTGGAAATTTCGCCTTTGATCCGAAAGCGCTTTCCCTTCCTGGCCCAGAGCGCGGCTGAGGTCGGCTCCATACAGATCAGAAACCGGGCCACCGTCGGCGGCAATATGGCTAACGCTACCCCGTCGGCAGACGTAGCGCCAAGCCTCCTAGTGCTGGAAGCCAGGGCGAAAATCGCCAGCGCCGGCGGCGAGCGCGTCCTGAGTCTGGAGGAGTTTTTTCACGGTCCAGGACAGACCGCGATGCTCCCGGAAGAGATCCTTACGGCGATCGTTATTCCGCCCACGCATCCGAAGCTCGTTGGCGAATACATTAAATTCTCTCCGCGCGAGATGATGGATCTCGCCTACGTTGGGGTGGCTATCGCCCTGGTTTTAAACGGCAAGGAAAAAAGGTGTGAGTCCGTTCGGATCGCCCTTGGGGCTGTCTCCCCTACTCCCATGAGGGCGCGGAAAGCGGAAGCCGTAATCGAGAAGCAGATCTTCACAGAAGAGCTGGCGGAAAAAGCCGGCGAAGAGGCCGCCAAGGAGTGCAAGCCCATCAGCGATGTCCGCTCCTCCGCCGAATACCGCAGGGCGATGGTCGGGACTATGACCAAACGGGCTTTGCTGAACGCCGCGGCCCAGCGGCCCGGCCCGGTCCCGTGGGTGGAACGGCGGGAGAGAAGATACTAACCGCCAAGGCAAAAGGCAAAGTTCAAATTTAAAAATGCAAAATGAACGGAAAGAAGCAATCAGTGATTTTGACTTTTACATTTTGCAATTTTCATTTTGCATTGTGCCGAGATGCAGTAAGGGGAACACATGATGATGAAGATCCGAATCACCTTGAATGGCAAAAGCATAAGCCTAGAGGTCCCCGCGCACCGTCTCCTCCTGGACCTGCTGCGCGACGAGATCGGCCTAACAGGGACGAAGGAGGGCTGCGGCACCGGCGACTGCGGCGCCTGCACTGTTTTCCTCAACGGCAAGCCGGTAAATTCCTGCCTGATTCTTTCTGGCGAGCTTGACGGCGCCGAGATCGTCACCATCGAGGGGTTAAAGATCGGCCCCGAACTCCACCCCATTCAAAAGGCCTTTATCCAGGACGGCGGCGTGCAGTGCGGCTACTGCACCTCAGGAATGCTCATGATGTCAAAGGCGCTCCTCGACGAAAACTTAAATCCCACGGAGGAGGAGATCCGTTTTGCCCTGTCCGGGAATCTGTGTCGCTGCACCGGGTACGCCAAGATCGTCCAGGCGGTGCAGGACGCGGCGGCGGAATTAAGAAGGATGAGAGCGGAAGGATAAAAGTTCGTTCGGGGACTCGCCTCGCGCGGCTAAAGCAATAGTTCGGTGGGCTCTTTGAACCTGCACGACCGGTGCTTTAGCTTTGCTCAGCGAGCCCCCTCGCTCTTGGAGTTAACCGCCGGAGGTGGATCGAAAGATCGATGCACCAGACGTGAAGTTTCAAGCGTATCAACGGTACAGCGTACCACAACACTATTGCATCGATCTTGAGAGCCGCCTTCGGCGGTGAGCGCCGCTCTAGGATAGGAGTACAAAATGGAACAGCTAACAATTGTCGGTAAGCCAGTTACGCGAGTTGACGCCGAGGAGAAAGTAACTGGAGAGGCGGTTTACGGCTACGATCTGGTCCTCCCCGATATGCTCTATGGAAAGGCGCTTTTCAGTCCCAAGCCCCACGCCAGGATCAAGCGCATCAACACCGAGGAGGCCAAGCAGTATCCGGGGGTGGTGGCCGTGATCACAGGGAAAGATGCGCCGTGGACCCACGGCGAGTCCATCAAGGACAAGCCTTTTCTCGCCCAAGACAAGGTCCGCTATATCGGCGAGCCGGTAGCGGCAGTCGCTGCTATGGACGAGGACACTGCCCAGGCCGCGGTCCGTCTGATCGAAGTGGAGTACGAAGACCTGCCGGCATATTTCTCCCCTGAAGAGGCGTGCAAGCCCGGCGCGATCCCCATCCACGAGAACTTCGCCAGCTACCGCAAGTTCGACTTCATCGTCCCCGGCTCCATGCCCAACGTCTGCGAACACTTCAAGCTGCGCACGGGAGATGTGGAGAAAGGTTTTAGAGAGGCGGATCTGGTATTGGAAGAGCGGTATTACGTTCCCGTGATCCAACACGCCGCCATTGAGCCCCACTCGTCCCATGCCCAGGTGGATCCGGAAAGCGGGCGGGTCACCATCTGGGTTGCTAACGATGCCCCCTTCCGGGCGCTCCACGAAATCTCCGAGGCGCTGGGGCTCTCCCAGGAGAAGATTCGCTTCATCAATCCGCTCCAGGGGGGCGGCTTCGGCTCCAAAGGGGGACTCAAGGTCGAGACCATAGCAGTCGCCCTGGCCTATCACACCAAGGGCAAGCCGGTGCGAGTGAAGTTCAACCGCGAGGAGACCTTTATCTCGACGCTCACGCGCCATGAAGCCGTGATCCATATCAAGAGCGGCGTCAAGCAAGACGGCACGCTCGCGGCTCGGCAGATGACACTCTATTGGGGAGCGGGGGCTTACGCGGAAAAGAGTCCGACGGTTTGCATCCGAGGCAGCCTGCCCGCTCCCGGACCCTACCGCATCCCCCATGTAAGAGTAGATGGATACGCGGCCTATACGAATAAGCCGGTAGCCGGCTCCTTCCGCGGCTATGGCATTCCCCAGGGCGCCTGGGCGTGCGAACAACACATGGACGAGATCGCCAAGAAGCTGCGGATGGACCCGGTCGAATTACGCCTGAAAAATATCTTTGTTGACGGCGATCTTGCGTATTGGGGCGAGCAGCTCCACAGCGTCGGATTAAAAGAGACTCTGATCAAAGCGACGCAAGCAATCGAATGGGGAAAGCCTCCCGGCTTCCCAGCCTCCCAGCTAGGAGGCGAGGAGGCTAGAAGGCTGAAACCCAACATCAAGATTGGTAAAGGGTTTGCGTGCATCTCCAAGCCCACCCGGACTCCAACCACCTCTAAAGCCGGCGTCCTGGTCAACAGCAAAGGGGAGATCACGGTCTTGGCCGGAACCGTAGAGATCGGCCAGGGATGTAGCACCATCCTTTCCCAGGTGGCCGCCGAGGAGCTGAAGGTGCCGCTCGATAAGGTCCGCATGGCGCCACTGGATACGGACATGATCCCGTTCGACGCCTCTACGACGTCGAGCCGGAGCACCTATCACATGGGCAATGCCGTTCGCCGGGCAGCCATCGATGCCCGGGAAAAACTCATGGAGATGGCGCGACCGATGCTGGAAGCAAAAAACGAGGAGCTGGCCTGCTCAAACGGCAAAGTCTATCTCAAAGACCAGCCGCAGATGGCTCTACCTATCGGCGACGTGGTGCGGAGAAAGCTCGGCAACGACGGGATCGTGCGCGGTGACGCCTCCTACACCTACGAGATAGGAAAAGATCTGGATTTAGAAACCGGTCACAGTGATCATGCCTCCGCCTTTTACATGTACGCCACTCAGGCCGCGGAGGTGGCGGTCGATGAGGAGACCGGAAGGGTTCGCATTCTGCGCATGTCGGCGGCTCACGACGTAGGAAAAGCGATCAATCCGCTAAACTGCGCAGCCCAGATCGAGGGCGGCCTAGCCATGGGGATCGGGTCGGCGCTGCATGAGGAAATGGTCATTGATAGTCAGGGCAAGGTTCGCAATCCTTCTTTTTTAGACTACCACCTGGTCACCTCTCTGGATCTCCCCGAGATGATTCCCATCATCGTCGAGTGTCCGGAGCCAGAGGGACCCTACGGCGCCAAAGGCTTAGGAGAGCCAGGGTTGGCGCCTACGCCTGCGGCCATCGGCAATGCTGTCGCTGACGCCATTGGGGTGAGGATCTGTGACCTGCCGCTTAATCCGGAACGGGTTTACTGGGCGATCCAGCAAAAGAGGGCCAAGGGGTCAAGTCGCTGGTTGACGGAAGTTGCCTAACAAGATAGAAAGCCTGCATGTCCCGTCCCCTCCGCATCGAATTTCCCGGCGCATATTATCACGTGATGAACCGGGGTCTCGCCAAGGAAGTGATCTTTAAAACCGATATTGATCGGCAAGCCTTTCTGGATTTGCTGGGCGATGTGCACGCCCGGTGGGAACTCAGGATCTACAGCTACTGCTTGATGAGCAATCACTACCATCTATGCGTCCAAACCGCTGCCGTTGCGCTGGCCCGAATTATGCGGCACGTGGATGGTGTCTACACGCAGCAATTCAACCGCAAATACCACCGCGATGGTCCACTCTTCCGCGGACGGTACAAAGCAATTCTTGTTGAGCGGGACCGCTATCTATTGGCTGTCGCCCGCTACATCCATCAAAACCCGGCAGAGGCCCATATAGTCTCACAGCCAGAGCAGTACCACTGGAGTAGTCTTCGACATTACGTCACTCATCGCGGAAGGCCACCGTGGCTAGATACAGAAACTCTGCTCGCCTATTTTGGCGGTGAGGACAGGTCATTTTTAGAATTCATGCACAGCAAACCAGACCGGGACATCGAGGAGTTTTACCGGTCTTCCCGCACAGGGCCTATTCTGGGATCTGAGGGGTTCAAGGAGTGGATCAAATCGCAGGCGGGCGTAGGGCAGATTGATCGCGAGGTCCCAGAGCGCCGCCATCTCGCTGTCAAGCTCGATACTTGTGTACAGGCCGTAGCACGGGCTTGCAAGGTCGAAGAGGACATCGTTACACGGCAGCGCCGCGGAGTCGGCAACATGGCCAGACAGATTGCTATGTATATCTGCCGCGAAATAGGCGGTTATAATCACCGAGAAATCGCAAAGAGGTTAAATGTCGGAAGCTACTCTACGGTAAGCTCGGCGTGCGCGCTGATGAAGAAAAGATTGGAGCAGGATCAAGCCCTGCGTGAACAAGTCGCGAAGATCCGTAGGCAGCTGTCCACCCACTATGGACATCCAGCGACTTGACCCCTTATTCTCGTTCTGAGAAGGCGATTATCGTCGATGAGCAATAATCGGATTTTCTTCATGGCCGCGGTCGTGAAAGGGGGTCGCGTCTTGTTTCTTGTATTCAACACCGGTTTAGTCGGCTGCGGAGATCTGGTCCGCGCGATGATGCGGAATCAAAGATGCGACTGGATCGAGGAACCCTGCCGAAGCTATTTTCGCGTAAAATAAGGCAAATTTAGGGGGAAGGCAACAAGAAAAAAGGGCAGAAGGCAAAGGGGCTAGTAGTGGCTCGTATTCGTCGACGGGCACGAAATCCGAGCACGAAGCGCAACGAAGCAGATGGGCCTTTTTCAGCGGCCTAGGCAAAGCCCATTTTCCGGCCCCAGTTTTCGGGCTCCTTCAAAAAATCCAAAATCTGCCTGCTCGCCTCATCGCTGAAGTATTTCTTGCTGAGGCCCGTGCTGAGCACGTCGTCCCAATCCACCAGGGTGTGGAGCTGGATCTCGTGCTTGGCGAGAGTTTCTCTGCCCTCGTGCAGCCCAAGCCGCCCCGAGCTGTACTCGAAGACACAGAGACAATGAGTGATCTTGGCTCCCTCGGCGCGTATGCCGATGTTAAATCGCACTTTGCTCAATCCGTCCGTGATCAGATCCTCGACCAGCAATACTCGCTGCCCCGGCTTTAGCACGCCTTCGATCTGCTTCGTCCGGCCATAACCTTTGGGGCTCTTGCGCACGTAGATCATCGGCTTGTGAATTTTTTGCGCAACAAAGGCGGCATAGGGAATCCCTGCGGTCTCGCCGCCCGCCACCACGTCAATCACATCCAGCCCGATTGCCTCTTCGACGACCTTCGCCAGTTGGGCGACAATCGCTTCCCTGACATCGGGGAAAGAGAGCAACCTGCGGCAGTCAATGTAGACCGGGGAGATTCTGCCGGAGACAAAAACAAAGGGCCGCTCCTGATAAACCTGGATTGATTCCGTCTGTAACAGCATCTCAGCAATGGCGAGTTTCCATGCTTCAGGCGTATTGCTCATCCGGCGGCCTCCGCTGATGAAGTAGGAGATGCTATAACACAGCCCCTTTTCTTTGCCAACTGACCTGCCGCAACGTAGTCAATGGTACAGCTCCCTCAGGGAACGCGCTCTCGGCTGCGGCCGATGGTGCAGTACTTTAACCGGACCTTGCCAGTCGGACGTCCGCAGCCTCGCTCGCGCTCCCCTCGGTCGCTTCGTGAGTGAGGGAGCTTGCCGAGCAAGCCGAAAGCACCAGTCGTGCAGGTTCAAAGAAACCACCATTCTATTGCTTTCGGCGAGCAAGGCGAGTTCCCGAACGAATTCCCGCCGACGAGATGCTGTGGGCCTGGGAACCCTTGAGGCATCAAGAAACCGACCAAATGTTGCTTGAGTCCGCAATTAGCGGTATAAAATACGCAGCATGAAGATCCCCTGTGCAATCTATCGGGGAGGAACCAGCAAGCCGATATTTTTTCTCGAAAAGGATCTGCCTCGCGATCCCAAGATGAGGGACAGAGTGGTCCTGGCCGCCTTCGGCAGTCCGGACCTGCGCCAGATCGACGGCCTGGGCGGCGCCGACCCCCTGACCAGCAAGGTCGCCTACATCGGCCCTCACACGGTTCCCAACACGGACATCAACTATACCTTCGGCTATGTTGGGATTGCTCAGCCCGTGATCGATTACACCGGGAACTGCGGCAACACCTCCGCCGCTGTCGGCCCCTTCGCCCTGCTGCGCGGTTTGATCAAGCCGAAGGAGCCGATCACAAAAGTCCGCATCTACAACACCAACACCAGGAAGGTCATCGCGGCGGAATTTCCCGTGCAGGACGGAGAATTCGTAAGCGAGGGGAATTTTCGCATTGATGGCGTACCTGGAAGCGGCTCCAAGATTCTTTTAGACTTCATCGACTCAGGCGGCGCCGTGACCGGCAAGCTCCTACCGACGGGAAAGGTTAAGGAAGAGATCAAATTTCCAACCGTCGGCACCCTCGTCGTTTCTATGGTGGACGCGGCAAACCCATTTGTCTTTGTACGGGGCTCGGATTTAGGCGTTCAAGGGAACGAACCCATGGAAGAAATCGCCGGCGACAGCGAGCTGTTAAGGAAATGCGAGGAGATTCGCTCGGTCGTGGCCGAGATCATGGGAATCGCCAGGAAAGAGGATGCGACGCAGAAGAGCCCCGGCGTGCCGAAAATTGCTTTGGTCTCGCCGCCGATTGCCTATCAAACACCGAAGGGCAAGGTGGAGACCTCAGAGGTGGATATCATTGCCAGGATGACCGCGCTGCAGAAGCTGCACAAAGCTTATGCCGTAACCGGCGCGGTCTGTCTCGGCGCCGCGGCAAAGATCGAAGGGAGCATCGTGAACGAGATTTTTCGCCAGTTCCAGCCCGCCAACCCACCTGCGGTACGCATCGGCCATCCCTCCGGCACGATCCAGGTGGAGATGGAAGTCGAGAAGAGAAACGGCGATCTCCGGCTCACCAAGTCAGCCCTGGCCCGCACCGCCCGGCTCCTGATGGATGGGCACGTTTACGTCCCGGACCGGTAAGTAACGGGCGATGACCAACGAGGGCTGAGAGGGGATAGAAATGGCATACGCCGTTACAGCTATGATAGGCAAGTTCTTGCCCCAGTCTGTCTGCCGTGAGGATACTAATTTTTATGATCAGAGATGGCGATCCTGTGCGGCGCCGGTCGTTGAGGGATGCTCAAAAGAACATGAGTCCCGATATTGGGTTGGCTCCTTATCTCCAGGGTCCCGCCGAGAAAATCGGTCAGGCGACGGGCTATGGTCAATCCCAGCCCCATACCGGAAAACTGGCGCCGGAATGAGCCGTCCATCTGCCGAAATGGCTGAAACATACCCTCAATCTGGTCTCGAGGAATCCCCATTCCTGTATCTATGATCTCCAAATCCACGACTCCCCTGGTGACGGACCGATGCAACTTCACGGCAATCTGCCCTCTTAGGGTAAACTTGACGGCATTGTGCAAGAGATTCTGGAAGATCCGGGCGACCTTAGCTGGGTCGCTAACCGCGCGCATACCTGGTGGCGATTGAATGGATAGTTCGATCCCCTTCTCCTCTACCAGCCTGGAGTATCGCTCGGCGGTTTGCTTGACCATCAACCCGAAATCGAACTCTTTCTCGTCCAGACAGAGGTCCCCGGCGTTTAGAGAAGTCAAACAGAGCACATTATCGATGAGTTCGAGAAGTTCCTCGGAATTCTTATAGACCCTCTCCAGGGCCCTCTGTTGCTCCTCCGTAAGCTTGCCGATAAGTTGATCCAGGAGAATAGAAACAAACCCGACCACGACGCTCAGGGGAGTCCGCAACTCGTGCGAGACATTGGCCAGGAACTCCGACTTGATCTGTTTGAGTTTTAATCTGGCATTTCTCCGTTCGAGCGCGCACCGCACCAGAGTGAGAATATGGTCCACGTCGAAGGGCTTTGACACATAATCAAATGCCCCCAATCGCAATCCTTCAATGGCTGTATCCATCGAGCCATAGCCGGTGATTATAATCGCCTCAATATCGGGGTCGCGCTGTTTGACCTTTTCCAGCACCTTGGTGCCAGTAAGGCCGGGCATTTTTAGATCCAGAGTAACCAGGTCGATGGGAATCTGATTGAGGATTTCAATCGCCTGCCCGCCCCTCTCTGCCGTGAACACATTGAAATAAGGCTTGAGGATCATCTTCAACGATTCTCTGGGTCCCATCTCATCATCAACAATAAGTATATTTGCCCTATCCACCATAAGATCCTGCAGATTCTTAAAATGAATTTGCACGCAGATAGAGCAATTCGTATGCCAGTGGTCCGAGCGCGCTAACTTTCGGAATTTTAAAAGATTATTAGATTTGCGGGGGAGGAGCTATGAAAGCGGTTGACAACCGCAAAACCGGAGGTAAACCCTACCTGTAGGGGCAAGCGGTCTTTTCTATACTAGACATTGTGATTTTTCGCGCCGGAAGGGCAGAGAGCAAATTTGACCACTACCCGGACAGTTTTGTCTGGTCCGAGTCAAGTTCGCTCTCTGTAATCTGAAGCTTTTCCATCCGATACCGCAACACCCGGCGGCTGGTCCCTAACACAAATGCTGCCTTGGTTTGGTTGAACCCGGTCTGCTGCAGGGCTTTCAAAATCATCTCCCGCTCGAACTGGTCCACTGCTTCGCTCAATGGACGTGAGCCCTGAAGCGCTTTCTTCTTTAAGGAAGCAGTCTGATCCTGAGAGCGCATGCCTTCAGGCAGGTCCGCCGGCATCACAGTCTCACGAGGAGAGAGGATGGTGAGTCTCTCGATAAGGTTTTCCAGCTCTCTAACATTCCCGGGCCATGGGTAAGACATCATGCGATCAATCACTTCCGGGGAAAGGGTCTTGGGTGTCAAAGAGTTTTCTTCGGCCTTGAGCTTAAGGAAGTAATCCAGCAGCAGGGGGATATCCTCCCTCCTTTCTGCCAGTGGCGGGAGGCGCAAAGAGACCACGTTGAGCCGGTAGAAGAGATCGCGGCGGAAGTCGCCAGCGGCGGCAAGTTTCTCCACGTCTCGGTTGCTGGCCGCGATCACGCGGACGTCAACTTTGATTTCCTGGGTGCCGCCAAGGCGATGAAACGTTTCTGTTTCAATGGCCCTCAGAAACTTAGCCTGCGTTCCCAACCCAAGCTCCCCTATCTCATCGAGGAAAAGAGTTCCACCATGCGCTATTTCAAAATGACCGGCCTTGCGCTGGTGGGCGTTGGTAAACGCCCCTTTTTCATAACCGAACAGCTCGCTCTCGGTCAGCGCGTCCGGCAGGGCAGCGCAGTTAACCACGATAAACGGCTTAGCGCACCGGTCGCTGTTATAATGGATGGCGCGGGCAATCAGCTCTTTGCCGGTCCCGCTCTCGCCAGTAATGAGGACCGTGCTCTTTTTTCCCGCCACCATACTCACAACCTTATAGATCTCCAGCATGGGCCTGGATTTTCCCACAATGTTCTCGATGCCGTATTTCCGTCCCACCTCCTCCTTGAGGCGCTCCAGCTCGCTGGCTAGCTGGATTTTCTCGAGAGCGCGGCTCACTCTCAGGCGGAGCTCGTCTACGTCAAAGGGTTTGGTGACGTAATCAAAGGCGCCCGATTCCTTCGCGGCAAATGCCGTACGGGCGGTGTTTAAGGCCGTCAACATAATCACTTGTCCCGCCGGGTGGATTGCCTTGATCCGCTTGAGAGTATCGAGACCGTTGCACCCGGGCATCAAGATGTCCAGGAGAATAATCTCGGGCTTTCCCTCACCGACTCTACGGATAGCCTCTTCGCTGGATCTGGCCTCGCAGAGCCGGAAGTCCTTCCCGAAGATAAGGCGGATGGACTCTCTCACACCGGCTTCATCATCGACAATCAGTAGTGATGGTTGACTCATCATATCTGGCGCAAGACCTCTCTCAGGCAGCCGGGAGCTCCGCCCGGATCAGCACCTTTCCCCCATCGAGTTGGTTGATTTTGATCCCTCCCCCGTTCCTTTCAACCAGGATCTTGGCAAGAAGAATCCGGAGCGGAAAGCCCTGATCTTCTACATCCGAGGAAGGGCTATCGAGATACTGTGTTAACGCGCTCATCCGTCCACCCTCGGGGAGATAGGAGACAGCCACTCTTCCCTCCCCTTCCACATCAATCTGGATTTCGCCCTGCGGCTTCACCTGAGCCAGCACGCTTTGAAGGACGTTCTTAAACGCGTAGCGGAACTGCGCCTCGTCCACAAACACCTCCCCGCCTTCCGCTTTTTTCCCCCAACGGATAGTTGCCCCTCTCTTGAGGCACTCCGGGACGATTTCTTCCAGGACCCGACGCAGTTGTTCGTAGAGCGAAATCCTCTCAGCGACAGGATGGGTAAAGCGCGAAAAATCGAGCATGGCCTCCAACACGTCATCCATGCGCTCTATGTCGCCGCCTACCGTCTCCTGGAACCGGACACGGAAGGCAGCATCATCAAATCGATCGCCCAAGAGTTGAGCAAAAGTCTTGATCGTCACCATGGGATTTTTTAATTCATGGGCAAGCTCGTTCATGAGAACTCTGATATCAAGCGAGTCGCCATTCTTCGGCCGGGAAATGGCCTGGTGCCCATTTCCTGCCGGAAGAGAAATGCCGGGATGCTGTTTTTCTGGCTTCTCCTCAACCACCGGCCTCTCCTCAGTAACCGGCTTCTGCGGAGCCGCGGCCGGTACTGCGACGGCTCCTTCCTCCATACCCAGGACCAATTCCGACGCTTCAATGATTCCTTTTCTGTGGATGGCCAGGGTCCTGGCGATCACCGCCTCCAGTTCATTCAAGTTGCCAAACCAAAGATAGTTGCAAAGCCGCTCCATTGCCTCCGGAGTAAAGCTGACCTTTCCCAGATTGAGCCTTTCCCCGTACCCCTGAGCCAGCGCCGCAGCAAGAGAGGGCAGCTCCGCCTGTCTCTCCCTGAGAGGCGGCAACCGGAGCGTCAGTGTCGCCAGACGATAATAGAGGGGACTCAAGAACTCCCCCCGATAAACTTTCTCTAAGAGGTCCTCCTGCGAGCTTGATAGAATCCAAAATTGACTCCCCTTTTCCTCCTCGTCCTCCAGAAACCTTAGCAGAGAGAGCTGGGCCAAAGCGTGCAGCGTCTCCAGGTTACCGAGAAAAAGGGTAAACCTCTGTCCCATTCCATCCGCGCCAGCGGCCAACTGATCGATCTGCCCAAGAAGGCAGTCCCTGGTTATCTCTGGGGGGTAGGCAGAGATCCAGGGCCCGGCTTTGTCATTTAAAGAGCGAATGGCTCGAGCCACCCTCTCTTGGCCGCAGCCTGCCTCTCCTATGATAAGAATCGGAAACGGCGTCAGGGCATACCTCTCGGCCAGGGCAGAAGTCGCCTCTGGTAGATAAGGAAACTCCAAATAATGTCCGAGGCGGCTCTTTGCTGGCGAGGTTAGGGTCGGAGCTTCTGGGGGGATAGAGGATTGGGCCAAAAGCCGCTCCACCTTTTCCTTAAGCTCGTAAGGATTGAAGGGCTTTACCAGGCAATCGGCTCTGCCGAGTCCTTTCCAGAGGTTCGCCGCGGATCTTGAGTTAACAAGCACGAGAACCGGGTAGGAAACCTGCGCGGCGACTTTGCTGATAATAAAAGGCTCTCTCTCCACTGCAGGAGGAACACCCAGGATCAAAAGATCCGCTTCCGTATCCGCGAGACTATCATCGGCGAGGGGCAGACGTTGGACGACGGTAAAATCGCGCTGCAGGATGATGGCGAGCGTTTCCCGAACTGCCGGAGACTCGTCAACTACTAGAATCCTTTTCATGAACTTGAGGGTAAGCCTTCGCTTGGTGGTTCGGCGGCCTCACTGGTAAATTGATGAAAAAACTCGTTCCTTTGCCAACCCGACTCTCGACGATGATATGGCCTCCGTGCTCCTGCACGATCTGATTGGAGATGGAAAGGCCGAGCCCGCTCCCGTCCTTTTTGGTGGTAAAGAAAGGATTGAAGACATCCTCCAGATCCTTCTCTGGAATTCCCACGCCGGAATCTCGAACTTCGACCTGGACATATTGCGCGGAACCGTTCTTGGTGAAGAGCCGGGTGGATACCTCAACCACTCCCCCACCCTCAATTGATTGGAACGCATTCAGGATGATGTTCATGGATACCTGTTTTATCTGTTCCTTGTCAATAAAAATCTTCGGCAGATTCGTTGCCAGACGGCGATAAATCTGGATCTCCTTCTCCTTGGCCTCGCTCTCCAAGATCCGAACGGTGCTCTCGACAATCTGACTGACGTCCTCAGCCGAAACATTGGGGGCCGAGGGACGGGCGAAGCTCAGAAGGTCGTTGATTAATCCGCAGATGCGGTCCACCTCCTTGAGAGCGAGCCCCTGAAAATTGTTGCGAAATTCCGGATCCTGGTAGCGCTCGGGCAGAAGCTGCGTAAAGGTTCGGATAGCCACCAGGGGGTTGCGAATCTCATGGGCCAGGCCGGCAGTCAACATGCCCAAAGAGGAGAGACGGTCAGCCCGTCGGATGATGCTCTGGGATTGCTTGAGCTCCTTTTCCCTATGCATGAGCCGCTCGGCCATCTGATCAAAGGCCGTGGCGAGGCTTCCGATTTCGTCGCTCCTTTGCAACGAAACCCGGTACTGGAGATCGCCCGCCTCAATGTGTTTTGCAGCCTGAGTTAATTTCCCTATAGGCTTGGTCATCCTCATCACGATGCCGAAGATAATCAGCAACCCGACTAAAAATATGCCTGTGGAAATTCCTAGCGCCCTGAAGGTAGCCGTGTTCATCTCGTCGAGAATAGGATTGAGGTTAAACCCTAGCCGGATCCCCCCGAGCTTTTCGTGGCCCAAGATCACCGGCTTGGAAACATCCAAAATCCCTTTTTTGTAGTCGATCTCTGTAAGGGTTTCGTTGGATCTTATAATCCTTTGGCTCAGTTCGCCGGTGAAGATGGAAAAGAGCAGTCGTCTATCTTCGTGAAAATCTCCCACAATTCTGCCTTCGGCATCATAGATGTAGGCATACTCTACGTTGGGCAGGGCTTTTGCCTCCCGGGTAACTGTATTGAGCTGAGTAATATCCAACTTATAGAGATGGGCAGCGACACTTAACTCCATTAGGCTAATCCCTGCCTTAGCTCTTTCACCCATCTGCTTTAAGAGCAGGTTTCTTTGGGATCGTATTGTCAGATAGGTCAGGGCGCCTAAAGCAGCTAAATAGAAGATCGCGACGGAGAAAAATATCCTTAGCTTAAGGCTAATTTTAATCTTTGGGATCACGGGTTGCCGCTACCACGAATCGACTTGTTTCCCCAGTGACGAAAAAACGAACCTCTCTATATCTCTTAGCTGCTCCAGTGATCCTGGGGGGACCTCGTCGATCTTAGTTGTACTCTGCTGTCCCTTCAGTGCCGCTTGACCTTCTGGATCTTTATCCATATTGATTGATATCTCTCTAAGGGCTGCAACTATCTTAGGGTCGAAATCCTTGCGTACCGAGATGAGCAGGCGCGGTACGGATCTTGTGCTGGCGATAACCCTGAGTCCATCTTGAATCTCTGGCCTCAACCCTTTAAGTTCCCTGTAGGAGGTGGCAGCGGCATCGACTCTGCCGGTAACCAACAGATGGAGTGACTCTCCATCGTGGTTATGAACAAAGCCCACCATATTGGGCTTAGTTCCACCAGGGGAGATGACCTGAACCAGTTTGAGCTTCTTCTCAGCCAAAAGCATTCGGGGAAGAATGTGAGCAGAGGTCGAGTGAGGCTCATCAAAGGCAATGACTTTGCCCTTCAAATCAGTTAGAGTATCGATGCCGCTATTCTTCCTGACCAGGATGACGCCATAATATTCAGCCTCCCCGTACTTCCACTGCCTTAATATAGGGACAGAGCCCGACCACTTTGAGAGCACCATCGTTGGCACAACACTGTCATGGAAGAGATCGACTTTGCCCTCTTTAATGGCTCGAGCAAGCAAGTGCATTTTCTCTACCACTAATATTCTCCCTCCGGTAATACCCAGAGGGGCTAGTTTCTTAGCTATATAGTCGACAAATCCCTGTCGATGTTTTATCGCTGCAACCGGATCATCGTGCACTCTTCCAAAGACGAGAAACCTTTCTTCCGCCGCGAGAGCATGCCCGAAAGCGAGTAGGAGAAATAAAGCAAGAGGACTAAGGATAGAGAGTCGCTTGTAACAGTACATAAAACGAACCTCCCGTCTTGACCTGTGGTGCTATGGTTGACTTCACAGCTATTTCTTCAGGGCTGCCAGTTCGCCCCCGTAAGACCTCCCCCTCACAGCGGCTACCTGGGGCGCCGCTTTCGGAAGAGCAACGCAGGTCAAAGCTGAAAAAAGTATCAGGAGGGAAGCGAAGTAAAAGACCCAACTAAACCCCATCGTATCAGCCAGGATCCCCGCAACAAAAACGGCAATAGGCTTAAACACGTTGGAGAGAGTCTTGAACGCGGCGAGATCGATAGAGGTTTGGTCCTTCGTAGCAAACTCTAATTTCAGATGATTCTGATACACCGCGCAGGCACTGTTGAGAAGCTGATACAAACATATCAAAAGCAAAAAAAAGTAAACGGACGTGGGGAGCGACAAGCTGAGGCACACCGGCAGAAGCAATAAACCGCTTGTCACCAAAGCCTTACGAGGATCCCGGCCGGTGATAAGCCGTCTGGACAAAAAGCCGACGTTGACCCCGTAAAAGATAAGCCCGGCCATCATCACAGCCCCTACCAGAGTCGGGGATAGCCCGAATACAACCGTCAGATAAACGGGGAGAATGGCGCTTGCCCAAGCGTCCTCTGCGCCTTGAAGAAACCCGCGTGAGAGTCCCAACGTCTTGATTTTAGCGTCAACACCTCCCCAGATCTTGAGTATAGGCGTCCTCGCCTCCTCTCTAAGATCCGGGAGATAAAGTAAGGCCATTCCGGCGGCCACAGTGGTTAACAGACCAAAAACTACAATGGAATACTTAAAGGGGAGAAAAGCTATGAGGGCGCCGCCGACAAACATACCTATCCCCTTTGCGACGTCCCGAAGGCCGAGGATCATATTAATATGGTGCGGTTGGCTCTCTTTAGGGGAAAAATGCTTGACATAGACTTCGCTCATGAGCGGCATGTTAATGAGCCCGCGCACAAACCTCTCCAAGTAGATCAGGACGAAAGCGGGGTCGAAGATATACAGGAAGGAAATCAGGCTATGAAGGCCGAGGCTGCCCAACAGGCACCGTCTATATCCCAAGCGGTTAATCGCCAGCCCTACTACTATAGGGGCAAGAATTTGAGCCAGGGTATTGAAGAAAAAGAGAAAGGCGATCTTGGATATGGAGACTCCCACCGAGACAAAGTAGACCGGTAGAATAACCCGCAATGCGCCTATTGTTAACGACGCGCTCCAGAGGCCTAGGGCGACGACCGCTATGGTCCGCTTATGTCTCTCCATCGAGTTGAGCCCTCCTCATGCTAACGCGCTCTACCCCAGCGGTTGGCTCTCGGGCCTGTAAGCCTCGATCTTCCGGAGGAAAGAATTTGCTTCTTTATGATGTTTGAGAGGTCCCTGAAACAAAAATCCCATTCCTTCCACAAACTTCGAGAAATTGCTTTTCCAAATGGGATACCTTTTCTCTAAATCAGCGGTCCAAGCCGGAGGACTACCCCGCGGGTACTTCAACTCCAGAATGGTCTTGTCCGATTTCCCTGCTGGTTCTTCGACGGGATACTTCCACGAATCATAAGAATAGACATCAGCGCCTACGTGGTAGGACTGGATGTCCCAATCGAGGCAAACTCGCTCGATTTCATTTTGAAAGGCTATTCTTTTATATGTCAGCAAGAGGACAGGCTTGAGACCGTTTGTCAGGACTGTTTCCTGAGTCTCCCGATACAAGTTGCGAATGACATCGGGATCGGCGCCATTCTGGTTATAATCCAATACGCTTTGTCCTGGGTCCCTACCCTCCAAGAACTCTGGAAGGTCCGCCCTATACAATCCGAATCTCTTTTTTCTCCATCGCTCCTTCTCTCTGATCTTTACCTCCACCCAGTAGTCTGATATCGGCTTTGGAGACTCGCCATAGTTTTCATAGGTCCTGAGTCGCACAAGAATAAGACGACCACCGTTTACGATGCTATAACACGTTAAGTCATAGTCTCGGTTGTCGAAATAGACGCTACCCACGCAGGTGATCCCGTATATGGGATGGAGCCCGTATTTGGGCAGGTATTCGCTCAACTCACGCCATAGGCCCGCCACGCCGTCCTGACTGACGCCTACCTCATAATTTCTTTCAATGCGATCTTGGTAGATGGGACCTTTCATCCATATCTCCCCGATGGCACCTCAGTGGAACCCCTTTCTTTTGACATTCAAATTCTTCAGCAGCCAGGCTTCGATCATCTCCTGCTTGAAGCGCCATTGATTGCCGACACGAAAGGCGGGGATCTTCTTCTGGGCTACTAAACGATAGACGGTGAACTTGTCAACCTTGAGGTAGTGCGCCACCTGCGCAGTGGTTAATAGGGATTCCGCCATAATTGTTCTTTTTAGCAGTAATTAGCAGAGTTTGCTATCCATATACAGCATTTTTTCCTTGTAGTCAACTTAACTTTGGACTAAAAGGGGCCTACTCCAATGGCCAGGCTCCCCCTATTAGCGGGCGCGCCTCTCGTATGTCTCACGCTGCTGCTCCAAGAGGCCTCAGGCGGCGGTTATGCCCTCCCCTATCAGAGCGCCAAAGCTGTAGGCCAAGGCAATGCCATGACGGCAGGTGTCAACGACCCATCGGCCGTCTACGCCAACCCGGCGGCCCTCTCTGAGGTTGAAGGGAACCAGATCCAGGGCGGCCTGCAGTACATCAATGTCGTTAGCGGCGTCACGAACAGCGGCAGGAAGTCGCGCAATCAGCACGACGATAATTTCATCCCCACTCTCTTCGCCAACTATCAAGTACCGGGGACCGACTTAGTGATGGGAATCGGTCTCTACACGCCTTTCGGCCTCGCGACAAGCTACGGTGAAAGGAGCTTCACGCGCTTTGGCGCCGTTCGCTCGGAGTTGAGGACCTTTTACCTCACTCCCGCTATTGCCTGGCGGGTCAACCCTTCTCTTTCGGTTGGGGGAGGGTTGAGTTTCGTCCACTCCTCGGCGCTTTTTTCTCGCGCTCTATTCTTGGGCGGAGGGGCAGAGGGGAAAATCCGTCTCACGGACACGGACAACGGATACACCTTCAACCTGGGAATGCTTCTTAAGCCAGATGAGAGATGGAAGGTCGGCATCACGTACAGGGGCCGGGTAGACTTGAACTACGACACCGCTGATGTGAAGGTTGCCGATGCCGCGGGTGTCGTGGAAACCGGCAAATCCAAAGGGACCCAGATCCCCTTACCCCCGGTCATCAGCTTTGGGCTTCATTGGCAAATGACGCGCGAGTGGGGAGTGGAGTTCGCCTACGACTACACCCACTGGAACGAGTTCCGCCATCTAAAGGCGCGCTTCAATCGCGCCTTTTTAGGCGGCGCGCTGCGCGGGTTATTCATCCAAGAAAGATGGAAAGACACCCACACCTTGCGCCTGGGAAGCAACTATCAACTCAGCCCGGCTTGGGTGGCGAGGGCAGGGATAGTCCTCGACGAGAGCCCTATTCCCGCGAGCACCCTGGGGCCATCCATACCTGGAGCAGACACCTTAACCGTCAATGCCGGCTTGGGTTACCGGTGGGATCACTGGAGTCTAGATGTAGGTTACGCGGCTATCTTCTACAAAAATAGAAGTGTCCTGAACAATGTCCTGGAGGCCAGCAGCTCCAGCACGCTTACCCCAGGCCGAGACCGCTACCGGACCTTTGATAATTTTGTTTCACTCACCCTGGGGTACAAGTTTTGACCTACCGCTTCCTCTGTGCCTTCTCGACCTTGGCCCAAGTGTCGCGCAATGTAACCGTCCGATTGAATACCGGCGCTGCCGAGGAAGAATCGACAGGATCAACGAAGAAATAGCCCAGCCTCTCAAACTGGTAACGACTGCCTGGCGCTGCTGCGGCAAGACTAGGCTCCACACGGCACGAGGTCAATCTGACGAGCGAGTTCGGATTTAAGTTACTCCTCCAATCGGCTCCTCCCTCGACATCGTCCGGGTTTGGCTTTAAAAAGAGGTGATCGTACAAGCGCACTTCGGCTTCGATAGCGTGGGCCGCCGAAACCCAGTGCAACGTCGCCTTGACCTTGCGTCCGCTCTGGGCCGAGCCGCTCTTGGTGGCGGGATCGTAGGTGCAGTGAAGCTCGGTCACCTCCCCGCTCTTAAGATCTTTGACGACGTCGACGCACTTGATAATGTAGCCGTAGCGCAGCCGCACCTCGCGCCCGGGCGAGAGGCGGAAAAAACCCTTTGGCGGGTCCTCACGAAAATCCTCTGTTTCGATATACAGCGCGCGCGAGAACGGAACCTTACGGGTACCCATGCTCGGATCCTCAGGGCTGTTCACTGCCTCCAACTCCTCCACCTTCCCATCGGGATAGTTGTCGATGACCACCCGAAGCGGACGCAGCACGGCCATCACGCGCGGGGCGCGCTTGTTCAGGTCTTCACGCAGGCAATGTTCAAGCATCGCTATATCCACGGTGCTGTTCCGCTTGGCCACGCCGATCCGCTCACAAAAAGTTCGGATGGACTCCGGCGTATAGCCACGCCGCCTGATGCCCGCCAGGGTCGGCATTCGCGGATCGTCCCACCCGGTGACATGCCCCCGTTCAACCAAGTCCAGCAGCCTTCGCTTGCTCAACACAGCGTAAGTGAGGTTGAGGCGGGCGAACTCAATCTGCTGCGGATGGTGAATCTTCAACGCGTCCAGAAACCAGTCATATAACGGGCGATGATCCTCAAACTCCAGCGTGCAAATGGAATGGGTAATCCCCTCGATGGAATCCGACTGGCCGTGGGCAAAATCATAGGTGGGATAGATGCACCATCTGTCGCCCGTGCGGTGATGGGTGGCCCGCAAAATGCGATACATAACCGGATCCCGCATATTCAGATTCGGAGATGCCATGTCGATCTTTGCGCGCAGGGTACGGGAGCCATCCGGAAATTCGCCCGCCCTCATGCGCTCAAACAGGTCCAGGTTCTCTTCCACCGAACGCGCGCGATACGGGCTGTCCTTGCCCGGCTCGGTCAAAGTTCCGCGGTATTCCCGGATTTCGTCCGCGCTCAAGTCGCAAACATACGCCATGCCTGCCTTGATCAATTGCACCGCGTATTGGTAGAGCTGCTCGAAGTAGTCGGAGGCGTAGTACTCTCGATCTCCCCAGTCAAACCCCAACCAGCGCACGTCCGCTTTGATGCAGTCGACATACTCGACCTCTTCCTTGCTGGGATTGGTATCATCAAAGCGCAAGTTGCAGAGCCCGCCGTATTCGGCCGCAAGGCCGAAATTAAGGCAGATAGCCTTGGCGTGTCCGATATGGAGATAGCCGTTCGGCTCCGGCGGGAATCGCGTGTGGACACGGCCATCGTTCTTATTGACGTTTATGTCCTCCGTAATGATATTTCGGATAAAGTTCGAGGGAAGAGCATCGGGCACGGCTATATTTGTGGCACTTTTCTCGGTATCTTTCATGGCATCTCTCCGGGTTGTCCATCATGTCGGTAAATCCATTGTCACAATATACACTCTTAACGCGTCTTCATAAACCGCGCCGTTGACTTTTTCTGCCGCTCCTGGTTACCGTTAATCCATGTCATCTGTCCGTACCCGTTTTGCCCCGAGCCCCACCGGATATCTCCACATCGGCGGAGCTCGCACCGCTCTCTTTAATTATCTCTTTGCGCGCCACCATGGCGGCGTGTTTATTCTCCGTATCGAGGATACCGACCGGGAGCGATCCACGCCGGAGGCGATCGAGGCAATCATCCAGAGCCTCAAGTGGCTCGATCTCAAATGCGACGAGGGACCTTATTTCCAAACCCAGAGATTTTCGCTCTATAAAGAAAAAGTGCAAGAACTCTTGAGTGAGGGAAAGGCCTATCGTTGCATCTGTACTCCCGAGGAGCTGGAAGCCAAACGACAGGCCGCCCAGCGACAAAAGAAAAAACCTGCTTATGACGGCACTTGCCGCCTAAAGCCTCCGGTTATACGCGTTGGTCAACCTTACACCGTTCGCTTCCGCTCTCCGCGCGAAGGCACGACCGTCGTGGATGATACTGTCAAAGGAGAGGTTGCTTTTGACAATGGAGAGCTTGATGACCTCATCATTGCCAGGTCCGATGGCACTCCGACCTACAACTTCTGCGTGGTCGTGGACGATGTCGATATGCGGATCACCCACGTCATTCGGGGAGACGATCACCTGGCGAACACGCCGCGCCAGGTCCTCCTTTACCAGGCCCTAGGCTACCCCACGCCTCAGTTCGCCCACGTCCCGCTCATTCTCGGCACCGACAAGGCGCGGTTGAGCAAGCGCCATGGGGCCACGTCGGTTACAGCTTACAAAGAAATGGGTTATTTCCCGGAGGCCCTGGTCAACTATCTCGTCCGCCTCGGCTGGTCGCACGGCGATCAGGAGATCTTCTCCCGCGACGAGCTGATTGAAAAGTTTAGCCTCGACGAGGTGGGAAAATCGGCTGGAGTGTTCAATCCGGAAAAGCTTCTCTGGGTGAACTTCCACTACATGAAAACTCTTCCGCTAAGCCGGCTCGCTGAGGACGTTGTTCCCTTCATTGCCGTCAAGGGCTATCCCGCGCCGGTAGATCATGCGTGGCTGGAGAAGATGATCCGGACGCTGCAGGAGCGGGCCAGCACGCTGGCGGAGCTGGTGGACCTGGGCCGCTTCTACTTATCCGATGAGATCTCGATCGACGAGAAGGCGGCAAAAAAATTTCTCGCCCGAGAAGTTTCCGAGCCCCTTGAGGAGTTAATTCAACGGCTGGCATCTCTGCCCAATTTTAGTGAGCAACAAATCGAGCAAGCGTTTACAGAGACACTGAAAAGAAAAGGGCTTCCTTTGGGGAAACTGGCCCAACCGGTCCGAGTGGCGCTTACAGGCTCGACCGCAAGCCCCGGCATCTACGAAGTCATCGCCGTGCTGGGACAGGAACGGACCTTGAAACGGCTTAAGAAGGCACTCGAACACATCCACTAGACCGCCTCCCTTTTTTTCTGCTTGCTAACGCCCGAATCCGTAGTAAAATTGGCTAGTTTTCCGCCTTGGCCGGCACAGCGTTGAGGCTTTGCCATTTGCAACTTCATCTTAAAGCGGGGCCACGGCTTTGCCGACTATATGCTCTATGTAGATGGTAGGGCCGCCGGAGTCGTTGAAGCTAAAAAAGAAGGCGTTACAATTACTCGCGATGAGACATAGTCGG
>JACPSE010000048.1 GCA_016193465.1 Deltaproteobacteria bacterium
TGGCCATGGACTTTTAAGAAAGCTCTTCCACGGGGGGTCTGAGGGCCCGACAGATATGGGGGCGTCAATACCAACTCATGCACCTCTTTCCCTACATGGGTCTTCAACCGTCGGTGCCAGATGAAGCATCGGTGCCAGGCACGAGTTATTGCATATTTGCCTTTGCTGGAAGGCAACTCAATTCATCCTTGCGAGAATCCAGGATTTGAAGAAAGGGTCCGCAAAGCGGTAACCCTTGTCTGATTTCGTCAACACCTCGCGTTTAATAAGCTGTTGGAGCGACCGCGCGACTGACGCTGAGGGGCCAAGATCATGTTCCCGAAGAAACGCGGTGGTAAACGGCGCAGAAACTCCGCTCCTTGCCAGTGCCCGTACGGTCCTTCGTTGATGGAGAGAGAGATCGCTTCTTCGGAAAAAAGCAAGCCCGACTCAGTAACTGTGGCTGAGTCCTAGAGTTGATTTTCGGCAACTTCCAGATCGCATGCCACACCCGGTTTGAGATCCCGATGTGTCGGCATTGCCATACTCCGTCGGACGGCGGGGCGAGAGCCTGGCGGCAAGGAAAAGCCGGTTAGCGCCCGGCCGCGGCCGGCGGGTAACCTTGGCGGCCCAAATATTTCGCCAGAAACGTGAGGGTCCTGGGCCAAGCGCTCTCCGCCGCGTGAGGGCGGTAGCTCGACGCATCGATGTTCGCGAAGCCGTGGCCCGCGCCCGAATAGGAATAGAACTCGTGGACTTTTCCGAGCCTGCTCAGCTCAGCATCGAACTTGCGCATATCCTCCGGCGATGGATTTTTGTCCTCCTCGCCGAAATGGCCCAGGATCGGGCAGTGAATTTCCGAGGTCCGCTCGAAGGGCGATGGCCCATCTCCCCATGGCTGCATGATGTTGCCGCCGTAGTACATGACGCCCGTCTTAAAGTCGGGGTTGACCGCCGCCATGAGATAAGCCGCCCGGCCTCCCATGCAAAACCCGAGTATTCCCAGCCGTTCGCTATCCACTTGCAAATGGGCCTTGAGAAAGTTAGCCGCGACGTTTACATCCTTTATAACGGTCGCGTCGCGCAGTCTGGCCCTCCGGGTGGGCGCGTCGTCCTGACAATCCGGCAGGTCGCGGTGGTAGAGATCGGGAGCCGCGGCCACGTAACCCGCGCGAGCGAGCATGCGAGCGGTCTCCTGGATGGAACGATCGACGCCGTTCTGGCCCTGGATGATGACGACTCCCGGCCCTGGTTGCCCGCCCTCCGGCAGGCTTATATAGACCTTCATGTTGCCGTCATCGACCTTGACGCTTTCCCAGGAAGAGACGATATCACACCTCCGAGCCGGCCCTGTCTTGAATTCGCCCCACAGGGCAGGCTCAAAAAATCATACGTCACGATGGCTGTCAAGCTATGGGGCTTCTTCAATCTGGAGCGAACGCGCAATTGACAGAAAAATCGCGCGCATGTTATGACCGCAGAAGTTTTAGACACGATCCATCCATGGTTGGCGCTGTTGAGACTACAATGGACTCTGTCATTCTGTCGGCTGAGGGCCAGACGCTCATAAAGCGCCACCCCGACCTGCCTTGAGGGCGGCAAGGCATTACTCTGAAAGAAAAGAAGGAACCATTGCTTTGAAGGCGATCGTGGCGGTGCTACCCGGCGACGCCGGCGGATCCGAGGTCACCACGCAGGCGGCGCGGGTTCTGGAGGCGGTTGGCGAGCGCTTTGGCCACGAGCTCCAGATTGAAACAGGGCTTTACGGCGGTTTGGCTATCAATGCCTGCGGTGATCCGTTGCCTCCTCAGACGCTTGCCCTAGCTCGCCGGTCCGACGCCCTTCTGCTCGGCGGCGGCGCCTCCGGACGGCGCTGGGAAGATCCACGCCTATCCGTGCATCCCGCCCAGGCGCTGCTCAAGCTCCGCCAGGAGCTGGGCCTGTACGCCAACCTGCGCCCCGTGCGCCTGTATCCGGAGCTCGTCCACATGTCTACCCTTAAGCCCGATGTCGTCCAGGGCGTTGACCTGCTGCTGGTGCGGGAAGTGGCCAGTGGGATTTATTTCGGTCGACCGCGACGGCAGTGGCAAACGACCCGCGGGAGGAACGCGCTCGACACAACCGTCTACAGGGAGCGCGAGATTGAGCGCGTCCTGCGGCTTGCCTTCGAGATCGCCTCTACACGACGGCGTCATCTGACGTCGGTCGATAAGGCAAATGTGCTCGCCACCTCGAAACTGTGGCGTGAAATCGCCAATGAATTGGCTAGGGAATATCCCGAGGTGGAGCTCGAGCATGTGCTCGTTGATAACTGCGCGGTCCATCTGCTGACCGAGCCGCGTCGGTTCGACGTCATCGTCGCCGAGAACCTGTTCGGCTATATTCTCCAGGACGTGGCAGGCGCTCTCACCGGCTCGCTGGGGATGCTCCCTGGTGGCACGCTTGGCCCGCCCCGAAATGCCAGGGGACGGCCCGCGGGTCTCTACGAGCCCACTCGCGGCACGACTCCTCCGCCCCGGCCGGAGATGGCTAACCCCGTCGGCGCTATTTTAAGCGCGGCTATGTTGCTGCGTCACTCTTTGGGGGTGGAGGCTGAGGCTCGGGTCATTGAGGACGCGGTTGCGGGCGCCGTGCGGTCGGGCCGACGGACCGCCGATATGTCCCCAGGGAGAGCTCCGGTGATGAGCGCAGCCGCCATGGGCGACGCCATCCTTGAGCAGTTGGAAGTTGCGGCCATGAAGAATCCGTCAGCCTGAACCCGCGCAGATTTGCTTGCCGCCAGTCCGCAGAAGAAGATCAAGGAGCTAATCGCTGTTTCTGTCGCTACTGCTATCTCTTCCGTTCAGACAGGGATGGACATTTCCTCCGGCTTGGAGTATGAGAGGTTTTAAATCAACTGGGATAGGGCTGCCAGCATTCGAAAAGGCAAAAGATGATGAACAAAAAACTCAGGGTTGCCGCAGGTCACTATCATCTCTTTCATCGTGTTGCGCCTACCGTGGCCAGGGCCAAAGGATATTTCGCGAAAGAGGGTCTGGAAGTAGACATCTCAGCTACCGGCACTGATCTAAAGAGTCTGCAAGCTCTCATCCAGGATGAGATTGACATTGTGATTGATCTCAAGACACCCGTGGCACTCCAGGGCAGGGATCGGGGAGAGGAGGTTTTTCTAATCGGGGGCTTCCTCAATACCTACCCGGGGATTTTCGTCGGCGCGAAAGAGATTCGCTCTGTCACCGGTCTCAAGGGCAAAAGGGTTGGGCTGAGGGAACCCAATGGTGTGGCGTTGACCATGAGTTCGATGATCCTGAAGAAGGCAGGCATGGAGCCTGATGGGGATGTGATTTTTATCGCCCATACAGGGGCTTCATCTTTTAGATCCATAGCCCCTAGATTGGATCGGGGCGAAATCCAGGCGCGTGTCGTTCACAAAGCCTATGCCAGCGATTTCAAGCGGGCCGGCTATCCCATCTTGGCGGATCTGGAAGAATACTTACCGAATGGTTACCAGCTCCGTGCGATCGCAACGAACGGCCCCTTTTTAGAGAAGAACGAGGGAGCAGTCATCAGTTTCCTAAGAGGTATGATCCAGGCCTATCGCTTCATGAAAGATCCTAAGAACCATCCTGAGATGATGGCGATTATCAGAGACTCCGATCTCGAATTTGAAAAAGATATGGATCAGAGCATGTGGGATGAGGAGTACCCCCTGATCCCCGCCATCCCCGCGGATGGCTCCATCAATGTTGCCGGGCTGCAGATCATCCTGGACGAGGAGAAAATAGCAAGGAGGATTTCACAGGCAATGGCCGTTGACCGGATTCTGCGCCTGGAATACGTGCAAAAAGCCCTTCAGGGAATCGGAAAGTCCTAGGAGTTTATCGGAGAAAGTTCTAAGTCGCGCCTATTAAACCTACCATAAACCCAAGGGTGGCTGCTGTGGAAAGATGGCTATTGGCGGCGGGGCATCATCATCTCTTGCATATCGTGGCTCCCATCATAGCGCGGGCGCGGGGCTATTTTGAAGAGGAGGGCGCAGGGGAGTGCGATTTCTTTTGCACCGGAAGTGATTCTAACACCATCGAGGGGATGAAAGAGGGCAGGTATCAAGTCGGACTAGATCCCAAACCCTTTCTGGTCTGCGGAGCAAAAGCCCAAGGGGTAGATCTCTGGATCATCGGTGGATGGCTCAACAGCCCCGCTTACGCCTTTATGGCTGCTAAGGGCAGGGGAATCGCTACGCTAAAGGATCTTAAAGGGAAGAAGGTTGCCGCGCGGGAGCCCGACGCCATATCTGTTCGCTTCGTTCGTGAAATCCTTCGCCGTGAAGGTATGGACGCGGATCAGACTGTCACATGGGTTATAAAAGGATCGCCTTCACGGCGCTTCCAGCAGCCGCTTTTTGATTCCGGAGAAGTGGATGCGGGGATGATCATCCTAGGGCAAGCTCCGGGAATGATTGAGGACGGTTACCCTCTTCTGGCGGATCTTTCCAAGGTCTATCCCAATGGCTATGCCGTCCGAGTTACGGCTGTCAGGGGCGATGTAGTGCGGGACGAGCCTGAGCGGCTCACAGGACTCCTGCGGGCATTGATCCGTGCCTATCGGTTTATGAATCAGAGATACCAGGAGACCATGGAAATTGTTGTTCGTGCTGGCTATCGTCTGGATGAGGACATGGATAAGTCTCTTTGGGAGAAAAAATATCATATGTTTGAGCGTATTCCTCTTGATGGAATGGTCGGAGAGCAGGGGCTCAACCAAGTGATAGAGGAGGAGAAAAAGGCGGGCAAGCTTTCAGCTTCATTCGGGGCGCAAGATATTCTCCTGGATCAATTTGTAAGGAAGGCTGCTGATTCAGTCAAACGCCGCTTCGGGGACGGGTGCGAATAGAGGAATGGAGTAGCAGGAAAGGAGAGTCTCAGATGAAGTTAATCGCATTTCTCTGGGCTTGGGTTGTCGTCCTATTGCCCGTTTCTTTTCTGGCCTGGGCCCAGGATGCCAGGCTGGCAAAGGCCAGAGACGAAAAGAAGGTTGTTGTCTATAACACTACGACCGTCCCTGACATGCAAAGGATTGTCGAAGGTTTTCACAAAAAGTATCCCTTCTTGGAGGTGGAATCCTTTCGTTCCAACGGAGAACGGCTGTTGCAGAAGATTTCCACTGAGGTTAGAGCAGGCCGTTATTTGGCTGACGCCTATATTATCAGCGGTCTACAGCTCTGGCTCCTGAAGGATGCGGGGCAGTTGGTTCCCTACCCTTCACCGGAGAGGGAGGCAGTGCGGAAGCCTTTCAAGGACGATGCAGGGTATTGGGCCGGGGTCTATTTCAATCTGGAGGTTATCGGCGTCAACACCAGGCTCACGCAGCCCCGTGAAATGCCCAAGAGATGGGAAGATCTCTTGGATCCCAGGTGGAAGGGCCGGATGGCTCTCGAAGGCGAAGATATTCCCTGGTATGCCTCCGTGTTGCAAATCCTGGGAGAAGAGAGAGCAATGGACTTTTTTCGGAAACTGGCCAAACAGCAGCTCCAGATGCGCAACGGCCACACCTTGATCTCTCAACTGTTGGCTGCGGGCGAAGTTGCACTGACCCCAACGCTCCGAGTCCAGACAGCGGAAACCCTAAAACAGAAAGGCGCGCCCGTGGAATGGTCGGCGATAGAACCCATAGCGGCCAACCCCCCGGTCTCGCTCGCTCTCGCCAAGAACGCCCCCCATCCCAATAGCGCGAGGCTTTTCATTGACTTTGTCCTTTCGCGCGAGGGACAGACGGTTATTCGAGGGCTGAACCGCAATCCGACCCGAGGAGATGTCGAGCAGCCGGTTGCCCGGGCAGCGAAGCTTAAGCTGTTCGAAATGAACTGGGACGGAGTGGTTAAGAATTACGGCCGCTACGTCAAAGAATTTAACGATATCTTCGGCGTGGGTGCCGGCGGAAAATAACAAATGACAGAACTCCCTTTTGAGCTATACAACCAAGACCTCACAAATCACCCCACGACCACGCGCCAGCCCACGTCTGAGGATTCAAAGCTGCTAGGTCGCACGACTTGTGGCGCCCGGAGAGGCACCCACGCCACCTTCTTTCTTTTCCCCCTAGATGCATTGCTGTAGTAGCCGTAGTTCCGTACCACTTGTTCGCCCTTCTTGGGAATATGGGCCGTGATGGCCAAAATCCAGTCCAGGACCGGGAAAACTGCGAAGTTTTTCTTGAGGACAGGATTCATCTTACCCACAGGGAGACTCTGCAGGAGAGCTCTGTGATCGGCTTGGCATGGAAGATCACCAACTGACCTGCAACAGAGCTGCTTGGGTTTGCTTTTGTTAAGGGTTTACGGCATGTAGGGATGTTGGCAATGTCAAACTCCGACCCTTCTCTTTTCCGCCGCTACGCAATGATCGCGCTCTCTTTCACCCACATGGTGGTCAGCAGAGGGCTGCACGGCACTTTTGCGGCCTTTTATGTTGCGATTATCGAGGCCTTTGGCTGGTCCAGAGCGGCAACTGCGGGCGCCGTGTCTCTGGGATATCCGAAACTCTTTGCCGCCACCATCTTCGGCTTGATGGGGATCTTCAGCATCTTTGGCAGGATTCTTTTTGGCTATCTTTCGGACCGAATGAAAGGAGAGACCGTATTTACCTGGGTGCAGGTGGTTTCCTCTGTTGGGATATTGGCCCTGCTGGCCATGAAGGATAACTCTCTCCCCGCGCTGCTGTACGGGTACGCAGTTTTTTATGGTTTGGGACAGGGGTCTCGTGCCTTGGTTATGTCGGCTATGTCGGCTAATCTCTTCGTAGGCAAGAGTTTCGGAGCCATCTACGGTTACTTCACGATAAGCATCGGGGTTGGAGGAGCTCTCGGCGCCTGGCTCGGCGGGCTCATTCACGACGTCACCAAAAGCTACTTCATCGCGTTCTCCCTCGCAGTCTTTGTTTTCGCCATATCCGTGGTGGTTGTGTGGCTGAGTCCGAGGTTTGCCAGAACTAACCTCCAACGTACTTCCGCCCGATTGGAGTAAGAGGCCCTTAAATTACCTCGCCATAGGAGGGGTCAAAAACGATCTCTTTTTCTGGAGGGTCGCTATCCGGCGGCGCCAAATAAAGCGACGTTCCTGGAAGCTTTTCACCGAAGAAGACCACGAAAAACTGGCCCGGATTCTGCAGCGAGGTCCTTTCTCCTGCAATTCTTCTCGGCCACAGCAAGGATGCACTCCTCTATCTTCTTATATCCGGTGCAGCGGCAGAGGTTGCCCGATATCGCCGTCCGCACCTCCTCGGGAGTCGGAGTAGGGTTATGGTCCAAAAGGAGCTTTGCTGAAAGTAGCCAGCCCGGCGTGCAGAATCCGCACTGCACCGCTCCATGTTCTATCGCCGACTTCTGCAGCGGATGCAACTCTCCGTTCTCAGCCAGTCCCTCAATGGTGATGATGCGCCTGTTCTGACACCTTATTGCCAATGTCATGCAACTGAGCGCCGGCTCTCCATCACTGATCACTGTGCAGGCTCCGCAGGCGCCAATGTCACACCCTTTTTTGGTGCCCGTCATCCCGAGCTGGTCTCGCAGGAGATCTAAAAGGGTCTGATTGGGTCGCACCAGCAATTCATAGGATTCCCGGTTTATGTTTAGCACTATTCTCTTATCCAATACTCACCTCATTGCTTAGCCAAGGATGTCATGCTTCATTAAATGAGGCATATAGTCTTTGCCATCTTTGGCCGCTTTCCGTCAGCTACGATTTTGATTTTGTAGAAATCATCAGATCAACAAGACACGATATATCGTCTTCTCGCTCAATGTTTTCTACTTGATCGATGATTCTATCTAATCTTTCTTTGGGCAGTACTCCATCTCCCAAAGTGAGAAACTTTTTCCGAACTTCTTCTCTAGAGAGCGGATTTCTAGGAGTGCCTTTATGATAAGGCAGATATCCTTCAATGACTCTGTCATCTGAAAGAGCAACTCTCATTTTACAGGCAAATTTTTGGTCTCCATCTTTGGCTATGGGATCGGCAAAAAGGTGAATCTTTCTTTCTAGTTCTAAAACCTCGGGGTCCTGCCAAAGTTTTGGATCTATGTACAGCGGGAGATCATTGCTGCCTTTCAAAAGTCGTAAGGCTAGAGAAAAACGTAGACTAAGTTGAGCTTCGATGACCTGCTTTGGCTCATATATAGCACCCACATGCATCAGTAGCATTTCGTTCGCTCCTACCTCGATCTTCTCAACCTCTTTCGGCCCGATTCCATTTTCTTCAACGAGCTTAGTTAAGAGCTGAATAGGAGAGTGTTGACCCGCGATTACAGGGAAGCTCTTGATAGCCGCGTGCATAATAGCAAATCCTAAACCCAGGCCTTTTGTCATAGGCTCCGCATTGCACTCTCCTCCAAAAGCCATAAGAATACCGCGCTTTCCCTCAAATATAGTGGATGGCCCTGTCAAGCCCATTCCGGCAAGAATCGCGGAACGTATACCGCCAGAACACGCCAGCCCACCGTGCATTCGCTTAACCTCACCGCCGCTTTGATCGAATTCCATTGTTCCACAAGCATGGCTTCCTGCAAGCGCGAAAGTAGTTGTCATCTGGTTTGGATTTAGCTGCAGGATTTTGCCGGCTGTGCCAGCAGCTGTGAACACACCGATAACGCTTTGAGAGTGGAATCCACGACGATGCATTTGGGGTAATAAACCCAGCACTGCACGCCAGCCTATTTCATAGCCCGCAACGATGGCAGTGATAAAAGTCTTTCCGTCGATGCGTTTTCGTTCTCCTAAAACCATCGCTACAGGCACACTCGCAGCTCCCGGGTGACCTCCACCACGGTCCCAGTGATCGTCCAGCTCACAACCTTGCCCGAAAGTTCCATTTACGAACGCGGCATCATCCACAGGAACCCTATCTCCATAGTTTACAATCGAAGCGGGTCCTCCTGGCTTATTTTCTATGATAAATTTGTATACGGGCTGATTCCATTCGACCGTCGAACCCAGCAGCTGACAGCCCAGTTGATCCAATAAGAGATCCTTTGTTCTGTTGACAACCTCCGCTGGAAGGTCCTCATACTTCAAGTGGGATACAAACATCCCAAGTTTTTGAGCCACTGTTTCCTCTGAACTCATAACATACATTCTTTCACAAGTAGGTAGGCGATTTAAGAAGCCACTGTACTTTGTTTTGATTTAGCTCTCCTATTCCTCCTTCGCCCGCCGCTATTCTCGAACTGGCTAAGCCTTGCTGATCAGAGAGGAGGTCAATTTCGATATATCATCAAGCTCCTCAATCGTTTCTACAATCGGTATCACCTCTTCGATCTGTTCCTCCGTCAACGCTGAAGCAGCTAATGTTCTGAACTTTTGATACGACTCTTCCTTGGCTGCAGGGTTCTTCGGCGATCCTCTTGGATATTCTTGAATAGCGTGACAGGTTCTTCCATCCGCGAGGTTAATGTCAACGCAAGCGAGGGTTCGCCTTTCCCCGTGCGCATCTGGATGAGCATACGCCTTTACCTTTCGCGATAGACTAATAATTTCTTCGTCATTCCAAAGCGTGGAGTCCATATAAAGGCTTAAATCATTGGACCTCTTAACAATTCTCAGGGCTATTGAAAACGCTAGGCTGAACTGTGCACTTGTTACATCGATAGGCTGGTAGATAGCAGCACCATGTAACAGGCTGTGCTCAGCAACGCCTACCTTGATGTCCACTACCTCATCTGCCCTAATGTCATATTCATCGGTCAGCCGGGACACAGCATCTATTGCTGTGTGAACAGTCGCGATCGCAGGGTACATCTTGAGCCATGTGTTACGGACGTTGAATGTCTGACCTAAGTCCTTGACTATTAGTTCTGGATTGGATTTTTCCGCAAAGATGTGACAAAAGCCCCTTTTCCCTTCAATTATCGTTGCCGGTCCAGTCAATCCATATTGAGCCAGCACTGCGGACTGGATACCGCCTCGTGCAGCCAACCCGGCGTGCATCCGTTTGACCTCACCGCCGCTCTGATCATATTCCAGCGACCCGGCGGAATGGCTACCGGCAATCCCAAAAGCGTTAACCATCTCGCGCTCGTTCAGAGAGAGTATCTTGCCGGCTACAGCTGCCGCGGCAAAAGGACCACCTATACCTTGGCTTTGGAATCCTCTCATAGCGTGATAAGGCTGTACGGCAGCCATCAATCGGTACATAACTTCGTACCCAGCTACAACAGACACAATGAATTGCTTGCCATCTATATGTTCTCTTTCTCCAATCGCCAAAGCTACTGGAATCGTCGCGGTGCCAATATGTCCTGCTGATCCGAATGCCATATCGTCGAGTTCACATCCCTGGCCGAAGGTAGCATTTACGAAGGCAGCATCCCAGGCGACGGTCTTGTTCCCGTAGTTTACAATGGTGCTTTCCTTATTACTGCTAGGAGCATACTCTATAAGTCTCAATACAGGCTGGGTCCATTCAAGTGTCGACCCAATTAGTTCCACTCCGAGCTGATCTAGTACTAGGGCTTTTGTGTGATTGATTACGTCGATTGGAAGGTTGTCATACTTTAGCGCGGTAACAAACCGCGTAAGCTGTAAAGCTATCGTCTCTCTCGACACCAATGTCACTCTCATCGCCTCCTACTCTAGGGTGCTTATTATAAGCTCCTTGAGCGACAGTTTTCAGGCGAACAAACTACGGACCGAAAACAAGTGCCCCGGGAGAACCGTCATAAACTATCGTCCTTATATATTTACGTTGCTGTTAACGTGACATATTGCCGTTGCTCGATATACATGCTCATACGGAATTGCTTACGACGACCCATTTATCTCTGGTTATTTAATATCCGCCTTTGGGAAACCGTAGGCCGCAACTATATTCTCCGTATATCCCTGAAATTTGGTGAAATGATCCCAGTCTACCACCGATAGTTTTTTCCCCCGCGTCATCTGCTCTGCAACCGAGCCAGGGGTAAACAACGAGGCTGCAAAGGGCGCGTATTTATCTATTATCTCCTGACCTTCAGGAGAGGCCAGAAACTCCAACCATAAGAGAGCGGCATGGGGGTGAGCGACCGTGTTGATGATACCACTGGGATGGTTAAGAATCCTCGTGGGGATAGGCTCAATGACTTTATAGCTAAGGGTTCCCGTCGGGTCCTTGCCCATAACACTCTTAACTCTATCGAAACTAGCACCGATGGAGAGGGAATACTCTCCGACAGCTATGGCGGTGTTAGTTCTGGTGCCGCTGCTACCCCACGCCGGCTGCTGGGCGGCCAGCTTCCGGGCAAATTCCAACGTTCTTTCCAGTCCCCAAGCAGGTACCAGGGCAGCTACCTCCGTGGGCCGAGTCTCCAAAATGAATTTCCTTCCCTTGAACTCAGGTTTCAGAAAATCCTCCCATTTAACAGGGACCTTATCGTCCGAGATAAGCTTCCTGTTGTAGGGTATGACTGTTATACTGGTAGTAACGCCTACCATGTTCCTCTCAACGGGGTGAACCATCCGGGGATCGATTTTAAGCACGCCCTGCTTGGCCATGCCCAGAATGTCATGCTTCATTAAATAAGGCGGATACTCTTGGGCAAAGTCAATGGGTATATGGGTGATGTCCCACTCCTTAGCTTGGCCTGCCTGCATCTCCAAGATAAACCTCTGCTGAGCATCCCTGCCCCGAATCTCCTCAACATAAACATCAGGGATAAACGGATACTTCTGCTTAAACGTATTAATCAACGGCTTGAAAATTTGGCTCTGCAAGCCGCTACTTACCCGGAGTTTCCCTTCCTTCTTTGCTATGGCCGCAATCTCGTCATGAGTGGTAAAAAAAATGTACCCCTTGGCCTCGGCTTCCTTCTTGGCTTGCAGCAGGGAAGGACTAGCCGCACCCGCATGCGTGGGAGTCAACATGAATAATAAAGGGAGTGTGAAGGAACCAACGATTCTGTTAAGAACCGTAATCCTCATGGCCCCAGCTTACCGATATCATCGAGCTTCTCTAAATTGTAGATAGTATCGAATGATCGTTGGCAGCATGATTATTTTGGCCATAATTGGCGTGTAGCCAGACGCCATTCCTCACCACAAACGATTCTTTCTTCTTTATTTATCCGCTTTCGGGAAGCCGTAGGCTGCAAATATCTTTCCCACATAGTCCTGAAACTTTGTGAAATGACCCCAGTCTACCACCGATAGCTCCTTCCCCCGGGTCACCTGCTCTGTAGCCGAGCCAGGAGCAAACACCGAGGCCCTAAGAGGCTCGTATTTATCTATTATCTCCTGACCCTCCGGAGAGGCGAGAAACTCAAGCCAGAGGAGAGCGGCATAAGGGTGATCGGCCGTATTGAGGATACCCCTGTTAATCGAACTGAAATTAGTACCGACGTAGAGGGGATACTCTCCGTTAAGGATGGCAGTGGTAACTCTGGTGGCGCCTCTACCCCATACGGGTTGCTGGGCGGCCAGCTTCCGGGCGAAATCCACCGTTCTTTCTAACCCCCAGGCAGGCACCAGGCCAGCTACCTGCAAGGGACGGACATCCAAGACGAATTTCTTTCCCTTGAACTCAGGTTTTAGAAAATCCTCCCACTTAGCAGGGACCTTATCTTCCGAGATAAGCTTCCTGTTGTAGGGTATGACTGTTAGGACGCTTGTAACGCTTACCATGTTCCTCTCAGCGGGATGAACCATCCGGGGCTCGATTCTAAGCACACCATGCTTGGCCATGCCTAAAATGTCATATTTCATCAGATAAGGTATGTACTCATTGGCAAAATCGAGGGACGCATCGGTTACGTCCCAGTCGTTACCCTTTCCTGACTTCATCTCCAGGATAAACCGCTGGAAAGCCTCCGTGCCACTGATCTCCTTAATTTGGATATCGGTGAAAAAAAGATACTTTTGCTTAAATCCGTTAATCAACGGCCTGAAATTCGGCGACTCCAGGCCGGTCATCACCACCAGTTTTCCTTCGTTCTTTGCCATCGCCACAATCTCATCGTGAGTGGTAAAAAAGATGTACCCCTTGGCCTCGGCTTCCTTCTTGGCTTGCAGCAGGGAAGGACTAGCCGCACCCGCATGCGTGGGAGTCAACATGAATAATAAAGGGAGTGTGAAGGAACCAACGATTCTGTTAAGAACCGTAATCCTCATGGCCTTTTAAGAGCTCTGCCCGAGAATAACTACAACATTGGAATGAACGCACTTAAAAAAAGAAGTCTCTTATCTCTTTCGCCGGATTCAGTATGCTTTTGATCGTCTCTTGGGCTTTTTCGCCTGACAGCGTATCAAACCATTTCATTTATCCACTTTCGGGAAACCGAAGGCTTTAACTATCTGCGCCAGATATTCGTCAAACTTGGTGACATGATCCCAGCCTACCACGGATAGCTCCTTCCCCCGGGTTACCTGCGCTATTGCTGAGCCAGGACTAAACACCGACCCCCTAAGAGGTTCGTATTTATCGATGATCTCCTGACCCTCCGGAGAGGCGAGAAACTCAAGCCAGAGGAGAGCGGCATAAGGGTGATCGGCCGTATTGAGGATACCGATGGCACCGTTGACAACCCGGACAGGGGCAGGCTCGATGATCTTGTAGTTAAGGTTCCCGGTGGGGTCTTTCCTCATCACCCTGTGAATTGAGCCAAAATTAGAACCCACGTAGAGGGAATACTCCCCGACGGCTACCGCGGTGGTCACTCTGGTGGCGCCTCTACCCCACACGGGTTGCTGGGCGGCCAGCTTCCGCGCGAAATCCAGCGTTCTTTCCAGCCCCCAGGCAGGCACCAGACCAGCTACCTGCACGGGCCGAGCATCCAATACAAATTTCTTTCCCTTGAACTCAGGTTTCAGAAAATCTTCCCACTTAGCAGGGACCTTATCTTCCGAGATAAGCTTCCTGTTATAGGGTACGACTGTTAGCGAGCTTGTAACGCTTACCATGTTCTTCTCACCAGGGTGAACCATCCGTGGATCGATCTTAAGCACCCCATGCTTAGCCATACCCACGATGTCATGCTTCATTAGATAAGGTATGTACTCATCGATAAAGTCAAGGTATGCAAAGGTGATATCCGACCCTTTAGCTTGTCCTGACTTAATTTCCAGAAGAACCTTTTGGTGAGCCTCAGGGCTGCCGTGGATCTCCTCAACATGAATATCAGTGATAAAAGGATACCTTTGCTTAAATCCATTAATCAACGGCTGGAAATTCGGGGGCTCCAGGTCCGGCCTTACTCTGAGTTTTCCCTCCTTCTTGGCCCCGGCCACGATCTCGGCGTGGCTGGCAAAAAAGATGTATCCCTTGTCCTCAGCCGCTTTTTTGGCTTGCAGCAGGGAAGGGCTAGCCGCACCGGCATGCGTGGCGGCCAGCATTGATAGAAAAAGGAAAGTGAACGAAACCACGATCTTCTTAAGAACCGCAATCCTCATGGCCCGCCTCCTTTTTACTTATTTTTTTGCCGAAAGGGGTTCCAGGGTGTTTACTAAAGCCACGCCGCTTATGCTGAGTGTCTTCTCTTTAGCCCTATAGATCAACATTTCTAACCTTGTAGACTCGGCATAGTCCTTATATGTCTTCTCCTAAGACATCAAATCAAAGGAGAAGACATCATGACCCAGTTCTTTACAAACCGTTCCCTGCCGCCCTCGAGGTGCGAAGGATCGTTGGGCGGCATCGTGCCCGCTTATGCGGACCTTCTGTATCAGCAAGGCTATACACCCACCACGCTGATCTGAACCATTGGCTCGACCGAGAACGGTTTCGAACCGCCGACATCTCGAAGGCTCGTTTGGTGAATCAGACCATAACCCATGCAGCTACTGTTGGAAGCTACAGAATGATATTGGTTCTACGTTTCCCAAGGGCATGCCCCCGTGATGTTACAGCCAGGTCACTTAGAGGAGAACCCCTTTCCGACTGCGCTGATTGCGCTGAAATTATGACGTAGGGATTCTATCCCCATGACATGATCTACGCTTATATTGCCAAGATTCACGTTTGGACCAAAGTGGTCAATAAACATAGCCGCGTAACGCGACATTTCGTCCCATGTGCCCACCGCGTTAACCGGCACCTCAAGCATGATATTATCCTTCCCAACTGTACCGACGACTTCTAACAACTTTTCAAGCCCTTCATTTTCTTTTAACAATGATACAGTCTCCATGAACTCATATATAACCTTAAACGCTCCGGCATTCAGGAGGGTTTGCATCTCCCGGATAACGTCGTCCGCAGACATATGGGTTTTCGGTCCCCCTTCCCAACCAATATATTTCTTTCCTACTTCGGCAAATACCGTAAGTCCCCGGTCTTTCCCCTTCTGTATAACCTCCAACATCTGTGGCATAGTCAGCACAATGCGCGATGCTTCGACCACGCTGATTCCTAACTCCACCAGCTCATCCAGGCACACGTCTATGCATCCTTGCTTAACAGCCTTTCCAGTAACGCCTCCCTGAGCGTACGGCTCGATACCATGCTCTTTCAAAAAGGCAAGCCGCTTCAAAACGACCTCTCGGGGTCGAAGCGTCATATCATTACCGACTTTGTAATAGTCGATGTAATCCCCTGCCCAACTCACAAGATCCGCCAACATGTTCATACCCTCGATCGCGATATGGAGAGCCATCACCATATTTAGACCTGTGGTCCTCGGCTTGCTTGTTCTCTCAGAGACGCTCAACCAGCTGAATATACTTCTGTCCCCTGACATCGTTTCCTCCTTTTAAAATTTTTAAATATCTCCCACACCTTATCTCTAGTGGACCTCTAACGTCTTTATTTCGCACTTCAAGACCGGTCCGGAATGCCAGGCACTGATCTACCGTAAGGCTCGCACGTCTGTCTCCAGGCTGACGTCTCCGTCTGGCGAATCCCAGACCCGTCCGCACGTTGGCCTGTAGAAAGCCCGCCACCGCTTCTGGGCTGGCCAGATTTGCCCAGGCGCATACGTCAAACCTGCCGGTTAGCAGCCAACTCGTGTGCCATGGCCTTCACCCGCGACGGATCCAATTGCAGAGGACGAGCAGCGGTTGTTCGGCTGCGGAGCCGTCCCGGCTCCATGACAGCCACCACCTGCATGGTCCTATTTCCCGTGAGCCGGTCAAGCCGTCGCCGCACTATTCCTCCGCTGATGCCCAGCGCGTAGGCCATCTGCGTGTTGGGCGCGCGGCCAGTTGCAGGGCCTCGATGATCTTGCAGTCGAGGTCGTCCCCGGCGACATTTCTAGCCGAACGTCCGCCCTTGTCGACTGGACGGTCAAGGACCGCTCCTGTTGTGTTGTTTTCTAAACCACATGCTGGTATTAGTCAAATTAATTTATTTTATAGGAGCATTTGTAATTTTTATGCTTTTCGATCAACTCAAAGCTTTTTATGCAGTTGTAAAGAATGGTGGTTTTGAACGCGCAACCGAGTCGATCGGCCTAACCCAGCCAGCGATTTCGATTCGCATAAAAGAACTTGAAAAACAGTTAGGTGTTGAGCTTTTCGACCGGTTGGGTAGACGGGTTCGCTTAACAGATGCCGGTAGGATTGTCGAAGAATATGCAGCTCGTCTGATGATTGTTCTTGGCGAAATGCACCTAGCCATCGATGAGCTAAAAGGATTTCGTAGAGGGCAATTGCGCTGCGGAGCTACAAGAACCATTGCGGCTTACTTATTACCAAAGACACTGGTTCATTTTAAGAAACGCTTTCCGAACATAGAAGCCAAGATGGTGGTTGGAGGGACTGCTGAGATTGAGAAAAGAATGCTGGCCGATGGGTTAGATGTCGGTCTTGTCAGGGGAACACTAAAAAATCCTTCCAGCTTCAGGATTTTTTACTTTTTTACTGATGAATTGGTCCTGATCACCCATTCTAATCATCCGCTCGCCAAATATCACAGGGTCTCTCTTAAGCAGATCGCGAGATTTCCACTGATTATAAGGGAGAAAGGTTCCTTCCAACGGCTGATCATAGACGAAGCCTTCCGTGCAGCAGGAATCCGTTATCGTTGTATGATGGAAATTGAAACCTCTGAAGCTCTCAAGAGAGCGGTAGCTGAAGGGCTAGGGTGTTCTTTTGCCCCCCTTTGTAGCATCCAATTAGAGAAAGAAACGAAAGCTTTAGCCTATGCGAGGATTGCAGGGGCTCCTATGCGGCGAGAGTTCTGGGCAATAATGCACAAAGACAGAAAACTTTTGGGACCCGTTAAGCCCTTCTTAGAGCTACTGGGCATAAAGACCGGCTCTTAAATCGCAATGCGCAGAACTTCCCTGGCGGTGTCCCACTGTGTAGGGTCATAATATACGCTGGTATAGATGAATGGCCGAGGCTGCTCAAGACTCGGTCGAGCTACCGACGGAATTGCGGGGTGGGTCTTGATTCGCTGCTCTGGCCCCTCGGGAGCCACTAGCAATTTTGTTAACTTACCAATGTCGTCGAGCTTATCTAAATTGCTTTGCCACGCTCTGCAGTGCCTGTTGCGTAGCCGACTCCACATAGACATTAACCATATTTCGCCTGTATGTGGCCGTGAGGTCACAGAGGTCCTTTATGGGATGGGCGCGCTTGATGGCCGCCTTTGTCAAATCCTGCATTAGCTCGTGAGTAAGCTTTTTACCCTTGAGCCTATTGGCCTCCTCGACTACCACCGGGGCTTTGTCCACGGCCGTCAAAGCCAGGGAGGCATCCTTGCAGATCCCGTCTTCACCTTCCATTGTCAAATTCACGGCCACCCCCAGCAAGGGGTAGTCCAGGGTCTCACGCTGCCTCAACTTGAGATAGGCTCCTCCGGAGGACGGAGAAGGAGCCGGCACCTGGATCTCCGTGACGAGCTGTCCCGGGCGGAGCGTGTGGGGTCGCTTGCCATCACAGGAGAAAAGCTCATGCAGGGGCACGACCTTCTCACCCCTGAGACCCGCTATCTTTACCCTCGCTCGCAGCACCAGCAAGGCAGGCGCGACATCACCTGCATAAGTAGCCCAGCATTCCTCACTGGCGTTTACCACATGACACACTTGCCCGCCTAGTTTATGGCACGGCTCCAGCGTTTGCCGCACCATGGCTGACCGGTTGAAGTACATGCAGCAGGTATCCTGGCAGAGGTTGCCGCCGATGGTACTCATAGCCCGGATTTGGGGCGTGCCCACTGAGAGCGCGGCCTGCACCAGAACGGGGTATTTCTCTCTGACAACGGGATGAGCAGTCAAGTGGCGAAGGGTAGCCAACACCCCTACCCTCAGTCCATCTTTGTCGGAATATTTTATTTCCTTGAGGCCCGGAATCCCGCTAATGTCCACCAGCAGTTTGGGTATCTTCTGCCTATTCTTAAGCGCCATGATGAGATCTGTCCCGCCGGCAATGATCTGGACCTCGTCTTGAGGCGCCTGCAAAAACTCACAAGCTTTACGAATGGATCTAGGCTCTACATACTTGAATCTAGGCAACTTCATCTTACTATTCTTACCTCACCGCGCATACCTTCCTCTCGAGGACACGGGCGGGCGGTGTGGGACAGGCGGGCCATCTTTTCTCTGTCGATTTTTCCGCTTCAGGGCCTCGAGGATCTTATCCGGGGTGATGGGAAGGTTCTTGATGCGCACACCCACAGCATTGTAAATGGCGTTGGCAATAGCGGGAGGAACCGGCACATTGGTTACTTCCCCAAATCCCTTAGCGCCATAGGGACCATCGGCCTGAGGATGCTCTACGACAATAGGTACGATCTCAGGGACATCCAACGCCGAGGGAAGTTTGTAGCTAAGAAAAGACGGATTCATGACATCGCCTTCTTTGAGCACGATCTCTTCTGATAAAGCGAAGCCTAGCCCCATGGAAACTCCTCCCTGGATCTGTGCCTCGCAGTTCACGGGATGGACGGCCTTACCGGCATCATGGGCCGCCCAGATTTTCAACACCTTTACCTGCCCTGTCTTCCTGTTCACCTCAACTTCCGCGCCACCGGCGCCGAGCAGCCAGAAGACCGTATAGTAGGATTCGACTGCTTCGGGAATCTGAGGCATATAGAAGCCGCGTCCGAGGACGGTTCCGCAAGGGCCACAATGCTGGCTGAGCACCTTGGCAACAGGAACGGTTTTATCCGGCTCCCCTTCGATACAGACTTTCCCATACTTGATTTTCAAGTGCTCCGGACGTGCGCGCCACAACTGTGCTGCCATCCTAAGAATCTGCTCTTTGGCATCAGCGGCCGCCATCTTGACTGCATTGCCCATGTAAAACGTGGAGCGGCTGGACGTCGTTGAGGTATCAAAGGGTGTGAAAGCCGTATCCGGAGCGGCCTTCCTCACGCTTTCCAGGGGCACACCCAGTTCCTCGGCGGCAATCTGACGCAGAACGGTGCTTGAGCCCTGACCCACCTCCGTGGTGCTGCTCAAAACGTCAACCGTTCCGTCTTCATTCACCTTAACGAAGGCCGCTGAGCCGGAAGGGGTCTTGACACTCCTCAGCATGCAGGCGATGCCCCTTCCCCTATCCTTTCCAAGAGGTTTGCTTCCCCATTCCATGCGGCTGGCTACTTCCTTCAGGCATTCCTTGAGGCCGGCTGAATCAAATGGGTTCCCCGTAATATCCACTTCACCTTCATCGTAGATATGCCTCAATCTGAACTCCAGGGGATCTATGCCCAGTTTATCGGCAATAATGTCCATCTGAGACTCACAGGCCCAAGCTGCCTGTGGACCGCCGTAACCGCGCATGGCTCCGGTCACCGGCCTGTTGGTATAGACACAATACGCATCCACCTTCACATTGGGGGCTCTGTAAGGTCCTGCTGCAGACAGCGCACATTGCCGACTTACGGTTGATCCTTTCTCAGCGTAAGCGCCGGTGTCCAAGTAAATTCTCACCTCGCGCGCAAGAATAGTTCCATCCTTCTCAACCCCCGTTTTCATCTGGATGACGGAGGGGTGTCTTGCCAGTGAAGAGCAAAATTCCTCCTCCCGCGTATACATGATCTTTATCGGTCGGTTTCTCACCTTCCAAGCCAAGGCAATCGCAGCCGCCTCGGCCTTCAGACCTCCCTTGCCCCCAAAATTTCCGCCTATGTTGGGGACAGTGATGACTCTCACATCTGTCAAGGGAATCTTCAGAGCGTTGGCTATCTCCGTGCGGCAGCGATAAGGAGAATCGTTGTTGGCCCAGAGGGTAATCGCGCTGTCACTGTTTATCAGACAGATAGCTCCGTGCGGCTCGAGGCTACAGTGTTGCTGCATCTGGGTCGTGAACGTATCCTCGAAGATGTGGTCAGATTCCGCAAAGCCGACCTCTATATTTCCCCTTTGAACTTGGAAATGGTTGCAGATGTTCGTGCCCTTGATCGGACGAACCCAGGGGGCGTGGGGGTAATTTTCGAGCCCCTCATGAATCAGGACGGCTCCGGGCCTGGCCGCCTCCATCAAGTCGAATAAAGGGGGCAACTCTTCGTATTCAACGCTTATCAACTCCAGAGCTTCCTCTGCGGCTTCCTCGTCCACGGCCCCTACCACTGCCACTGCCTCCCCCTTGTAGCGCACCTTATCTCTGGCCAGGAAAGGCTCGTCAATCAAGGACTCACCGTGCACAAAAGGCAAGTCCCTTCCAGTTACTATTCCCCGGACACCGGGAAGCTTTGCAGCCCTGGAGACATCGATACTGAGAATTCGAGCATGCGCATACTTGCTGCGGAAAACCTTCCCGTAGAGCATGCCATTGAACTTCATATCCTCCATATAGAGCGCGCTTCCATTCACCTTATCTCTGGCGTCTGTACGCGGAGGAGACTTCCCGACGCTCTCATATTCTTCAATTCGATCGTCCGGCCTCACCAAACGTTTTTCCGCCCTGACCAGCATTACTCCTCCGCGACACTATTGCCTTGAGTACCTGAGCTTGCCATTGCATATACTACAGATATTGGCCGATTTGCCAATGGCGAAAGTTTCTTGGGGGGCTAGGGTTATTCCTTGACAATCCTCACCACAAACGATTTCTTTCTCCTATTTTTTACCCGCTTTCGGGAAACCGTAGGCTGCAAATAGCTTCTCCTGATATTTTCCTGAAATTTGGTGAAATAATTCCGGTCTATCACGGAGCCGGACAGGGAGGTTACCATTGGCTGAGGCGAACATCTCGGCGTCGGCTATATCGGGTAACGCCATGACATAGACCAGAGCCTCCTTGACCGCAGTAGGTAACTTAGCGAGGGATAACATATCGGTTCTCCGATGAGTATTCAGGTGGCTTCACGGGCACTTTAGGTTTGTAAAGAGTCCAGTAGAAGAGAGCAGACAGGCAATGTATGACGACCAGAGGGATTAGGGCCCACAGGTAGCTACCGGTGCGGTCGACGATCAGTCCCATCCACACTGGAGTGCTCATGGATATTAG
>JACPSE010000049.1 GCA_016193465.1 Deltaproteobacteria bacterium
AAGGTGATCGGGCGGGCATCTCCCGAAGAGCTGGCCCAGGTTATCGAGGGTTTGAACGAGATTATCGGAAGCTGACCGGGAAGAAACGATGATTTTCTTAGTTGAAGTCACCAACATCTCCCAGCACGGCTTCTGGATCTTACTGGAGGAGCGAGAGCTGTTTGTGCCCTTCGGTGAGTTTCCCTGGTTCCGTAACGCCACAGTCAACTCCATCCTAAAGGTTGAAATGCCCCACCCGCGTCACCTCTACTGGCCGGACTTAGACATTGACTTGGCGGTTGAGTCCATAGAGCATCCCGAACGTTTTCCGTTGCTCTCGAAGGCGACACTTGGCAGCAACTCTTGATCGCGAGTTACAATTGAACCGTAGAGGAGTAGGTCGCAAAGTCGTGCTGCTAGAGGCAGCGAGCGAACACGCGCTACGCCGGACACATCGCCGCTACTTCAAACCCTCCGCCAAATTCTTGAATCCGCCATCGCTGATCACAAATAGAACAATCCGACCACTCTACCTTCCCCAGACAAGGCGAAAGCGCAAGTGACGATTTTTTTGCTTGTTACGTCTTCGGAAAGACAATAGAATCACCCCAAGCTGGATTATTGGCAACCGTGATAGGTTGACCAGCACATTCATTAGTTGACCCTCACAATCGGCGATGTCACCCACGATCTCACCAGAGGAAGCAAAGAGACTGGCTGCTGGTCCCCTGGGCCAAGTCATGTCCAAGTTTCCGCTGCGATTCGCGAAAGCTGTGCTCTTTGGCGACCTCCCAGCGGCGCGTGCGCCTGTGAGGATCAATAACGGCACGGCATCCCTTGTGGATCTCGGCAACGGACCCCTAGCGATCACCTGTTTGCACGTAATTGATTCCTTTAGAGAAAGAGTTCAGAAAGGGCGACCAACTCTGTTTCAGATCGGAAACTGCCGTCTTGACCCGGTGAAACAGCTTGTTTCTGAAAGCGAGCAGCTTGATCTTGCTGTTATTCGAGTCACCGATGAGCAAGCAAAGGAGATTACCGGCGACGATGAGATAGGGGCCTGCTTCTTTAAACCGGTCTCTTGGCCCCCGGAGGCAGTGTCCCAAGGAGAGTTCATTGCGTTCGGCGGTTTCCCCGGTCAGTGGCGGACGCAGATAGATGTTGATGCGCTCGAATTTGGAACATACAGCAACGGTGCTTCTGGTGTCACAAGCGTGAGCGACACTTATTTCGTGTCGCAGTTCGAGCGCGAGTACTGGGTCAAGTCATTTGACAACACGGGTATAGATCACCTAGCCGACGTAGGTGGTCTTAGTGGGGGGCCTGCATTTGTTCAAAGAGGGCTGCGATTTGACTTCGTCGGTGTGATATACCAGTTCTCATCTGACTATGAGTTACTTTATTTGCGGCACTCCAGACTTATAAGGGCCGATGGCCAGATTAACCATTGAGGCTCTAACCTCCGGCTAGAGGTGGCGGCAATGGGTTTCCGTCGAGGGAATCTTAGCCTCTTTGTGGCAGCCGCTGCTCAGCCTGATCGTTGAGCCTGTAGAAAAAGTCAAAGTGAAAAATCTACAAGAAAAACGACCGCCGCATTTGACTTATAAGCCACGATCTCGGGTCGGGAGACCATTTAGGTACCCCCAATTTTAGTTGGCGGGGACTTTTTCTACAGCCTCGTTAGATTGCTCTTTGTACGGAGGTAAGATGCGCGAATCAAACAACACCATATTCGATCAGTGGGTAAGTGCTTTGATTACGTGTCTCGCTGTACTTTGGCCTCTTGAAGTCGGCGCGATCGACGGAAAAGGAAAGTACATAATCCGAGGAATTGGGGCCAAAGACGGCTCCTGTGGAGAGTACGTACGAGCCGAGAAGGAAGACCGCCGCTGGTACGACAGTTGGTCAATGGGTTACATCAGCGGCATTAATCGCGCTAAACCCGGAAAAGCTGACTACTCGAATGAAGCCGCGCCACAAGGTCTCGTTCAGTGGATCGAGAACTATTGCAAGCAAAACCCGTTAAGTAGTTTCGGTTCCGCTGTGGACGCATTGTTGGAAGAGCTAGGTAGAAAGAAGTGACTCTAGAAAGTCGGTTTGCAGATGATCAGACATTTTCCTTCCAGTGCCTGCCGAGCAAAACGTTAGATTGTAATCGGTGATATTTGTCGAATGCTGGCGTGACAATTCAAGCGGATATCCTGAAAGCCTACTTCGCCCGGTGGGACAACGATCTTGATCGAGCGAAGACTCTACTCTCCAACCAGAGTTATTACCTAGAGGCATGGCTAGTTCTAAGTTGCCACATCGGGGCGCTTGCATCGCTCCGCTTTCCCACACTTCACGACAATGAGAGCTATAAGCGCCTGGTCCTCAACTACTCCGGCATGTCGGATTTCTATGAACAGATAGATCTGCTGTTCTTTTTCCAATGGCCACGTTCCGATTTCTCCAGTCACGGAGATTTTCTTAAACTAAAGAATCACGCTCAAATCGCAAAGAAGATCGAGGCAGCGTTTGGGGATGAAAATACAATTAGCGGTGGCAGGCGCTATGTGAGCTGTAGCGATTTTCTAAGCGTTTTAAAAAATAGCCCGTTCCCCGGTTTTGATGAGCAGAACCTTCAACAGTATCTGCCTCTCTTCTCTAACTTGGAGTTGCTTTATAGGTATGTTCGTTGTCGTGCCGTTCACAATGTCTGTTTCCCTTTCGTTACTAAGGTGCATCTTTCGGGTGGCGGGACTCGCTATGAAGATAATCATGCGATAACAGGAGCCGTCTTATATAAGACTGCTTTGGGTATCTTGAACAATCTGCGATCCGAGTGCGTGCTCAAGAACATTTGGCCATGGGAGTTGTGACGGAGATTGTGTCGCAATCTAACACCAGCCGATCCTCGCCTTTGGCACCGTAGGGGATGATGGCGATCTGGTTGATGCCGCTCTTTTTGAGCCGCTTGACCTGTGTTCGGCACTCGGCGACCGTACCGGCAATGACGAATTTATCCATGAAAGGGTCTTGCTCTCGTCCATATTATTGAGCCATACTAATATATGGTCATCCAGTGGATTTCATGGTAATCTGGATGCATGAGTACGGCGCGGTTCGAGTGGGATGCTAACAAGGACCTTGAAAACCGAGACAAACATGGCGTTTCTTTCGCGAAGGCTCAATACGCTTTTGCCGACCCGCGCCGAGTCATTGCCGAAGACTTGTCCCATAGCGGACGGGAGAAACGCTATTACTGCTTTGGAAAAGTCGGCGGCGGAATACTCACCGTCCGGTTTGCATACCGTGCCGGCGTGATTCGAATATTTGGCGCCGGTTACTGGAGGAAAGGAAAGGCAATCTATGAGCGCGAAAACAAAATACACCGATGAACTTTTGGGCGATCTGCGGGTGATTCCTGACTTTCTACCTTCCCCAGACGAGCTTGCGTTTCGGGAAGAAGGCGTCAAGGTAACCATCGCCTTGAGCAAAAAGAGCGTCGAGTTCTTCAAGTCCGAGGCCGCGAAACATCGCACTCAATACCAGCGTATGATCCGCCGGCTACTCGATGCCTACACGGACACTCACTCTCGGCCTCTAACTGCTCGCTCAACACGGACGCGTGCGAAAGCGGCGCGCGTCGGCTAGCCCTGCCGTTAACCGGCTCCTTCTGAAGACCAGCCCTAGCGAATCGCCTTAGCAAATCCCTTTAAGGTATCCTCCCGATCCTCGCCTTTGGCGCCATAAGGAATGACGGCGATCTGGTTGATGCCGCTCTTTTTGAGCCGCTTGACCTGTTGACGGCACTCGGCGACCGTGCCGGCGATGGCGAACTTGTCCACCAGCCAGTCTGGGATCACCTCGGCATGGTTCGCCTCCTGTTCCATGTGGTGGTAGTAGTCATAAGTTCTGCGTATGTCTTCGAGGACCTTCTGCTCTTTAGGATCAAGCACGTAAGGAAGCGGGTGGGCGACGACGCGCGCGACGTGCGCCTTCACCGCGTCTTTCGCAGGCGCTTTGTCCGAGACCGCGCAGGGAACCCAGAGGACAAGGTCTATATCTTTGAGGCTGCGTCCTGCGGCTCGCGCGCCCGCTTCGATTCTCTCCTTGGCCTGCCGCAGATATTCGTCGGCCACGCCGACCAACACAATGATGCCGTCGGCGATCCTGCCGGAAAGCTCCAGCATCTTTGGACCGCTGGCGGCGATGTAAATGGGAATTGTCCTCTTGCAAGGATGCTTGAGATGGATTTTCCCCGTCTCAAGCTCGACCTCTTCACCAGCAAGTAGGGCGCGCATCTGCTGGATCGTCTTCTCGAAATACTCCAGCCGCGCCGGCTTCATTCCCATCGTCTCGACCGAGCTGTCGCCCAGACCGATGCCGACGGTAAAGCGGCGCGGCGCGAGCTCCTCCAACGTGGCATAGGCGCTGGCGACGACCGAGGGATGGCGCGTCAGAGGATTGGTGACGCCGGTGCCGATCTTGACCTTCTTCGTGCTCAAGGCTGCCGCCGCCATATTGACATAGGCCTCGCGCCAGATGAGATGGGAATCGCCGATCCAGATATGGCTGAATCCAAGCCTCTCGGAGAGCTTTGCCAGATGGATCATCTTCGGCAGCGGCTCTGTGGGAAAAAGTCCGACGCCAAATTGCATACTTATCATCTCCTCATCTCAGGGCTCACCGCGCGTTTCCTGCCTGTCTGTTGTTTTTCGTGTTCGTGCTCGTGGCTCGTGCTCGGAAATTCCTGTTCTTTGTCTTTTCGAACACGAACACGTTTCACGGGCACGTCTTTTCTATCACCGCACTCCGCTCCGGCGGCGGCGTCTGCTGGCTCCTCCCCGCGACCTGAATTTCGCCGTCGATCATCACCACCGAGATGCCGGGAAGATCGCCCTTAGCAAAGGCATCCAGACCATCTTTCGCCACCGAACCTTGAATTCTATCCAAAAGCACGAGGTCTGCCACCTTTCCTTCCTCCAGCGTGCCGATAGAGAGACCGTGGGCGCGGCCGACATTTCCCGTGGCCATACAGACGGCGGCTTCAGGCGCTACTTCGCCCACCGAGGAGAGAAAGGCGATCTCGCGCAGCATCCCGCGCGGAATGATTCCCGTCCCGCCGGGCGTATCGGTGCCGATGAGAACACGGTGAAAGGCACCCTTAATTTTGACCGCGCACATGAGGCTAAGGACCATGCGGGAATTTCCAGAACTGCAGATTTCCACATAGAGATCGGTCTCGTTTACGATCTGCTCCACCTCTTTCTCTGGCATCGGGATCGGCCCGCCGGTGATATGGCCGACAATGTCCGGGTTAATCCTCTTCACAACCTCCACGCCCGCCACCTGGCTCACGCCTGAGCGGGAAACACCGCCGGAGTGAATCTTCACCTTGATCCCGCGCTCCCTGGCCCACTTCACGTAGCGCTCTGCCTCTCCGTTGGGCAGGAGGCTGTAATCATAGAAGATGAATTTAACCAGCCGGATGCCTGCGGCAGCAATTTCATCAAAATCCTTTTCCTTCAAACCGGGGACCAGGAGGAGCGTACCGCCATGCACCTTGACACCTGAAGGGCGCAGGTTGTCCCAGCAGCGCTTCGCAACCAGAGCGAGCGAGAGGGCTGTCTTGGGATCCGGAGGTAGGGGGAGTCCGGGAAGATGGAGCTCTCCTGCCGAGATGAGAGCGGTCACTCCGCCGTGCATGTAGTGGGTGATCCACGAAAGGGCATTCTGCGCCGGGGTAAAATCTCCGAAGGTGGGGTGGGAATGGGAATCGACCAGGCCAGGTATGGCTGTAATGCCGCGCGCGTCGATCACGACGTCCGCGCGCTGGCTCATCCCGTTGCCGATTGCCCGGATGATTCCATCTTCGACATAGATCGAGTCGGCATGGCGCAGCGGATTCTTCAAATCGCCTGTGACTAAGGCACCGATGTTCTTGATCAGAACCGAGGGCATGCCGAAACTATAGCAAAGCGTTTGTTGGAGAAAAAGCCCTAAGGGAAAGTTGCCTGGAAACCGGAGATCATCGCAGATGTCCATCCCTATCCGAAAGCCAGCCTTAAGTTGATTTGACATAACGCTACCTATCAGATACGGTCTGCCCCAAAACGACGGATAGCTGGCCAAGTTGCGTTTCTCGGAGGCGGGCTGTCGCGCGGGATCAGAGGCAAATTTGAGTTTTGGGGTCGGTATCTCGAAAACAAATTTTTATCGTTCAACTATTTAGAAAAGAAGGAGGAGCAACAAATGGCCAAGGACTTAAGGACGTTTCTGGACAAGGTGAGGCAGATGCAGGCCGCGGGGGGCTCTTTTAAAGAGGCGGGCATAGTCGATGTCAAGCGGCCTATGAGCTGGGACCTGGAGGTGCCTACGCTCCAGCAGAAGCTGGCGAAGGGGCTCCGCCACAGAAAAATAGATCCTGGAGAGGCCCGCCACCCGGCTATCTTCTGCCACAAGATAGAGGGGAGCAAGATACCCCTGGTCACCAACCTGCTGGGTAGCTGGGAGATGCATGGAGCTTCCCTGGGATTGGAGCCGTCGCAATGGAATGAAAAGGGTCTGACCAGTGAATATAAGAAAAGGCTGGCCAAGCCGGTACCTACAGTCACCGTTGACGCCTCGAAGGCGCCTGTTAAAGAGGTGATCCTCAAAGGCGACGACGTAGACCTGGGCCTGTTGCCCATCCTCAGGCACGCGACGCTCAACTCCGGTAGATACATCACTGTTGGCTGCATGGTATGTATGGATCCGGATACGGGGATACCCAACGCAGGTATCTACCGGCACGAGGTCAAGGGTAAGAACCTCCTTGGCGCGATGATCAATCCGAAGCACCACGGCGACTACATCGCCCACCGCTACGCTCAGCTTGGCAAGCCCATGGAGGTGATCATCTATGACGGGCATCATCCGGCGGTGGTTACGGCCGCCTGCGTCAACGGTCCCGTGGAGCTGAACGAGTACGAGGTGGCGGGAGCCTATCTCGGCGAGCCGCTGGAGGTGATCAAAGCGGAGACCGTGAACATCCCTGTCCCCGCCCGATCGGAGATCATCATCGAAGGGGTCATTGATAACCCTCGTGAAATGGTTACGGACGGGCCATTCTCTGAAGGGGGAGGCTACTACGGCAGGGGCGAGAAGCCATGCTATCTCATCAGGGTCACGGCCATCACCATGCGCAAGGACGCCATCTACCACGACCTGGACCCGTGCTCTCGTGAGCACGGCACGACCGGCGGATCATCCCGCACCATGGACGTTTTCAATGCGGTGAAGGAGGTTGTGCCTACGGTTAAAGCGGTGCGCTCCACCGGGCCTGTGGTGTTCGTCAGCATCGAGAAGCGTGCGGAGGGCGAAGGGAAATGGGCCGCCCTGGCCGCCATGACCAGGAGTTACAACGCTGCCTTCGTGATCGTCGTGGATGATGACGTCGACGTCTTCGATGATAAGCGACTGTGGTGGGCAATCGGCAGCAGGGTGGTGCCAGATCAGAACATCGATATGATTACCCGGGTTACCGGACATCACCTTAGCCCCGTCGCCTACAACGAGGCCCGTGAGCCGCTCGTCGAAGGTGGACCCATGCAGACTCGGGTTATTATCGATGCCACAAAACCACTGCACATACCCTTCTCCACGGCTATTGAGCCTGCCTGGGACCTCTACAACTCTATGAAAGTTGAGGACTACATCACGTAGGTTCCGGCAGTACTACACCTTCGGTAGCAACCTTTTGGATGTCGAGGTCCATGGAATGGGTATGGGGTTTACTGTCGTCGGCATGCCTCCGCGGCGAAACCCTCTCGCCAGCTCCAAAATCCAACCTTTCTGCCATCTCCTCAGGCAAAAAACAGCTCTATTCGTCCTCCTGCGATATGACACTGTTCCTAAAGTTAGGAGAAAGCGCCCTGTCTTTTCTCAATTGTGAAAGAGAAGAGAGTAGTAACCACAGATAGAAACTCCAAAGTCTGTTCGAGACTCCCGATCAAACTATCATTAGTATCGCTACAAAAATAGGTGGCTTTCCTGGCGATATGATCCTTAGAGTATAAACCACGGAGGAGATGTCTGGGTAAAAAACCTAATGCTGTGAACGTGGCATAAAAGTTGCTTGTCCTATTGATATAACAACCATACAAGCTTATGGCTCCCGAAACTCCTATCCCGCGCTATTACCAAATAGTTCATTCCTTAGAGCAACGTCTCCACAACAACCTCTACGTTCCCGGGGAAAGATTTCTCTCTGAAAAGGAGTTGGAATTGAGCTTTGGGGTGAGCCGGATCACTGCTCGGAGAGCGTTGGGGGAGTTGGAGAGAAAGGGCCTGGTAACTCGGCATAGAGGAAAAGGGACATATGTAGGGACGAGCCCCCAGGCCGCCCAATTCCCCAAGTTCACGGGCTCACTGGACCAGCTCTTCAGGATCGGAAAATCAGCGGTCGTGAAAGAAGCCTATGTGGAGCAGGTCGTTGCTTCTCCCAAGGTGAAGGCCGCGCTTCAACTTACCGAATCGGACCTCTCAGTCACAAGAGTCGAGCGTGTGCTGCTACTGAATGGTAAACCCTACGCCTATCACCACAATTTTTACCCGGAGTGGATCGGAAGGCATATTCAGAAGCAGGATGTTCTCGCCTATCCCCTCCTGGAGCTTTTAGAAAGAAAATTTCATGCTCCGGTTATAATAGAGGTCCAGCAGTTTATCGAGGCGGCAGTGGCAGACACGGACATTGCCGGTCGATTGGAGGTGTCTTTTGGTTCCCCTTTGCTCTACGTGGAAAGGACCCTATTAACAGAAAAGAAAAGAGCTGTCGGGTTTGTGCAAGCCTATTACCGGGGAGATGGGTATCGCCTGTCGGTTACTTTGGTGAGGAAAGATGGGGACAGTTCGAAAGGTTGGCGGCTTCCCAGCTAGGCAAAGCGTAAAGCTGGAGGCAATCGAGGGGGCAAAAATAGATGCAGGGGGTTGAGAAGATGATTTTACGACAACGGTCTCACGAGGATTTAAGTGCTGGGGAGTGGATACCGACCCAATGTGACATGTGCTACAACATGTGCGGGATCCTGGTGCGGCGGAAAGATGGGTTGGCGGTAGAGATCAAGGGTAACCCAGAACACCCCAACAACAAAGGAAAAGTTTGTGGTAAGGCTTTTGCCGGCCTCATGAGCCTCTATAGCCCCTACCGAGTTAAGACGCCTCTAAAGAGGACTAACCCCGAGAAGGGGATTGGGGTGGACCCAAGCTGGAAGCAGATCAGTTGGGATGAAGCGCTCGATATTGTAGCAGAAAGGCTTAGGAAAATCAGAGCAGATGATCCGCGAAAACTCATAATGTGGTTTTGGGAACGTTTTAATGCGCGTCTGTTTCAGACTTTCTGTCATGCTTTTGGCACCCCGAATGTTTCAGTTGGACCCTCTCATATTCATTGTGGTAGCAACCGACATCCCATTGACCTGACCTATCACGCTTCTTTTCGGGAGTCGGTGGACTTTCGGTTGTGCAACTATTTTCTCCTTTTCGGTAGTCAACTTGGCACTGCCCTTGACACTCGGGCAACGGCGGCCATGGCCGGAATCGCTGAGGCTCGCGCACGGGGGATGAAGATGGTGGTGGTGGATCCCCGATACACGGATGCTGCCAAGATAGCCAATGAGTGGATACCCATACGTCCGGGGACCGATGCTGCTTTTGCTTTGGCCCTTCTTAATCTGCTCCTCAATTATCTCCATATTTATGATGCCAACTATTTGAAGCTTTATACCAACGCACCTTATCTTGTCAGGCAGGATGGCCCCTATGCTAGAGAACCAGGGACAGACAAACCGCTGGTTTGGGATGCCGGGGAAGGAAAGGCCAAGGCCTTTGACGCTAGCGATATCCAGGATTGCCTAATTGAAGGGTCCGTCACTTTTGAAGGTGTCCTGTGTAAGCCTGCGTTCCAGCTTCTCAAGGACCACGTGAAACCCTACACGCCAGAGAGAGTTTCCCAAATCACCACGATACCTGCTTCGACTATTCGGAGGCTGGCTCAGGAGATTGGAGAGGCCGCGCAGATTGGGAGCACTATCACCATGGAAGGGGTAGAGCTACCACTGCGGCCTTTTGCGGTATCGTGGCATAAAGGGAGCAGTGCCCATAAGCACTCAATGCTAGATGGGATTAGCTTCAAGCTGCTCAGCACAGTTTTGGGCGCCCTCGATGTGCCGGGAGGTGTCCTTTCAATGCCTTCCCTTTTCGGGCCTCTGACCTGGCCAGTTCCAGGAAAGGATGGCCTGATGACTCTCGGCGGCACTCAATACTGGGCGGGTGGAGGTACAGGTCTCTACCCGGTCCGCAAGATAAGAGCTCCAGAGACGATCGATTTGAGGGAGGTATTTCCGTTCCGACTTTCAGGCGCGGCTTTTGACATAATGGTTTTAAACAACCCTGAGGCTTACGGGATTCCGTATAAGCCAGAGATGGCCATTATCTTCCGCACGAATGTTATGACCAACGCGGGCTCACCCCAAGAGGTTTCCGAGGCTTTAAAGAAGGTCCCTTTCATCTTGACGATTAGCACCGAATTAGACGAAACGGCTGAGTTTGCGGATATTGTCTTTCCGGATACGCATTACCTGGAAGGGCTATCTTTCTTCTCCGACGAATCCGTCCAGGCCGGGGGGCCCGGTGTCTTTTGGTATTCCCTTCTTCAGCCTGTTGTGGACCCTCCATTCAAGCCGCCATTTAAAGTTCAGCACGGCGCGGATATTTTTATAGAGCTTGCGCGCCGTGGCGGTTTTATGGACAAATTTAACTCCCTGTTAAACATAGCGTGGAACCTGAAAGATTCTTATAAGCTTGACCCGGCGACAAGATACTCTGTGGAAGAGTTGTCCGACCGTAGGGCTAAGAACATGTTTGGAGAGGATACGGGGTTAAAGTGGTTACGGGAGCATGGGGTTCTCAAGCAGGAGAAAACTCTTAAGCAGGCCTACCATCGGGTATTTCATAACGCCCGAATACCAGTCTATTTTGAGCAATTCCTGCGGGCTAGGGAAGAGATAGATAAGATTTGTCAGGATTTGAAACTTGAGCTAGACCTCTCTGATTTCCAGCCTCTACCCGACTGGAAGCCCTGTCCGGCTTATCAAGAACGTTCTTCCGACTTCGACCTCTTCTGCATCAACTTCAAAGTTTACAACCACACTTTCGGTGTGACGGCCTCGAATCCCTGGCTCAACGAATTAGCCGATCAGCGCAGGACCTATGACATCTGGATTAATGCAGATGTTGCTCGCCGCAAGGGGATAGAGGACGGGGGTAGGATAAAGATGGAGACCTCTTATGGGGTTGTGGCTGAAGGAAGGGCCAAGCTTACCGAAGGGATTCATCCTGAGGTGGTGGGCGTGCCGGGAGTATTTGGGCAGTGGGCAAAGGGACGCCCGCTAGCTTTGGGCAAGGGGGTTCAATCGAGCAGCCTTCTCAGGCGGGGTTTGGACACCATAGATTTTCTTTCCGGGGCTTTGGACCACTGTGTAAAGGTGAGGGTTAGCCCGGCTTAGATTCGGAGGGAATAAATGGCCAGATATGGAATGGTGATCGACACCAATCGTTGTGTGGGGTGTGATGCCTGTACTTTAGCCTGCAAGGTGCAGAATGGGACACCGCCCGGGGTACTTCTGGCGAGGGTTCTGGAGAAGGAGGAGGGGAGGTATCCTAATGTGAAGAGGACTTATCTTCCAGTCCTCTGTTTTCATTGTCAGGACCCAGCTTGTGTGAAGGCGTGTCCGTCGAAGGCCCTATCTAAGCGCTCCGATGGGATTGTGGTGGTTGATAAGGATCGCTGTTGCGGGGTCAAGGCGTGCATGGCTGCCTGTCCTTATGATGCGCTGCATTTTTATGAAGATCCCAGGGGCTATTTTGGGGAGGATCTGACCCCCATTGAGCGGTATTTTTACTCCAGGCATCGACCGGGGACGGTTTTGAAGTGCGATTTTTGCACTGATCGGGTGGAGATGGGGATGCAACCGGCCTGCGTGGAGGCGTGTCCGGTGAGTTGTCGTTATTTCGGGGACCTAGATAATCCTAAGAGCCAGGTATCACAACTGGTCAAGATGGAGGCCGAGCAGGTGCTCCCTGAGGCTGGCACCAATCCCTCGGTTCTTTATCTTTTCAAGTCAGGAGGTAGCGGATGAAACCAAACGAGTCAGGGGGGACATTTGTCATTCAGCCTCGACGGCTGCACGTATGGGGAGAGTTGTGGCATGCAATGGCCTTTACCTGTACTGGGACAGGCGGTGCGCTTTATATTTATCTGATTTTTTTAGGGGTTGGAGAAGGAAGGGCGAACACTATCGTGGAGCTTCTCGCGATGGCACTGGTTTTTTTTGGTGCTCTGATAATATTCACGCTGGAGCTAACCTATCGTTCTGTTTTTCTCAGGTATTTTTTTGTCAACATAGGCCAGTCCTGGATAAGTCGTGGGGTTGTTGCCCTGTTCCTATTCGGTGTTCTGAGTGTAGTCTCTTTGCTGCTTGATAGTTTTAGTCCGGGCACGGAGATGTTGAGTAGGGTTTTGACTATCATCGCCGGCCTAGCCGCTCTTTTCGTGATTATCTACCCCAGCCTACTGTTTTCCTCTGCCGCCGTTCCTTTTTGGAGGTCCGGGCTGTTGCCTGTGGAATTTCTTGTGAGCGGTGGCATTGGAGGCTTGGCAATTGTTGTTTTATTGCAAGCAGTTAGCGACGTCGGGGTTTTCCTAAGCCATGTTCTCATTACTCTTGGTTTCCTCTTGGCGATCAATTTCCTCTTGCATCTAGTCCATCTGGGGCGAATTCCAGAGAGCACGAGAAAGGAGACTGTAAAGCTGCTGACCCAGGGGGAGCTAAGATCATGGTTTCTCATAGGATTCATGGTGTTAGGTGTCGCTTTCCCTTTTATGCTTGTTGTGGTCGGCTATTTTCTCGAAGGGCTCAGTGGATCACCCCTCCTATTAGCTAT
>JACPSE010000065.1 GCA_016193465.1 Deltaproteobacteria bacterium
CACCATGCCTAACCATCCCAGACCGGCCGCCTTGCGGTATAGATCGGGCAGGAAAGTCGTCTTGTTACGGTACCACTGGGTGACGACATGCGGGGGCGCCTCGGCCTTGACAAAATCGGCAGCCACCTTTTTGAACATGTTCTGTGTTTCGGTCAGTCTTAAGTCCATAAGTCTCTCCTGTTAGTCTGCCGCAGGCGTGAGGCGTGAGAAGGGAAACAAGACTGTTGCCTATCGCCTGTTGCCTATTAGATCGTCTCGGGCGGTTTCTCTTTTGTCGGACGGCCCAGGCCGGCGCGGCGCGCGAAGACCAGCCGGTCGGTGTCCAGAGTGCCTCCGCCGTGCAATTGACCGGGCCCGCTGCGAACGACGTACTCGAAATCTATAACCTCATGGACCGAGAGATTCGGTGCCAGGGCATCGTAGCCCATGATTTGCTGCAACCGCTCGCCGTTTCTAAGCCGCACCATCCGCTGGTAGTAGCGGAACTGGGCGCCGCCATAGGGATGCGGCTCTCTCACGAACCGATGCCAGAAGTTGCGCCGCGCAAACAGGCTCACGCTGTGGAGCTCGATCATCATGTCGGCGATGAAGTCCCGCACCTTCTCGTCCTCCATGAGAGGCTTGCCACCGACTCGCGTCTGCTGGCAGTATTCCACGACTCGCTCAACTAAAGGGTCCGTTCCAACCCGGCCCTCGCCGCCGTGTTCGAGCTCAAGGTGGGTGTTGGCCACCCTCCAGCCGTTGTTCTCGCCGCCCACCAGGTATTTTGCCGGCACCCGGACGTCGTCGAAAAAAACCGTGTTTTTTAGCCCCATCATGAGGTACATGGGTTGGATGGTGATCCCGGGCAAGTTGCCTGGAATGTGCAGCCAGCCCAGGTTCTCGTGCCGGGGGCGAGAAGGGTCCGTGCACACGAGCGTCCAGAGGAACTCCGGCGGATGGTGGTAGCCCACCATGGTCTTCTGGCCGTTGACCACATAATGGTCCCCATCTCTGATGGCCTTGGTATAACATGTGGCAATGTCGCTCCCACCCTGTGGTTCTGTAAGCACCTGCCAGACCGACACTTCCCCGCGGACCATGGGAGGCAGGAACTCCCGTTTCTGTTCTTCGGTGCCCCATTTCAGCATGACCGGCGCGACTATGCGCGCAAGGGTGTAGAAGACGTGATTGAGGCTGATGCCGTCGTTAGCAAGCTCGGTCTCCAGCACCAACTGGTGGTCGATCGTGAGCCCGGCGCCTCCATACTCGACTGGGAAGGTTGGAAACAGCCAGCCTTTTTTTCCCAGCTTGCCGGCGAGATTGCGCCGGAACTTGTACTCTTCCTCATTCTCCCGGGTCGACCATGAGGCCGACCACCTCAGGTGTTCAGAGCCGCGCATGTTCTCTTGCAGCCATGCGCGGACTTCTTTCCTGAACGCCGCTATCTCCGGAGGATCTGTTTCTACATTAAAGTCCATAGGCAACTCCTTTTCCTGGTTTTTGACTCAGGCCCTAAATCACTCCGCGTGCGCGAAGCCCCTCAATCGCCTCCTTGTTATAGCCCAACCGCGTCAGCATTTCATCATTGTGTTCGCCCAGAAGAGGCGCAGGGCGCATGAACTGGGGCGGCGTGTCCGATAGATTCACGGCAGCGCCTATGAGATTACTAGACCCCATTCTGGGGTGATGAATCTCCCTGGGAAGACCCAGGTGCTTGATCTGTGGGTCGCGGAAAACCTCGTCGATGGTGTAGATGGGAGCGTTGGCTACACTGTTCGCGTCCAAGGCCTCCAACCAGTATGCACGCGGCTGCTTGCGAAACTCATCTTGGAGGATAGCGGCTATCTCGTAATGGTGCTCCCATCGGCTTTTTCGGGTCGAGAACCGCGGCTCATCCAACAGGTCAGTCCTTCCCGTCGCTTTGACCAGTCCCACCCATGACTCCTCGTGCCCTGAAAGGTGGACGACTAAGGGACGCTTATCACTTGATAGGAAGCAGTAAATGCGACCCCGGGGGAAGTTGTCGCGGGAAACTGCCTCTCCGCCGTTCAGGTAGTCAGCGATGTGGGATTCGATAAAGGCCAGGCTCACCTGAAGCAGCGACGCGTCGACGAACTGGCCCCGACCTGTCTGATGTCGGGCAAGCAAGGCGGCCAGGATACCGTAAGCAGCGAACGCCCCCGTAGAATGGTCCGTTATAGAAAAACCCGCAACCTTCGGCTTGTCCATGTCGGTGACCAGGTTCAGCATTCCGCTCAACGCCTGGCTGATGGTGTCAAAGCCGGGTTTGTCCCGATACGGCCCGCTCTGGCCGTAGCCGGAAATCGAGCAGTGTATCAGCCGTGGATTAAGCTTGCTCAGCTCTTCGTAATCGAGACCGAGACGCATTCTTGTCTCGGGACGGAAGTTCTCGATCAGGATATCCGCTTTTTCCAATAGCCGCAGCAGTACCTGCTTGCCTTCCTGCTGCCGCAGATTCAGCGTCATGCTTTTTTTGTTCCGGTTTAGCGCTCTGAAGCTCGGGCTGTAACCCTGGTAGTTTGGATTACGACCTCGGTGGGTATCACCCTCTCCCGGCACCTCAACTTTAATTACCTCACACCCAAGGTCGCCAAGGAGGCTACCGGCATACGGACCAGCCACGTGGCCGCTTACCTCGATGGCCATTGTCCCGTCCAGCGCTCCACCCATGGTTCCAATCCCCTTCCGCTCCATCCTCCATCTCGGTAATTGGAGCCTGTCACCCTTCTTTTTTCTCTGGCTTGGTGTAACCCAAGCTCCCCCCACCTTTTTGGGCTTTTAAATAGCCCTCCACATCGCTTAGCGGATTCGTATAGCAACGCAGGCGATGAGACACAAGATCGTCGGTCTTCAATGCTGTCTCGAAGTCCACGTCCTTTTCCATGTATGCCGCTATCTTGGCATGCTCTAGCGTTGCCGGATTGCGGCTTCCGATCTCGCGCGCAAGCTCGTCGACAAATTGCATAAGATCCTTCTCCGGAACAACCTTCGACACGAGACCGGCCCGCTCTGCCTCGTCGCCGGAAAGATTCCTCCCCGTAAGTTGGATATAGAAAGCCTTTTTGAAGGGTGTCCCGCTGTGAAACAGCGTCGGCGTAGCCGTGGCGCCGTAGCTTCCCCGAATGATTTCAGGCATGCCGAACTTGGCGGTGTCTGCTGCCACAGCCAGGTCGTGACCGTTGACAAGTGCCAGACCTCCGCCGAGACAGTATCCCTTCACAGCCGCTATGGTGACCTGAGGACAGCTCCGCAGTACCTTAACGATCTCGGCCACTCCCTCCTCCTCTCCCCACCTTCTTCGCCGGCTTGATCGGTCTCGCATGTCATGAAGATCCCGACCGGAGGAATAAGAGTCACCTGCTCCTGTTGTTACGATACACCGGATCTGGTCATTGTCCCTTAAAGTTTTGAGAATGCCGGCCAGCTCAGCCAAGAGCGCTCTGCTAAGAGCGTTTTTCTTCTCCGGCCGGTTCAATGTCAGCCAGGCGACTCCCTGTTCTTGAGAAACTCTTTCCAAAACGAGTTTATTATCAGCCATCTGTTATCTCCTACTAGGGGCGAACATGCAGTTTCATCCCTGATGAGTCATGCGGCGCGAAACACCCTCAGGGCTCAGACCGGGGGACCATGGGTAGGCCTTTTGACTGTGTGTCATCTTGTTGCTGACCATTAGCTCAGCAAAGCGAATCCCCACCGCTTTGGTATTGATGACCGGGACTCCGATCTCAGGTTCAAGTTCCTCCGGGGTTACCGCGTACGGAAAGAGACGTCCCCCGAGAGGGATGACGGCCTCAGCCCCTCCAGCGACAAGCTCACGGCCGATGGCGATGGTGCGCTCGAGGATGAGGTCATGGTACTCAGACAGGTCGCCAGTCTCGTAAGCGTTGAGAGCCTTGATCGCTGAGACAAAGCGGCCCATACGATAGGTCTCAATGATGCGGGAGACATAGGGAATATAGCTATCCAGGGGTGCAATGAGGCCGAAGCGATCGCACAGGCAGGCAGCAAAATGACAAGATGAGCGCAGGACACCTATCACTGGAATGCGCACCGCCAACCGACCCGCCTCCACCCCCGGATCGAAGGTATTGCTCTGTATGACCGCATCATACCCAGCTCGCTCAGCTTCAATAATCTTTTTAACCAGGGCAGGAGTCTCCAAAATGTGGTGCAGCCCCGCAAGGGCCTTGTCCCGCCTGAGCTGACGCAATACCTCTCCTCCTCCGAGATCGTCGGGATAGTGAAGCTCCAGCGTCGTTCCGGGAGAGGCATAGCTATGAAGCAGAGCGAGGATACGGCTCTCGGCCTCCGTGCCCATACCCCGGATAAAAGTGTGACTTAGAAACATGATTCGCATAAGGACAAGCGGTCCTTGACCGCAGCATGGCTTACACCGGACGAATGACGCCCCGGCCCTTGATCTGCTCAATGTGGGTACCGTATTGCTCAGATAGTCGTGCCACACGGCCCAGAATTTTCTTACCCAACTCCGCGTCAGCCAGCAGGGGGCGACCCCGTTGCGGGCGCGGGCGGCCAAATCCCAAATCAACCGGGTAGAGCTTGATCTCCCGTAGGGTTCGCCCGTCGAACTCGCATACTGCGACCACGCTCTGCAAAGACTCTGGAGTGGCAGGGTGGCCCTTTGTATCGTTTCCGGAACGCTGGTCAAAGAAGTCCGAAGGAGTGGCATAGGGATCAAGACCAAAGCGCTCGTAGGGGTTGGCCGGAACATGACGCAACGTGTCATTTTGGAAAATCAAGTTGCCCAGGCTATGGAATATCGGCTTGCCGTGATAAAGCTCCACCCCCATAAACACATGGGGACCGTGCGCGGCAAAAACGTCTGCCCCGGCATCAATGCAGCAATGGGCGAATTCCACTACGAATTCAGGCTGTTCCTCAATCTCGACTCGCCGCTTCGCTTTCAGCCAACTCTTCCCTATCATGTCCTGATTGTGGAGGCTTACGATAACCCAGTCTGCCTGACGCCGGGCCTCGCGGATTTGGCGCAGGTTTTCCTCTAAATCCCGGGCGTTGCACTTTGTTCGGATGTCAAAAGTCTCGCCTAACGCGTAGCGCTGGCCATGAAACTCGTACTCAGTCTCATTGGCGGCTCCTATCTCCGAGGGCGCGTGAAAACCATGGTCGACGATACGCTGTCGCTGAGCGTCGAATCCTAACGTCGCGCCGATTCGTTTTATAGCGTCAAAGGCTTCTCGATCTACCACGAAAGTAGTCTTGAAGCCGAGGGCGTTGACTCCCGGCTTCCCTGGGAAATCGACTCTCTGGTGGCCGGCCCGGTTATTTGGCGAGGGTAAATGAGCAGTGGCGGCGACGAGCGCAACACGGCCCCTCGGGGTGTCCAGGTAAGCTGGACCACTTGCCTGGCGCAGATTCTCGCCCGTGCCGGCATGGACGATTCCCGCGGCATCGAGGTATTTGTTCTGAAGCAATAACCCCGTTTCGCCAAAATTCAAGGAGTGGCTATTAGCACAGCTCAACATCTTGAAGCCAAACCACTTTAGATCCTCGAGCAATTCCGGCTCTGTGACCATGTGGGTGCCCGTACGTATGCTCGGATGACCTTCACCATAGCGGACCACCATGCTCTCAAGGTTGGCGAACGTCGCATCGGCTGTCCCAAGGATCTCCCTTAAGCTCAGAAACTCGGGCTCGCGGTAAACTGCGAGCCTGCGGGAAGGCATGATATCGCCGCTGAGCGCTATGCTGACTTGGCCTTTTTCTGCCTCATAGGGCATGGTGGTATCTCTTTACTCATGTGTTGGTGCCTTGTCGACTAAAGCCCGGTGTGATCCCGCATCTTAGGCTTGCTCAGGTTCAACGATCTTCACTTCGAGAAAATCTCTCTGGCCAGCTTATTATTTTGCTCTGCATTCTCACCCAGCGCTGGATCGGCGGGAACCAGCTGCAGATCCTTAATCGCCACCTGCTCCGAGAAAAGGTCGGATCTGATCACCTGTCTATCGACACTCATAACTAGCCTTTGACCTTCCTTGGAAAGTAGAAAGTCCGTAAAGAGCCTGGCTGCATTCGGGTGGGGAGCGCGCGCTGCAATCCCATGGCCGCTGGGAATGACGAGTACCGGACCGAGCGTGCTCCAGTCGATCGGCGCCCCACGTTTCTTCAAGAGGTTGACGGCGCCGTAGGCCGAGTCGATATCGAGCACGGCCTCGCCAGCGGTAATCAGTTCGGCTCTCAGGGCGGTGGATTCTTGTCGTATCGTGACGTCCTGCTTGGAGAGGGCGCGCGCGAAGCTTAAACCCTTCTCCCTCCCCATGACCTGGAGTAGCCAAGCTAACCATTCCCCCGAGTTTTGGAGCATCATCTTTCCCTTCCACGCGGGGTGCAGAAGATCCTCGAACGTCTTCGGAAGCTTGCCGCGCGTAACCAGCTTTGTGTTGTAGGCAACGACATGGACATTCATGTTTGTCGTTGTCCAATATCCCGAGTCTTTGAACTGCTTAGGATAGGAACGATCCTCAGGGGAAAGGTAATACTCCAAGAGCCCCTCTTTCTTCAAAAAGTACAAGCCCAACGCATTGTTCTGTAAAATGTCGGCGAAAAATTTTCCGGCTTTAGTCTCTGTAAGCACTCTGGGCAAAAGTTTGGTAGTGGTCAGACGGTTCAGTTTGACATCTATGAAGGGGTGCTTCTCACGGAATCTGTCTATAAGAAGATTGGCATCCCGCAGGTTCATGCTGCCGTAAATCACCAGCTCCCTTTCCTTTTTTGCCCCCTCCATGAGTTTTGCCGTGTCGGCTGACTGGCACCAGGCCCGTGGCGCTCCCACGAGCCAAACAGTAAGGAGACAAAGAATGGCTTTGCTCGTTCGGTAGTTAATCATGGCACGGCGACCTCCTTGACGAATAGACTTCAAATGAGCAGCAACGGTGTGACTCAACCTGACGCCGCAAGGTCTACGTAATTCTGAGGTTGGAGAGGTCTCCTCCCATCCTCGATCTCATGAATGAGCGTCACAAGACCTCGACAAATAGGTGTCCGGATGCCTGCCCTGTCTCCCTCCTGAACCACGTGACCCACCGTGTGATCCACCTCTGTCTTCATGCCTCGCTTTAGTTGAGCAATCCCGCCCCTGCGGTCGTCACTTTTTAAACTGTTCGTCATCTTGGTGATAGCGGCAAGGCGGGCCTCGACTGGACGAC
>JACPSE010000047.1 GCA_016193465.1 Deltaproteobacteria bacterium
ACGCAATTAATTTGCATGGCATGCGGCATGCCGATCTTCGCGGCAGTGTGGGCCTTCACGTCAGCGTTCTCCTGATGGCAGCCGACGCACAGGGTATTTTTGCCATCCCTTACCGCCTGTCTGAGCTGATGCTTGACTTCGGACATGCCGTGGGGATCATGGCAGTTCGAACAAGTCATGAGCTGCTTTCCGTTGATATACTTCTTCGACCTGATCAGATCCGTCCCCTGCTGATGATGGGATTTTGAGTGGACCTTGTCGGGCCAGAAGTCTGTCTGGGCCGCATCCTCTCTGGTGGTATGGTTGACGAGGTACTCATTCCTGCTGATGCCGGGAATGAGCATCCTGTTTTCCTTACTGACCGGCTGATCGTTTTTGAGGTTGCCCTGCGGCCTGCTGTGGCATTGGTTGCAGATGACCGTCGCCCTTTCAGAAGCGAGTTTTCCCGGGCTTACAATCGTTGATGCCTTTTTCGCTTGCGACGACTTGACGTGCTCGGAGCCGGGGCCGTGGCAGACCTCGCAGCCGATGTTCAACTCATTGGGTATGCCGTCACCGTCGATATCGGCCTCGCCGGCGGGGTCATTGACGGCGCCGGCAACGAAGCCGCCACCGGCGGTCGGGGTGAGGGTATAGCCGGTGTAATGGCACGATGCGCAATCAATCTCGAACGATTTCTTTGCCGGCGGATCGGTCAACTTCTTCGTCGTCTCGTCGAAGAGCCAATCCGCATGATAGTCCCTCCACGGCTTCCTCGTCCTGTCGTTGTAGCTCTCATTTCCGAGCGAATTATACTGGACAAACGGGAAGAGAGAGCCGTTGACCCGAAAGAGGTAGCGCTGCTTGTAAAGGCCGCCGCCGTAGGTCATCTCTACGGTGTAGACCTTTGCAGGGTCGGAGGGATCTTTCACATTTTCGGTTCTGAATTTCAACTTGCCGTCGCTGTCCTTGAAGAATGTCGCGGTAAAGCTGACCGATGCGGGGTCCGCAGGCACCTTCTCGGACATCACATATTTGTCGAACCCTCTGCTTTTATCGAAATTGTAAAAATAGAACTTGATGCCCGCCATCAGCTTGTTCAGGCCGTCATTGAAATTGGGGAAGCGGGAATGATCCTGCAGACCGCTCGCTTTTCCGACCACGCTGATGCCGAGCTTGTGGAGCGTTTTCTTTTCGCTCGCGTACTGTTGATGGCACATCAGGCACTGCGAAGTGCCGACGTGGGTTGCATTGTCGGGAATCCTGCCCGAAAGGAGTATCTTAACCGGCTTCCCTGAGAGGGCGGACGTTGATATCGCCTTATTGGACTGGTCTCCGCCGGGGAGATGCTCTCTATCGGACGGCTCGACATAAATGAAGTAATTTTCACCAGCGACTTTTGCTATCGTGAAGTTGCCTTTGTTGTCCGTCGTTGCTTTTTGGTACTTATCCCTGTTCGCTGCGAGGGTATCCTCCATCGGCTCGTCATTAGGGGCATTTTTCTTTATTTCGATTGACGGCGGTTTTCTCAATGCCAAGACATCCGCAGTCGGGATCAGGTACACAGTAGCGTTCGAAATTGCCTGGCCGGACTTATCCTGAACCGTACCCTTGACTGTGGCTCCACTCGGCTTCTTGTCTGCTGCCTCGGCACCGGATACTACAAATCCCAAGACGCAGAATGCGATGCTCAACAATATGAGAAATCTTCGGCCCATGTTTTTTCCTCCTTATGTGGCAGTCTTTTTGGAGGGCTGCGGCGACCACTTTTCCTGTCACCTCTCCTCTTGGTGTGGGCGCCGCTGTATAGAAACGTGAGCCGGCTCACCCGCGAGCGCAAAAGTCAACCCCGCTGGAAACCCCACCTGCCTTCTTCTTGAGCCACCGTGCTAGCCGCCTTGTCCTGTTGGGTCTGATGAGGAAAGATAAACCGTCCGGCCAGGAGGAACAAAAGCAGTCCGGCAGAATACGCGGCGGCCATCAGCGTCCATTCCGTCGTGGTGGGGCTATAGCTGTTCACCATGTCTAGAGGGCCACCACGCATCAGCGAAGGAAGTAAAAGATAGGTGCGCTCGGCAAAGACGCCAACGATAACCAGCAGAGAAGCAACCACAATCCACGACGGAGTCCTGGTCCAGGGAAGGCCCAGAAGGACGAAAGGAATAAGGATGCCCACAATGGTATCGAACCAAAAAATCCTGGCGAATCGCCCCCAGAGAATTTCTTCGAGCACGGCAAGATGAGTCGGCGAACCGGAATAGCCTACGGTTAGAAACTCGGTAAAAAGCAGATAGGCCAAGACCGGGATGCTGAGAAATAGAAAGGTCCCGAGCTGGAAAATGATCTTATCTCCAATGGGAAGTTTGAAAAGTTTTCTTGCGGCCCAAACGGCCACAATCACTCCCCCCAAACCAGAGGCCAACGCTGAAGAAATAAAAAGCGGGGCCAGAATCGGGGTGTTCCACCCGGGCTGTCCCTTGACCAGGCCGAGGATCCAGGCAGTGACCGAATGAAGCGCCACGGCGCCGGGTATGGAGACAATGGCAAGCGCCTTCAGAAGCCTCCGGTCCCACTTGAGCGAAGCCTCGGACACGTCGGTGTAGCCTAAAGTGAGAAGGCGAACGACAAACAGCCGTCCAGGATGACCCAAGGCAGCTTTCACTACCTGGGCTCGGGCGCTGAAGAAGAGCAGGGCGGAGCAGAGGACAAGATAGCTGTTGATGATCGTCACGTCCCAGAGGAGCGGCGAAGAGAAATTGGCATTCCATATAACATCGAATAGGCGCGTGGGTTGGCCCAAATCCAGGACGATAAAGAGACCAGCCAGGATAAGAAAGCTTATAGAGAGAATTTCAGCGACAATAGCGACGGGTTTCATCTCCTCTTTATTCAGGATATGGACCATGGCGGAG
>JACPSE010000069.1 GCA_016193465.1 Deltaproteobacteria bacterium
GTCTTCTTACCTTGAGAAGGAGACATGTACCGTTGAGGCTCGCCTTTCTCGGAAAGAGGGGCTTCCAACTGCCCAAAGAGGATGTCCGCCTGTTTAAGAGTAGGTAGTGCCAATTCCACAAGAGATTCAGGATTGGGCCAGGCGGGGACAACATCCCCCACCGCATAGATGGAAACCTTATCTGAGTTCATTTTTGCCTCCTTTTCTAATATTTGTGTCTAAGCTTCACGCTTTCTCATGGATAACTAGCGGCTACTAGAACCCACTCAAGAAGGAACTCCCTTACCTCTTTTTGTCGGACTTAGTATCCTTTTGATTCCTTCAACAATTCCGGATCCAGCCATAACTGGCGCGCACCCTGTAAGGGCCTCGCCACAAACGATTTCTTTCTCCTATTTTTTATCCGCTTTCGGGAAACCAAAGGCTGCAACTATCTTCGCCGTATATTCCTGCATCTTGGTGAAATGATCCCAGTCTGCCACCGATAGCTCCTTCCCCCGGATCATTTGCTCTGTAACCGAGCCAGGAGTATACAACGAGGCTCCAAAGGGCTCGTATTTATCTATGATCTCCTGACCCTCAGGAGAGGCGAGAAACTCAAGCCATAAGAGAGCGGCATGGGGGCGATCGGCCGTATTCAGGATAGCGCTGGCATGCTCAAGAACCCTGGCAGGGACAGGCTCAACAATCTTGTAGCTAAGGCTCCCTGTCTGGTCCTTGCCCATAGCCCTCTTAACCGAATTGAAAGTAGAAGTCGAGCCGAGGGAATACTCTCCGATAGCTATGGCGGTGTTCATTCTGGTGGTGCCGCTACCCCACACGGGCTGCTGGGCGGCTAGCTTCCGGGCGAATTCCAACGTTTTTTCCAGCCCCCAGAGAGGCACCAGGGCGACTATGTGACTGGGCCGAACATCCACGACGAATTTTCTTCCCTTGAGCTCAGGTTTCAGAAAATCCTCCCACTTAGCAGGGACCTTATCTTCCGAGATAAGCTTCCTGTTGTAAGGCACGACTGTTATGGCGCTGGTAACGCTTACCATGTTCCTCTCAACGGGGTGTATCATTTTCGGATGGATTTTAAGCACTCCATGCTCGGCCATGCCCAGGATGTCATACTTCTTCAGATAAGGCGGATACTCTGGGGCAAAGTCGGTGACTATATGGGCAATGTCCCACCCCTTAGCTTGTCGTGACTGCATCTCCAGGATAAACACCTGAGCAGCATCGCTCCGGAGCTGCTCAACATAAATATCAGTGATAAAAGGATACTTTTGCCTAAATCCATTCATCAACGGCTTGTAATTCGGGGGCTCCAGGCCCGTTATGACTCTGAGTTTTCCCTCCTTCTTTGCCATCGCCACAATCTCGTCGTGAGTGGTAAAAAAGATGTGTTCCTTGGCCTCAGCCTCCTGCTTGGCTTTCAGCAGGGTGGGACTAGCTGCAAGCGCATGCGTGGCAGCCAACATTAATAATAAAAAAAAAGCGAAGGAAACAATGATTTTTTTAAGAACCGTAATCTCCATGGCCCACCTCCTTTGGAATGAGTTCATAATTTTTAAGACATCTACTCTGAAAACACTAGCAATTTTACCAAATTACCGACATCATCGAGCTTATCTAAACGGAGGCGAAATCCGCCGCGGCGTCATCCCATTCCTCCAAGGTGAGAGGCCAATCAGCCCTCGATCACCACTTCTTCCCCATCGACCCGGTAGGTGGCGTTGAGATTGGCCTCCCTGGTGACGTCCTCCAAGTACCGCATGACTTCCTGCCCCCGGGGGTCGGAAGGCGACACCGGCTCCGGCTGGCCCCGTTTGTTGATCTTGACGGGAATATAGGATACCCGTTGGATCTTTTTGTTCTCCACCGTGATTTTGGCGATCATGCTGTACTTGCGGTCATCCTGATACCCACCTATAGTGTCGCCTACAGCCTCCGGTTCATCCATCTGTACACGGTACAACTCCTTGAGAATGCGTTTCCAAGTCCGTCTCCACGGCATGTCGCTAGCCCTGCCGGACGATTGGTCCATGGCGAAATTGCCAACGCTGTACAAAATCACCTTTCCCCGATAGATCTCGACCCCTTTGAGAATATGGGGATGGTGCCCGATGATAATGTCCGCTCCGGCATCGATGGCGGCGTGCGCCACCACCGGCTGGTAGTCGGCGATCATGGCCCGGATGTGGTGCACTCCCCAGTGCAAGGACACCGCTACCACATCGGCTTCCTGGCGGACTCGGCGGACATCCTCCACCAAGGCATCGAGGTCGCGCTGAAGAGGCCAGGTCATGATCTCACATGGCGTGCCGGGCTGGTCCTCTTCCAGGGGCTCATAGTGTGTGATGGCCCGCATAGGGGCGATGCCGGCCCGCCCCGAAACCGCGTAGTCAGAGGCCATGCCGGCCCGCCCCGAAACCGCGTAGTACCCCTTGGGTGCGACCGAACAATAACCTAAAAAGGCGATCCGGGTGCCGCCGCGCTCCAGGACAGCCGGCTGCCGGGCTTCTTCGATGTTTTTTCCGGCACCGATGGGGTGCATCCCGTCGCGGCGCAGGCGGTCGATGCAGTCCAGAAGGGCGTCCCGACCCCAGTCCATGGTGTGATTGCTGGCCATGGAGACCACGTCAAACCCTGCCGCCGCGAAGGCCGGGTAGCCCCGCAGGTCCCTGGGCGAGGCCCCTCGCGGTCCGGAAGAGCCCATGGATCCCTTGTCGGAATAAGATGACTCCGATTGGCAAAAGGCGATGTCGGCACGCTGGATAATGTCGCGAACGTGCACAAACGTGGTCTCCGGCTCCTCCCGATAGATCCGGACATCGCCCACTGCAGCGATGGTCAGCATGCTACGCTTAACTTGATCCACCACCGTCTTTGTCATTTCTGACCTCCTGGAATGAACCCCACTGAAAAGGAGCCTCCCGGCATCTTTTGGCGGACTTAGTTACTCTTGATTCCTGCCGGAATTACCTCACCACAAACTATTTCTTTTTATCCGCTTTCGGGAAACCGAAGGCGGCAAATATCTTCTCTATATATCCCTGAAACTTGTTAACATGATCCCAGTCTACCCCCGACAGCTCCTTCCCCCGTACCTCCTGTGCTACGACTGAGCCAGGAGTAAACACCGAGGCCTTAAGAGGCTCGTATTTATCTATGATCTCCTGACCCTCAGGAGAGGCGAGAAATTCAAACCATAAGAGAGCGGCATGGGGGTGATCGGCCGTATTGAGGATACCGCTAGCCTGGTCAACAACCCTGGCAGGGATAGGCGCAATGAGCTTGTAGCTAAGGCTCCCTGTCCGGTCCTTGGCCATAGCCCTCTTAACCGAACTGAAAGTAGGACCCCAGAAGAGGGAATACTCTCCGGCAGCTATGCTGGTGTTAACTCTGGAGGCGCCGCCACCCCACCACACGGGCTGCTGGGCGGCTAGCTTCCGGGCGAAATCCAACGTTTTTTCCAGCCCCCAGGCAGGCACCAGAGCAGCTAACCCCTGACACTGAATATCCAAGACGAATTTCTTCCCCTTGAACTCAGGCTTCAGAAAATCCTCCCACTTAGCAGGGGCCTTGTCTTCCGAGAGAAGCTTCCTGTTGTAGGCTATGGCTTCTAAGGCGCTTCCGAAGCTTACTATGTTTCTCTCAACGGGGTGTATCATCCCGGGATGGATTTTAAGCACACCCTGCTTGGCCATGCCCAAGATGTCATGCTTCTTTAAATAAGGCGGATAATCTTGGCGAAACTCGGGGGCTATAGAAGTGGTATCCCACGCCTTGACTTGTCCTGACTTCATCTCCAGAATAAACCTCTGCAAAGCATCCGTGCCTGTGATCTCCTCAACATAAGTATCGATAAAAGGATACCTTTGCTTAAATGCATTAATCCACGGCTTGTAATTCGCGGGCTCCAGGCCGATCATTACCCTGAGTTTTCCCTCCTTCTTTGCCATGGCCACAATCTCATCGTGAGTGGTATAAAAGATGTAACCCTTAGCCTCAGCCTCCTTCTTGGCCTGAAGAACTGCCGGATCCGCGGCAAGGATGCTCGAAGCTGCCACCCAAGACGCAAGGGAAAGAAGGATAAGGGATGAACCGACTGCCTTGAAATACCCTAGCTTCATAGCGCACCTCCTTTTAGGGGGAAGAAACTTCTGTGTTTCCATATTATGGAACATAATTTCATAATAGTTTTTTCTCCTAATTCTGTCAAGTCGGTTTGCGGGTACTTCCCTGATACGATTCAATATTTATTCACACACCTATTGACAAGACCTCGCTTTTCACTATACGAAGCACTTACGTAATTTCGGAGGGGCTTTCCATAGTATGGAAATAATAGAAGAGAGGGCTAAGTAATGTACATCGCCGAATTGTAACGGTCGCAATCCGCAGCAAAATTGGCGCGCAAACACCTCAGGAGGTAATCAATCATGAGCGAAGCAAGATTGTCTATCTATGCTGTCGGTGATGTGGGGCCACGGCGTGAGGATCCCGATTACCCGTTTAAGGAGCCGATATTTGCCTTGAGCGCGCCTATAACTAAAGAGGCTGACATA
>JACPSE010000071.1 GCA_016193465.1 Deltaproteobacteria bacterium
TAAGAACTTCGCCGTATATGATCCCACGTTGCCGAATCCCTGTATGGCCACTCTTTGCGCTCTGATGTCCCGCTGTAATCTCTCCAGAACAAAGCCGGTTATCATGGCCACGCCTCTTCCGGTGGCCTCTAGACGACCGTATGAGCCCCCTAACTCAATGGGTTTCCCGGTGACGACACCGGGCGAATGGCCGTTGTATTTGTTGTACTCGTCGTAAATCCAGGCCATAACCCTGGGGTTGGTCCCTACATCTGGGGCAGGAACATCAAGTCTTGGACCAAAAATATGATGCATTTTAGCGGTGAAGCTTTTCGTTAGCTCCTGTAGCTCTCTGGTGGTGAACTCCTTCGGATCGCACGCAATCCCCCCTTTCCCCCCTCCGAAAGGAATGCCAACCAGAGCGCACTTCCAGGTCATCAATGCCGCCAAGGCGCGAAACTCTCCCATGTTTACTGCCGGGTGGTAACGCAGACCGCCCTTGAAAGGACCCAGGACATTGTTATGTTGAACTCTGTAGCCACTGAGGACCTTAAGGGTTCCGTCTTCTTTAATCAGAGGGATCTCAACTTTGATTTCACGGAAGGGCGTGCGCAGGAACTGAATGAGGTTGCCGCCGATTTTCAACCGGCTCACCGCATCCTCAAAAAAACAGCTTTCAGCATCCTGACAGTTGCGTTTTTCTATTTCTGGCATTTAGACCTCCATCCAACCCAGTTCCTGAGGAATGCAAAGGTATTGTTCTGTGAATGGCTCAAAAATTGATCGGCAAGAGATGCCAAATAGCGGAGATCTTCAGGCTTGTCGATATCAAACCAGGGAGGGAGAAAGTAAGGAATCACCCCAAGGCTTCCGAGCCTTTGCACGGTCTTAAAAAGCACCAGACCGCTCCCCCAAGGCATATCTTTAAAGATCTCCGCGATAGGTTGACTCATGCCGATCAGGTAATAGCCGCCGTCCCGACTGGGACCTAAGACAACACTCATCTCGGATCTTTGAAGCATTACAAAAGCATCTTCCAGAAAGCGAGGTGGGAGAACAGGCAAGTCACTGCCAACGATAATAACATTTCTGTAGCCTTTCGTCGAAAGGTCCGTAAAGATATTATACATTCGTTCCCCTAACTCCTCACCCCGCTGGGCAAAGCAGGCAAAGTTCGGTGGAGCCAATGCCTTAATGGAAGGAGCGGATGCCACCGGAGTAAAGGCAACGAAGAGATCTGCCGCCCCAAACGATTTAAGCCCTTCTAAGATATCCAACAGAAGACAGCGATATAGCTCCGCAGCCTCTTCTGGAGAAAGAGGGGGAACAAGTCGGGTCTTGACCATCCCCGTAACCGGGGCCTTGGCCATGACCACAAGCGCGTTAGCGTGCGTCGCCATAAAATCTCCTCAGGCGAAATGAAGAAACGCCGGCCAAAAAGAGGAGCCTTAGCGCCCACATCTTAAGAATAGTCCGCCATATCCCTTCCTTTTCCCACCGCCTCGCCGACGTGACCACTCGACTCCTAAGACAGGCCACTCTGCCACTCTTTTTGAGCATGCGGCAAAAGGCAATGTCCTCCATCAAAGGAATGTCGGGGAAGCCTCCAAGCTCTTTGAAGATTCGTCGCCGGACAAAAATCGCCTGGTCTCCGGTGGCGACTTTGGATAAGCGCGAGCGAAGGCTAATCATGTTACCGATAAACTTAAAGATCCAGCCTTGGCCATCCAGCGCAACATCAAAACGTCCTCCTACGCACTGAGGGTCTTCTAAAGCAGACCGGATGTCTGCCATGGCAGACGGGGGCAGCTGGGTATCAGCATGGAGAAAAAGCAAAACATCCCCCTGGGCCACTCTGGCACCCCGATTCATCTGCTTCGCCCGACCGCGTGGAGAGATACCTAGAACGGCGTTCCGCGCCGCTACGATTTCCCTTGTCCGGTCTGTGCTGCCGCCATCCACCACGATGATTTCCTCCATGGCGAACGGTCGGAGCGCCTCCAGCGTCGAGGCGATGGCGCTCTCTTCGTTGAGTACCGGGATAATAATAGATACTCGCATCTTTATTTCCTGCAGAAGGAGATTTCTCCGTAATGGGCAATCGCTGTCTCCCCGGTATTGTCCGTATCTGTCATCACCGCTATCCCAATCACGGGAGGCGGCTCTCCACCGAACAGCAACCTATAGTCCTGGTAGATATTTCTCTCCTCGTTCACCCACTCCCGCAGTCGCTGCGGCCCGCTTTCGACAGCTATCATCTTGGCTCTTGAGGTATAGGCATTATCGATGACCTTTCCCTGGGAGAGCCTATTGGCCCAGATATAGTTGATCGCCCCTTTGGGAGGATAGCTGCCGTAAATCGTGCGGGCCACCGCATATTGGGTCCTTTCCCAAAGCGAGGCCTTTCTAGAATCGTAGCGAAAATTGACATAGACCCGTGCAGCGTAGTCGTCCCCCTCTTTTTTTCTCTCGTCTCCTTTTTCAATAATGTTTTCCACCTTCCAGCGCCAACGTAGGATCGGATAGATTTTAGGGTCGATTTGAACTTCTCTCAGCAGGGCAGAGGCCGAAGCGTCGCTCTCGGCCTTAACCCAAAAATTCCCGGCCTCGCCCTCGACTCTGTAAGTGGTGGGCCGCGAGATCTTGGGAAAAGTGAGGGGTTTCCAATCGCGCGGGAGGCCTGTTGGATTGTCAGGGAAAAAAGAGAAGGGCAGGCACTGCCCATCGCCGCGCCCTTGGTGAGGAGCGGTAAGCAGCGCGGCCAGAAAGGCGACCAGAAGGGAGATGAACCTCATATTTTTCTCTCAAACTTACTCCACACCAACGCTCCCTCTTGGGAGTTCCTTCCGCTTCGCAAGATAGCGCCGGACGAGGAGAGGACCACGCACGAGAGCGATGAATAGAATCACAGCCACTACAATATACTTTGGCTCCATGAGATGGAATGATCCCTAGGACAGTCGCCACGACGTAACTGACAGGCTTAACCCCGCAGAGCCCGGCGCCGTAATTGACCATGTCGAAAGGGAAGATAGGCAATAGGCGCATAAAGAGGACGACGGAAAAACTGTTCCGTTCAGCAAACGCATCGCATTGCTGCAACTTTCCCTTAAGAAGTGGCTTGACGAAGTCACGGCCTAAAAGCCTGGCGATACCAAAGCTCAAGAAGGCGCCGAGGCTGGCTCCGATAACTGTGTAAACGGTCCCGAAGAGAGGGCCGAAAACTAATCCGCCAGCGATACTCAGAATCGACGCCGGGAAAAAAATTAGCGGCCTGACGGTATAGACCACCATGTAGACGAGGGGAGCCGACGGCCCGAAAGACAGAAGATAGCCGCGCACGGCCTGAGGCTTGAGATCATAGTTAGCTAGAAGATACTGACCCAAAATGAGGCCGGCGATAACGAGCAAGACTAGGACGGCAAGCCTGAAAGATCTTTGCATGGCGCCACTCCTTTTCGGCCCCTCTAAGAAAGCCAACGAACCCAACCGCGCAAAAACTTCCCCATCCATCCGTAGAAAAGCTTCTCTCGATAATACTGATCCGCAGCGCGCCGGTTGGCCTCCACCAGGGTCGGATAGGCATGAATCGTCTGGGAGATCCGCCCGATCGGCATCCTCTGCTTCATGGCAAAGACCAAAGGCTGAAGCAGATCGCCCGCCTGCGGACCAAGGATGTGGGCTCCTAGGATCTGCCCTTTGGTATCGCACACGACTTTAACGAACCCCAAGGGCTCTCCTTCAGCCACGGCGCGATCCACATCACCAAACGAGTGGCGAAACACCGAGATCCTGTTGCCATACCGCTCCCTTGCCTCCGCCTCGGTAAACCCCACATGAGACACCTCGGGGTCCGTGAAGGTGGTCCAGGGAACCACGCGGTAGTCCGCCTTGCGTCGAAACGGGAAGAGCACGTTGCCGACCAAAAGCCGGGCCTGATATTCCGCGACATGGGTAAACAGATACTTACCCGTAACATCGCCGCACGCCCACACGTTCTTTGCGGTGCTCTGCATGTAAGCGTCCACCACAATCCCTTTTTTCTCCGTGGTGACACCGACCTTTTCCAACCCTAAACCTTCTACATTAGGCGCTCGCCCCGCGGCAACGAGAATTTCCTCGGCGGCAAAGCTTGCCGGTCGCCTTGCGGGACTCTCGCTCTCGCAACTGCCGTGAATGATCTTGCAGCCATCTTTGACCTCCACCCTGAACGTCCGTGTGCAGGTGTAGATCTCGATGCCTTCGACCTTCAATTGCTCTTCCAACATCTGCGCCACCTCGGCATCCTCACGGGGGAGAATTTGACCCAGGACTTCCAAGACCGTCACCTTGGTTCCGAGGCGGGAGAACATCTGCGCAAATTCAAGTCCGATGGGACCTGCTCCGAGAATTACCAAGGATTTGGGCTGCCGTTCTAAATTCAGCGCTTCGACGTGAGTCAAGTAACCGGCGGCCTCCAAGCCTTCCACAGGCGGAGCGATGGAGCGAGAGCCAGTAGCGACAACAAACCGTCTGCTCTTGATATTGTCTCCATTCACTCGCAGGGTATCCGAAGAGTGAAACGACGCTTCCCCCTTGATCACCGCAACACCCAGCTTTTTGAACCTCTCGGGCGAGTCGTGTTCCCCCACCTTCTCGATGACCCTTCGCATGCGAGCCATGACGCCGGGAAAATCGATTTCATATGAGGGGATCTTAATCCCAAACTCCCCGGCCCGGCGGACCAGGCTGGCCACCTTTGCAGACCGGATCAGCGTCTTCGATGGAACACATCCTGTGTATAGACATTCTCCCCCAAGCTTGTCTTTTTCGATCAGCGCCACCTTCGCGCCAAACTGCGAGGCGCCCACCGCCGTGACCAGACCGCCCGTGCCCGCGCCGATGACTGTGAGATCAAATGTCTCCATCTCGTGTGTCCCTGGCTAGCTTAACCACCCGAGCAGGATAAAAGTTCCCCCTGCAAAGACCGCGGCGAAGGGGAGAGTCAATACCCACGCCAGAAGGATGTTCCGAATCACAGCCCAGCGGGCCTGGCCGCTTGCGGCGCCGATGCCGAAAAGCGCGCCGCAAGAGACGTGAGTCGTGGAGACGGGAAAGCCCCACTTTGAAGCGAAGATCACCAGGAAACTCGTAACCAAGTTTGCTAGGAAACCCTGCTCCGAATCCATGGTCGTAATCCGCTTGCTCATCATCTCTGCCACCTTCTTGGCACTAACCAGTGCCCCCACCGCCATCACGATAGCGACCAGACCGATAAACCAACTCAGATTCAGAGCGCCCGCAACCAAACCGAGAGCGATGATCTTAGGCGTGTCGTTCAGACCGCGGGCAAAGCTGACGGCGCCGGCGCTGAGAAAGTGGCCGACATCGATCAATCTCTGCACATTGATGCCCCACACGGTGCCTGTAAAACGCTGCGCGCATTGCGCCTCTTGGTCGACAATCACGCGCAGCGAGCCGGATGACTTTGACAGGACATACCCTTCTGGAGTTACGGCGGCCGGCATGACTTCGTTTGCGATGCAGACACAGTTCTGTTTGTTGACGGCCACGAAGCGCCACGCCGCGCTCAGCAGCCGATAGCTCACAAGCGACAACGCCACGGCGATGAGAGGACTAACGAGCAGCGGCAGAAAAAAACTTTGAAGCAGAGTACCTACGCTCACATCGAACCCTACCGCCGCAAGACCGCCCCCCAAGAGCGCGCCCATCAAGCTGTGCGTGGTCGAGATGGGGATACCCAGCTTCGTCGCCAGAAATACCGTCAGGGCGGCACCCAAGATGACCGCCGTAAGAAACGGCTGCGAGTGGGCCAGAGGGTTCGGGACTAATCCTTGTCCCTGAAAAACCGAAATGAGTTTCGCTGCCAGAGAAAAAGCGGCAAGCGAACCAGCGAGAGTGGTCACGGTAGCCCACCATAAGGCGCTGCGGTAGTCGGTGGTCCCGCTTCCATAAAGGGTCGCCACGCCTTTAAAATTATCATTAGCCCCATTGGCATACGCGACAAATAACACTCCTCCGAGAATCACAACCTGCGAGAAAATCATCCGCGCCTCCTACGGCAACAGCGCCCCGCCGCAGCTACTCCCAGAGCCCGCGGTGCAGGCATAGCAGTGATCGCCTATGGCAATCGGCAAATTCTGAACATGATCAAGAGACAGCGTCGAGATATTCAGCGCTTGACCATCGGCATCCCGAATGGGGAGGTCGAGCATTTGATTGAAGTCGCAATCGTAGATCGTACCTTCCCAGCCCACGCTCAGAAGGTTGCGGCACATCACTTGATCCAGCGTGGCGGGGTTGAAGCTGTTGGCAAGAAGCTCCATGTATCGGTCGTACTCGCCGCGGAGTTTGAGGTGCGTCTCGTAGCGCGTGATTGGCATGTTGCTCAGGCAGTAGAGATGGTTGAACTCGATGCCGAATTTCTCCCGCAGCTCCCTTTTGTAGTCTTGTGCCAGTTCCTCCTGCGGCGGTGGCAAGAAAGGACCCACAGGGTTGTAGACAAGATTCAAAATCAAACCGGAGTCAGGTTGGCCATAACCCAATTGATTAAAGAGCTGCAAAGCTCGAATGCTCAGGTCAAATGTCCCTCTGCCCCGCTGCCGATCGACATTCTCCTCGGAATAACAAGGCAACGAGCAAACCAGTTCCACCCGATGGCGTTGGAAGAACTCCGGCAAATACTCCTTCCCCGGTTCGAAAATCACCGTCAGGTTACAGCGATCCATGACATGCCGTTCAAGGGCAGCCGCCGCTTCAAGCAGGTAATCAAAGTTTGGATTCAGCTCGGGCGCGCCGCCGGTTACGTCCAGCGTCGAGATGCCGGACCGTCCCAAAAAACACAACACCGCGTCGACAGTTTCCCGATTCATCATCTCTTTGCGAGTCGGGCCCGCTTCGACGTGACAGTGAACGCAGGCTTGGTTGCAGTAGCGGCCCATATTCACCTGAAGCACGTCGACCTTTCGCTTCCGAAACCCGCCTCCGTTCTGTTTTATCCTTTGGGCAAAGGGATGCATGGCTTTCCGTCTCTCTTTACTAAGGACAGCAGCCGTTTCCAGGACCACAAACATCTGAAGAACCTTGGGTTACCTTGTAATCGGTCCCCTTTGTCTCCCGTGGATGGCGTTTGGCGTCACGGGAACAATCAAAAATCCCGGCCTTCTCCGGCGGGACTTCCTCTCTCGGCGGTATCAGGATGAACTGATCCTTGTAGGGAGGCTTGGAATAGATTTGGTAGGTCTTATCGCACACAGCCACCCGTACCCCACGTGGGAGAATGTGGCGATCATCATCGACGACCTGCTTCCACGGGCCGCGGTAGATCACCGCTTGGTTTCGCTCTATGCAAGGTCCCTCTTTTCCCTTGTAAGCCGTAATCGTAACCGAGCGAAATTCGATCCCTTCGACAGTCCGATAGGGCTCGGATCTCATCTCCTCTATATGAATGCCGTAGAACTTCGCTTCTTCGAACGCGCGCAAAAATGCCTCTTCCTGGAACGCCCCGGAGACGCAGCCGCTCCAAAGTTCAGGGTTATTTTTCAGATGTTCTGGCGCCGCTTCATCGCTCACGATATCCGAGATGGCGACCCTGCCGCCCTTTTTAAGCACGCGATACATCTCGGAAAACAGCTCCTTTTTATCCTCGGGCCGGACGAGATTCAGGACGCAATTCGAGACGATCACATCGATGGACTCGTCGTGGATCAAAGGCTGCTCATCAGAGACCTTCTCCTCAAACTCGCGCAGCTTAAAGAGATCGAAGGCGGAGCGGACCGGGTTGCGCGCGAGATAACGATCTACGAGGTCCAGATTGAGCTTGAGATCCTGAATTCTGCCTCGACGAAACTCCACGTTATGGTAGCCGAGCTTCTTGCCGATCGGCGCTTGGTGCTTTCGCGCAAGGGCGAGCATCTCTTCGTTAAAATCCAGGCCAATCACCTTGCCGCCGGGACCGACTATTTGGGAGATGATGTAACAGGCCTTGCCGCTCCCGGAGCCGAGATCAAGGACCGTCTCCCCTTCGTTCACGTACCTAGACGGGTCGCCGCAGCCGTAGTCCTTCTCTTTTATCTCTTCGGGAATAACCTCCAGGAGAGAGCGGCTGTAGTTGACAGGAACACACAATCCGACTTCCGGCTTACGGGCGGCTCCCTCATAGCGTCGCAGTACCGCTTTTTCAAAGTCGAGTGTTCTACCGTTCCCGTTCTTCGGCCCTTCTATTGCTGCTTGCCATTCTTCGCTCATAAAGCCTCCTTCGTCATCAAACGTCTGACCAATTGGGTAAAAACTGTTCTCAAGTGGAGCTACATCCCTGTCATTTTTCCTGCCAGTCCCATTCCTCCTGTTCCGAACATGGTGAAAGGAAGCGTCATCACGATCTTCTTCACCAAAGGCTCAAACCAAGGCACGTGGGTGACTTCGACTCCAAGCAGCTCGAACAGACCAATTACGGCTAGACCACTCAGAGCTGCGGATAGGTAAAGAGTTAGGCCAACATGCCATTCAGCGCGGGGGCCGAACAGATTCATGAGGGAGCGGAGGTTTAGAGGATGAAGGGAACTAGCCAGGATGAAGCAGAGGACTCCAGCATAGGCCAAGGTCCAGGTCTTCCAGATGCTCGCTGCCACAATAAGGTTACCAAGAGGCGAGCCAAATAAGATGAAAGATAACAGAGGCCCAAGAAAGACACTGGCTATGGCGGAGCCAACACCTTCGTCTCCAAACCAGAATGGAAGGGGCCAAGCCTTGCGCATGTCCGCTGCCAGAATGAACCCGCCTAACAGGAGGCCGCCAACGGAAGGCAGCCAGAGGATCTTAAAGAGGTGGCCTATGTCCCTCACTGCAGCCCACCAGCCTCTTCGAGATAAGAGGAGCCCTCGCCAAGTGGTCGGCAGATCTTCCTGTGACTTGAGGTTAGGTGTTTCGCCGGCTGTCTTTTCCGGCGGGGAAAGGAAAGGTACAGAGGCTGTGCTGAGTGCGATTAAAAGGATCATTACGAGGCCGCCAAGCAGAACCCCTAGCCCGAACTCCAGGCCAATGAGGACGGTAAACAAGAGCAGGTAATAGAGTCCCAGGCTCTGACTTGCGATAAAATATGCCATGACAGCAATCGGAGAAACTCCTCCGCTCATCAGCGTAGAAGCTCTCGCCAGACTTTCCCGTCGACTGGCCGGAGCGGTCATGCCAAGCCCGATAGCGTAAAGCAAAGTCCGCAGGCCTCCACCTCCTCTGAGAAGCCTCTCTCGAATAACCCCGCGGTAGCGGACGCTCAGGAAACCGCAGACCAACAGCCCCGGGATAGTCACCCAATACATCATCACAAAGACGTGCTGAAGATACAGGTAACACCATACGAACCAATCCCGGAGAAACTCGCTCATAGGTTCTTTTCCATTCGCTACCGTTTTACATCTCGAAGCTTTCCAAAATGAAGGACGGTAGAGTCTTGTCAAACTCTAGCTTTCCCACCACCCTGATCTCCTTGCCTAGCAAACCCTTTAGCTTGGCTGCCTGCTCATCCTCTGTAAGGGGAAGGGTTTGATTACTGCCGCTTACTTTAAGCAAGAGTTTCCCACCAGCCTGCTCAACAATCCCCCTCGCCCAAATTTTAATCTCTGAGGCCTTAAAGCCAGCGCTATCCACCGCTTTGGCCAATTTTCCGAAATCGATCACCTTCCCTTTCTTGAAGGTTACTGTGGAACTCTGAGTTTCAAGGGAGGTGTTGGAGTCTGCCACGCCATCCTGGCGCAGTAGGGATTTATTTACCCCGTAACTTCAGAGGCTGCATTGCATACCCCCCTCGATCTTGATTACGGCCTTCTCGACCTCTGCGAAGCCCAAGGTTGGCGAGAGCATTGCAAAGATCGCTAGCGCTAACGCTGTTAAAGGCAATTTTAAACGCTTCATGGTTCACCTCTCCTTTCTATTTTTCCGTTCCAAAGCTAAAACAAATAGCGCACTCCAAAAACTAGGCTGACACGTTTCTCTGGTTGCCTGCCGTTTGAATCCTGGACGATGGGGATCTGGACGGAGCTTTCGAGGATCACATAGGGAAGAGGCAGGTACTCGACGCCCGGGGAGACGAACAGTGTATGGCCGCCAGAGTTTCGTAGGTTTCTCCCATTCTCTTCGTTGCGTCCCGAACTGATCCCGTTAAGCTCCAGAACGAAGAACAGGTTACGTTCTTGCAGCGTCACGTAGTCGACGGTGAAATCGTAGTGGAGATTGTTGCCAAATCTGAAGTTGTCGTGCTCGCTGTTTATCTTTCCCTGAACGCTGCCGTAGAAGGAAAGACGATCAAGGTTCTGGAAGGCTGCAACCCCCAAAACCCCGTCCCAGGAGCCGCTGCCAGGTTGGAGTGGTTTGGGAAGCCGCTTGCGATTGTTACCCGGCAGTAAAGGAGCATCCCTGTCAGACTGAGAGGTCGATCCAGTGGGGGCCTTAACGCCGCCGATTAGTGAGAATTGTGTTGTAGCCCGTGACACATCCCTACGATAAAAGCGATAGACGCCCACAAGGGACAAATCCCCAAGGCCTGAAGAGCGAATCGTCTTTGTTCCGGATGAGGTACTAAATTCCAAGTGCTTCTGTACAATCGGGAGGGTCACACCCAGAGTTAAGTCCCGTGTGGCGCCATAAACACCTGTTAGCGTCTCTTCAGAGACGTTCAACTCCTGGCCTGCTCCTGTCTCTCGTGTAAAGCGGAAATCAGCGACACCAAGACTAAAGCCGCCGAACAGGGTGCGGGCATTGGGTGCGTTGAGGGGGAAGGAGTACGCCGCCGGCAAGGTCGCAAAATAAACCAGAACAGCCGCCCCGAATCGGATCAGTGATTTCTTTGAATTCACAAGGGACCTTCTTTAGGTGTGTTATCTCCAGTGATGCCAAGTTCGACTTTGGACTTCCTTCCCACGGACTATCTACCATGTTGCCTAACAGCCTGGATTACGCCCCGACCCATATTCCCCCTTCTTACTGCTCCAGCGCTTCCAAATAATGCTCTGCTGCAAGGGCTGCCTTGCAGCCGTCTCCGGCCGCGGTGACCGCCTGGCGAAAACGATGATCAAAGGCATCGCCGCCAACAAACACTCCCTGCACAGATGTCTTAGGAAACTCTTTGCTCACAATGTAACCGTGTTCATCCATCTCCAACTGTCCCTTGAATACGGCCGTGTTAGGCTCATGTCCAATGGCGACAAAAACGCCCTCACAGGAAAACTCCTTTTCCTCATCGCTCTTTTCGTTGACAACTCTGATACCGGCCACGCCTTTATCCTGAGAACCGTAGATCTCTTTGACCTTTGTGTCCCAGATAAAGCTGATTTTCTGGTTGTTAAATGCTCTCTCCTGCATGATCTGACTCGCCCTGAGCTTGTCCCGCCGGTGGATAACCGTCACCTTGCTGGCAAATTTGCTCACGGAGAGGGCCTCCTCCAGCGCCGAATCTCCACCACCCACGACAACAACGCCTTTGTCCTTAAAAAATGGCCCATCACAGGTGGCGCAGGTGGAAACGCCATATCCTCTCAGCTCTCGCTCTCCCTTAATCCTTAGTTCGCGGGGTGAGGCCCCTGTGGCAATAATGAGGGCGTCAGTGAGAAGGTTACAGCAGTCTGAGAGCTCAATAAAAAGAGGCCTGAGAGAGAGGTCAACCGAGCGGGCTTCTGCAGTGATAAACGTGGTCCCGAATCTTGCCGCCTGCGTTCTCATCTTTTCCATCAGCTCCGGTCCCTGCACCCCATCAGGGAATCCCGGATAATTCTCTACCAGCGTCGTGGTAAATAGTTGTCCTCCAGGGTCGCGGCCCTCGACCACGATCGGCTTTAAGCCTGCCCGCGCAGCATAGATGGCCGCAGTGAGTCCTGCCGACCCTGAGCCGAGAATGACAAGCTTGGCCTTAATCTCTTTGGGCTTTTCGTGAAGGTCCAGAAGTTGATCCAGCCTACCGCTATTGGCCAGGTCCCTGAGCTCATCAAAGCCACCGACAAGCTCGCCATCGATGAAGATCTCGGGGACGGTCTTCCGTCCTCGGGATCTCTCAAGCATTTCTCTTAGCTTGTCCGGATTCTTCTCCACATCGATCTCAATAAACTCCTGCCCCTTCTCCCGCAAAAGTTCCTTGGCCTTGTGACAGAATGGACAGTCCTTCTTGGTATAAATTTCAATTTGGGGCATATCTATTCGCCTTTTTCCTAAGGATCCTCTACTGGCCCCTCCTAAAAATCAATATCTACTCCTAGGGAGTCCAGGAACTTGTTAAACCCCGTGAATAGCTCCATCACTCCCTGTGCCTCAACGATTTCGCTCTCTGACCAGCCAAGTTGACGAAGCTCCGCGATATCTCGATCGGTCACACTATTTGCGTCCCTCGTGGACTTTCGGGCAACTTCAAGGATCTTCTGCTCCTTTGGATGAAAACCCGGCGCCTCTACGTTCTTGACTAGGGCATCGATCCTTTCCCTACTGAATCCTAACTGCTGCAGGGCTAAACCATGGGCAGCTATGCAATAATTGCAGGCATTGGCATCAGAGACGACCAAGGCAATGGCCTCTTTGAGTTCCCTGCGCAGGGAGCCTCCTATCATCACTGCCTTGACCTTCTCCCAATTGGCCTTAAGCAGAGGCGGAAAATGAGCGTAGGTTTTAAAAATATTGGGGACACGGCCAAACGCTTTTGCAATCTCTTCATAGACCGACCAGATCTCTTTAGCTGCTTGGCTTTTTTCTAAGGGTTTCAATCTACCCATGATATCTCCTTTTTATACTCTTAAAAGTAACTTCTCGATCCGCTTGCGGTTATGTTCAAAGCCTATGATGGCGCCGCCCCCAATGACGAGGGCCGCCGTGAAACGGCTTTTCCTCGGTCGCACGGGTATGGCCTATCGGAGCCTTGCAGGCGATGAAAGCTCCAATACGCGAGATGCTTTTTTGATGAGGGAACGAAGGGAAGTCAGGAGGGAGAAATTCCACCCGACTTCCCCCGGATAGGTAGGTAACCTACCGCTTCTTCGCTGCGCAAGGATTGGCAGCGCAAGGGTTCGCAGCACAGGGATTTCCGGAGCTTTTTTCGCTCTTTGCACCCTTCTTGCTCGCCTTCTTGCCTTTGTCCTGGGCCTTAGCAGCGCAGGGGTTCTTCGCCGCACAGGGGTTCTGCACGGCACAGGGATTCTTGGCCGCACAGGGGTTCGCCTGGGCAAAGCCTAGGCTAGGGGCCAGCAAAAAGGCCGCAGCCACCAGGGCCAATATAAAACGCATAGATTTCTTCCTCATAAAAACCCTCCTTTTTTCCGCAGATTGCGGTTTGATGCTGTTAGAACAGAGTTGGGTGAGTAAAAGTTCCCTTTATTCTTAAAAGTAATGACTCGGTCGGATACTCAATCATGCCGTCGAGGTTCCTGGACTCTTGCGCCCAGCGCGACACCCAGAAGTATACCGCCTGTGGCTAACAAGCTGTTTAGAGAAAGGACGGAAAGACCGGTCAAAGCATTACCGATGTTACAACCCCCGGAAACGGTTCCGCCAAATCCCATGAGCAGCCCTCCCACAAATCGCCGCGGAAGTTCCCGCGCCTCTGGCACCTGCCAGTGGGCAGTTCCTTTTGACCGTGCGCTTAGCCAGCTTCCAAGGGGCACGCCGAGCACCATAAACGCTCCCCAGGTCATCGGGTGGGCAGCTTGGTCCACCAGCGCTCCCAGGAGAGTGCGGCTAGGCCCTGTCATTGATAGCCCCCAGTGCCACCCTGCTGGTGCGCCTAGCACCCAGGCCAGAGTACCTAGTGCCCCCAGCATCATGCCGGTATGGTACCAAGGCCAGCTCTCAGGAGCTGGCGTAGGCTTCGGGAGAAGCCACAGCAAAAATCCGACTAGGACAACGACTCCTGCAATAACCCAAGCAGGTCCCAGGCCTAGTAAAGCCGGGATCGACGCCGCACCGGAGAGTGATACAACCGGCCGGGTTAACAGTATTGCAAGGAAGCTAAAAAGCCCCTCTGCCGCAAGCAATCCACCGGCGGCAAAGCCCAACACTGCGATGCCTGCACCAAGGTTACCGGTCCCGACCCGAGACCAGATGGAGGTCGCTCAGCCCTTGGCCCATATCATGCCAAAACCAAATATCAGCCCGCCTCCGGTAGCAGCCAGCCAGGTCAACGGAGGAACCGGCACAATGAGGAGCTGAGCCCCTGCCAGGGCATTCACAAAAACCATCTGCAACCCGAGAGCCAAAAGGTAAGCAAGAAAGGACGAAGCCTGCTCACCCCGAAGAATTTTGCGAAACCCGCTGTGCATGCAGAATTCTCCGCGGTGGATGAGCAGTCCAAGGGGAATACCGACCATAAAGCCAAGACTAGCTGTCAGGAGCATGGGGCCTTTCCGCGGTAATTCACTCTCTCAAGGTCGCTATGCTTTGTCTTCCAAGAGCTGGTGGAAAAGGCTTCTGGCCTGCTCACTATGCCAGTCGCGATATCCAATAACTTTACCCACAATTTCGCTGTTCTTGTTTATGAGATAGGTGGTAGGAAGCGACCATGCCCGGTAGAGGCCAAAGACCCTCTCCTGCTCGTCCAGAAGGATCGTGAAAGTGAGACCGTGCTGCTTGACAAACGACCTGACCTCGTCTTGGCTCTCGCGAAAATTGACCGCCAAAACGACCAGTCCCTGGTCGCTGAATTCTTTATGCAGCTCCTCCATCGTGGGCATCTCTAACCTACAAGGCGGACACCAGGTAGCCCAGAAATTGAGAAAGACCACCTTTCCCCTAAAGTCTCGAAGGCTGACTGTATTTCCGTGGAGATCCTTCAAGGTAAAGTCGGGAGCACGGACCTTCTTGTCTAATATTTCAATATTGAGCTTCTTTAAGAAATCACCTTCCGTAATCGCAGGAGCCTTTTGTTTATGGGGGACCTCTCTGGAAAGTACCATTCCAACAAGCGGGAGAAGTAGGACAAACGTAGATATTATGAACTTAAGCCGCATGAATAAAAGAGGAGCTCAATCTCTACCCACAAGGCCCAACGCGCCTACAACAGGTTGGAGATAGGTGCGCCGCAGCTCTTTAAGCGTTGGGACTTGGCTGAAGTACACCTCGATTCCAGACTGGACGCGATAGCGGGAACGATTGTCTACTGTCGCATCAAACAGATTCACGACAACATTATGCGTCGGCATGAAGGCGAGACCCCAGACTGGGCCCACGCCTGCGCTACGAAGCTCTGAACGACCGGCCCCGGCAAACGTATTGACCTGCACGCCGAAAGTGAGCTCAAGGTTATCTTTTCGTAGGAAGGGCACCTCCCTTGGAAAGAAATATTGCAAGGTCCCCTGAATTTGGCTAATACCGAAATCGGTCCTGCCCCTGCTCGTTTCCTGGGGGGAAGAGACTGGCTGAGAGTACCATAAATTCACATTGGCCTGATCGAAGTATAGGGCTAACGAGGGACGAATGTAGACGAAATTGTTGTCACCCAACGTACGGTGCTGATAGTTTATAAAGGCCCCGGCCTTACCGCCCGCCCAACTCACGATCGGACCGAGACCAAGCCCGTAGCGGCTCCCCAATCCTCCAACGTAATGGCCGGTTCCCTCAAGGCCAAATGCGTTGGCTAATGGAAGAACTCCCAGGAGTCTAATCGTGCCTCGTCCCCCGGCAGGAAATCCCTCTTCTCTCTCCGCTCCACCGTATACCGATATCCCCCCGATTTGTTCCAGGCCAGCACCAGCCGCTTGTGTGGTGATCACAAGAACGTAAATGAACATAGCGCCTACGGCAGTTCCTGGCATCTGCTTCATCTTTGGTTTCTCCTCCTTCTAACTAAGGGTAACGCCATAGCCCCTGATATTTGGTTGATTTTGGGTTTTAGGCATCAACAATCTAAACAGAAAGTTCATGAAAAAAGTTCCCAGTTCTTTAGGGGATCTGGGAATAAGTCCCGTTAGCCTCCAATGCGATGTCACCTCCCCAATAAGGATACGTCGAGATTTGTTGGATTTATTCTTTGGAGAATCCGCCATTGGGTCTCTCTGACGTGACGTAGCCGCTCCTAAAACCAAGTTTCCCGAGGCCACTTCCAGTTTTGCTGGGGAAGTTC
>JACPSE010000072.1 GCA_016193465.1 Deltaproteobacteria bacterium
CCCACGTTGGGCTTCCGCTTTTTTCTTCAGCTCAGCTCCCAATGGCAGATTCACCCACCCGGGCATATCCAGGGACCGTACAATGACTGCAACTCTCCCTCCGTTCTTCGTCACCCGCACACATTCAGCCAGCATTCGGTCCGCATTCCCTTCCTCCATGACGGTACACGCCATGGTGACATCGAAGTAGCTATCCGGGAAGGGCAAAGCTTCTGCATTGCCTTCCCGCAGTTCTATTGCACCTTCGATGCCTTCCTTCTTCACGAGGGCCGCCGCCTCCCGGAGCAAATAGGGGCTGATGTCAACACCGACGATGTGGTTCGCTCCATTGGTATGCCGGGCCAGCCAGCGGAGGATAACCCCTGACCCGCAGCCCACTTCAAGCACGGTTTCCCCGGGTCGTAGGCGCGTCTCATCTACCAGACCGCGTACAACCCGCAGATATCCCTGCCCACGAGCTTCGAGGAAAGCTACCATGCCCAGCCCTGGGCCGCCGACCGTGATCGTGCAATAGCGCGCGCTGAGTAAGGGGAGCAGCGGTTGCCATTGAGAAGGGGCCAGCCCGAGCGGAAACAGCACTAGCGGGGGACCAGACCCCCGAATGCTGTAGGAAATGTCGGCGATCTCGCCCTCACCCTCTGGGAGCGCTACCTCTTTGAGCCTTTGTTGCTGTTCGATGGTTGATAGAAAGTCCATCATGGCGGCGTCAACATCCTTCGTGCGGTCCGCGATCACATCTGCCCACAACGGACTCAAGTAGTCGCGGAGGTTTATTAGGGTCGTGCCCGGTAGACTTGCTATGGCTCGGTGTACCTCTTCGGCAGCTTGGCCCTGGTCACCAGTGATGACCAAGAGCCGGGAGGTACTCGGACGTAGAGCACTGACCTTCATCCCCCAAGGACAAACGAGGGTAAGGGATGAGACGATGTCCGGATGTGACGTGACAAGACCAGCCCAGTCGCCAGCCATGCGGGCCGCGAAGTGGGCTCGCTCGATGCCTAAATGCTGGAGCAATTGGATGATACGCTCTTCAACCGGATGACTTGCCGAGGGAGAAAACAATCCAATCCTAGCGGTCAATACCGAAGCGGTTTTGTCAGGAGTTTCTTTCTCGATGTTAGGCAATTTACGCGACTCCGGCATAGAGAATTTCTGCGGCAAAAATCTACTATCGTCGCCCGCTTCACTGTCCAGTCAATGGGGTTCACTCCAAACCCCTCATCTCCTTGACCGTTAATCTCTCTTCAGCCCTTTAACTCGGGAACCCTTCAAACCTTAAACCTTATTCGTACCGTAGCGCGTCGATCGGGTCCAGGTTGGCGGCTTTCTGCGCCGGGTAAAAGCCGAAGAAGACTCCCACCCCACCGGAGACCAGCAGGGCGACTCCGATAATATCGGCGCGGATCAAAACCGGCCACTGCATCATCCGGTTGATCACGCTGGAGCTGCTGATGCCGAGCAGGATTCCGAGCGCGCCGCCGATGGCCGCCATGACCACGGCCTCGACGATGAACTGGAGCATGATGTCCTTTTTGCGCGCGCCGACGGCCATGCGAATCCCTATCTCGCGCGTCCTTTCGGTGACGGAGACGAGCATGATGTTCATGATACCGATGCCGCCGACAAAAAGAGAGACCGAGGCGATGCTGCCGAGAAGAATGGCCATCACCCTGGCAGAGTTCGAGGCGGCCTCGGCGATATCGGAGAGATTACGAACGAAAAAATCATCATCCTGGTCCGGTGGTATCCGATGGCGCTGGCGCAAGAGCGCCGTGATCTGCACCTGCGCCTCTTGGGTCTTTTCAGCGCTCACGGCCGAGACGACAATTCCCTGAACATGGGTAATCCCCATGATCCGTTTCTGCATCGTCGTATAGGGAATCATGACCACGTCGTCTTGATCCGTCCCGTGTCCGGTCTGGCCCTTGGCGCCCAGAACACCGATCACCCGAAAGGGGATTTTTCTAATTCTGATAACCCCGTCGATGGGGTCTTCATTGCCGAAAATGTTATTGGCTACCGTCTGGCCGATGAGCGCAACCTTACCGGCATTGTCCACGTCGGCCTGGTTGATGAAGCGCCCCTCTTCTCCTACCTGCCAATCACGAATCTGCTGAATCTCAGGCGCCACGCCTTGAATCACAGTAGCCCAGTTTAGGTTTCCTGCCACCACCTGTTCCGTGCGCCGAATCGTAGGTGAAGCGAGGGCCACGCTGGGGACTTCGTCCATAATGGCTCGGGCATCACTATCTACAAGAGTTCTAACTCCCCCTGAGCCGGTTCTCACGCCTCCCTGAGTGGCGGTTCCAGGGAGAATGACCAAAACGTTGGTTCCGAGGGTGGCGATCTGCGCCCGCACCAGCGCCTTCGCTCCCTCGCCGATAGCCACCATCGCGATCACCGCTCCTACGCCGATAATGATGCCGAGCATGGTAAGAAAAGAACGGAGCTTGTTCCTTTTTAACGCCCGCAAGGCGATGCGTAATGTCATCAGCCACATAAGATAGCTCCCGGCGTTCAGCGCTCAGCCGTCAGCATTCAGATTTCCGCTAATCGCTGATAGCTGAGTGCTGTTTGCTTTTTCAACCCTGCAACCTTTGCACTCTTGGCCTTACCGCTTGATCCGAGATGACCAGCCCGTCACGGAAGTGGATCTGTCTTTGGGCATACGCCGCAACGTCCGCCTCATGGGTGACGAGGACAATCGTGAGGCCCTCTTTAAGATTCAAATCCTGAAAAAGCTCCATGATCTCAGCGCTCGTCTTGGTATCCAGGTTGCCCGTGGGCTCATCCGCGAGGACCAGCGCAGGGTGGTTGACCAGGGCGCGGGCAATGGCGACTCTCTGCTGCTGGCCACCGGATAACTGATTGGGAGTATGGTGCACCCTCTCCCCCAACCCCACCGAGGAGAGAGCCTCCAACGCGCGCTGATGTCTGCCTCCGCTATGAAGCCCGTTGTACATCATCGGCAGCTCGACGTTCTCTAAAGCCGACGTGCGCGGCAGGAGATTAAAGCCTTGAAACACAAAGCCGATCTTGCGATTGCGAATATTCGCCCATGCATCCTGAGAAAGCGATCCCACCTCCTGCCCGTCGAGATAGTAAGCTCCCGTGGTAGGCCGATCCAGGCAGCCCAGAATGTTCATGAAAGTGGATTTTCCTGAGCCGGAAGCCCCCATGATGGCAACGAATTCACCTCGCTGAATATCCAGGTTGATACCGCAAAGCGCAGGGACCTCGACGTCTCCCATGCGATAGATCTTGTGCAGATCGCGCACGCGGATCAGCTCGTTTACCTGAACCAACCCAAACCTCTCATGCCGAATAGTCTGGAAGAGCCTGACTGGCTGTTATTCCTGGCCTTGTCGGAGAGCCCGACAACTACCTGATTGCCCTCGCCGATCTCACCCTCAAGCACCTCCGTATAAGAACCATCGGTAATCCCTAAGCGGAGCTGAACTGACGCAGGTTGATGGTTCTTAAGAACATAGATCCGCACCAATCTTCCGTCTTTGGCATCACCACTAGTTGTCCTGCGTGACCGCTCCCCGGCGCCCCGCCTTCCCCTTCCGCTGCCACCGCTACGGCCTGCGGGGCGCGCAAGCTGTTGGGCTTCCTGCTTTTCCTCGGGCGGCCTGAAACGGATTGCCATGTTGGGAATCCTCAGGACATCGCTCTTGTGGCTGACCAGAAATTCCACATTGGCCGTCATTCCCGGCTTGAGCAAGAGCTCTTGATTGTCGATCCCCACGACCGCATCGTAGGTCACGACATTTTGCACGACATTAGGGGCATTGCGCACCTGGGAAACTTTTCCTCTAAAGCGCCGCACAGGATAGGCATCGACCGTAAAGGTGACTTCTTGGTCGACCCAGACGTTGCCGACGTCGGCCTCATCCACGTTGGTGTGCACTTCCATTTTGGAGAGATCATTGGCAATCGTGAACAGTGTTGGGGCTTGAAGAGAGGCGGCAACTGTCTGGCCCACATCGACATTGCGCGAGATCACAATACCGTCCACCGGGGAACGGATGACCGTGTAGGCGAGGTCCACCGAGGCCTGGTTCAACGAAGCGCGGGCCTGCTCCACCTGGGCCTTGGCCACCTCGAATTGGGAACCTGCGGCATCGTAAGCCGTTTGCGCCGAGTCCAGCTCGCTCTGAGAGATCAGATCACGTTTCCTGAGTTCTGTAGCGCGCGTTAAGGTCCGCCGCGTGTCTTCGACTGTCACCTTCGCCTTTGCCAGAGCCGCCTGAGTCGCCAGAAGATTGGCCTTTTCTTCATCCACCCGCGCTTTGAACTTGGCTTGGTCAAGCTCGGCGACCACCTGACCTTGCTTCACCTTGCTGTTGAAATCGGCGCTGAGCTTGGCAATCGTCCCCGATACCTGGCTCCCCACCTGGACAGTCACCACGGCTTGAAGGGTGCCGGTGGCCGAGACCACCTGGGTGATGTCACCTTTCTGAACAGACGCAGTAAGGTAAGAGGATTCCTTAGCCCCATCCCCAAGGCGCCAAAAGGCCATAGCCAGACTGCTGGCCACAAGCAGTGCAACGGCAATGAGGCTTATTTTCTTAAGCTTCACGACCCTCTCCTGAGCTCCGCAAAGATCTTTTCCGCCAGCTCGCTCGCTTCCTTCTTTTGCGGGCGGCTGAAAGTGACGCCGCTGATAATAGCCGCGTCAGGCTCCTGATCTTCGAGAACCTTCTCCAACTCCACGCGGAACAGAGACATAAAGGATACGCCCCCCATCGATTCTCTAATCTCGCGCACCCCGCCTTTAAGATAATAGTTCATACCGCTGTCGGTAATCAAAAGGGTGATCTTGCCGGTCCCCCTGAGATTCTTCGCAGTGGTGCTGGTTTTACCAATCGCCAGATCAATCCGGGAACGGTCCTTAGCTACGACCTCATAATAGGAGAGCATGGCCGGATGGGCCCATCCTTGATCATCGACAGTCACAATCACGATAGCCTTCCCCGCCTTGGAGCCGACATCCATACCCTTTAGACGTTCGAAAAGCTCCGTGGTTAGCTCTTTACCCAGAAATTGCGACATTGCAGCCCTTTATCCCGATACTAGCTCTCAGCCTTCAGCGGTCAGCTTTCAGGGGGTTGTTTGCTGAGGGCTGAACGCTGATTGCTATTCGCTAACGATGAGTTCCTGCCTTTTTCCAAAGCCCTGTTTGTTGTCGATGTAAAAAATCCGTTCCGGGACTACGCAGTAAAACTTGACTTTGAGAAAAGCCTGGTAAAAGACGCCGCTCGACGGGTCAGTAAAAATCTTCATGACCTGGGGATACTTACGCGCATAAACAACCATCGCTTTGCCTTTCTCTAGCAGGGAATCCACTGCCACGACCTTGCCTTCGAGCTGGATGCCCTTGATCTCACGCCAATCGTGATAGTCTTCCTGGATGGTCACGGCTACGCGGGGATTGGCCGCCAGATTCTGACAGTGGCGGGAGTCCGGCGCGGAAAAAAAGTAGAGACGAAAGCTGTCGCTGGCATAGAAAACCGTCGCGGCCCAAGGTGCCTCTCCCTGACAGGTCCCCAGGGTCATGGTGTTGTGGGTCTCCACGTAACTTAAAATCTGCTGTTTGAGGTCTTCAGCCATAGCTTCCGCAAGCTGGTCAACTAGTTTGTTTGGTTCATCTGGTCTATCTGGTCGATCTGGCGGACCAAACAGACCAGACAGACGAAACAGACCCCATCATGGCGAACGCCGGACCAGGGCAACTTTGCTGAGTTCCGGGAGATTCGTCGCCCCGACACAGAGCATGGCGACTTTGATCTCATATATGATCCCAGCCAAGAATTTTATCACCTCCTCAGCCGATTCCAAGGCCGGCGCTAGAAGAGGCTGGCCGATGGCGGCAAGATTCGCTCCTAAGGCAACGGCCTTGGCGATATCCAGGCCGCTACGGATGCCGCCAGAAGCGACGATCTCAAGATCGGGCGTCGCCTGGCGCACTTGAACCAAGGCTTCCTCTGTGGGAATACCCCAGTCCAAAAACGTCAGATCGACAGCCTGTCCCCTTCGGGCTGCCCTCTTCGCCTCTACCGCGTACCATGAGGTGCCGCCGCGTCCGGCGACATCAATAGCCTTGACACCGGCCTGCTTAAGCCGCAGGGCCACATCGCCCGAAATGCCGCCGCCTACCTCCTTGGCCACAACCGGAACTTCTAGCTGGCGGCAGACCTCTGCAATCCTGGCGGTCAGTCCCTTAAAGTTTCTGTTCCCTTCAGGTTGAACCGCCTCTTGCAGAACGTTCAGATGGAGAATCAAACCGTCGGCGCCAATCATCTGGACCGCTTCACGGCACTGCTCGATGTCGTATCCGTAGTTGAGCTGCACCGCGCCGAGGTTTCCGAGCAAAAGAATATCAGGCGCGAGATCTCTCACTTTAAAGGAATCGGCCACGCTCTTTTCTTCCAACGCCACTCGCTGGGAGCCAACTCCCATAGCCAGACCCAGTTCTTGCGCGGCCTGGGCCAGATTGCGGTTGACCTTGCGGGCAAGCTCAAAGCCTCCGGTCATCGAGGAGATCAGCAGAGGCGCCTTCAGTGATTTGCCCAAGAAAGTCGTGCTCAAGTTGATCTCAGCGATATCGACCTCTGGCAGGGCGTTGTGCAGAAAAGAGTATCGGCCTAGTCCCGTGTCATAGGGGCCGGCGATGGCTTTGGCGTCAAGGCAGAGCTCGAGATGCTCTTTCTTTCTCTGCTGGGTTGCGGTGAGGGATTTTTTTTCCCTGCGGCGCGGCATGGCGTGGCAAAAAAAGCGTCACCTGGACTTTTTTTTGGCTGGCCGGTCTTCTTCGTTGGTGAGGCCGGCCGCCCGATCAGCCGCCTCCGGATGGCGGCTCATCTGCTCATCGCTCCACCGCTCAAAGAGGTTCGCTTCGATACCAAACTGGTCGAGCACGCGGGCCACGGTTTGATTGATCACATCGTCAAGGGTCTTGGGCCGATGATAGAATGCCGGCACCGGCGGAAAGATTATCGCTCCCATCCGCGTCAAGGCCACCATGCTTTCCAGATGCCCGAGATGGAGCGGGGTCTCGCGGGCGACCAACACCAGCTTTTTCCTTTCTTTCAGCACCACATCCGCAGACCGGACCAAAAGATCGCCGCCAATGGAATGGGCGATACCGCCCATCGACTTCATCGAGCAAGGAGCGATCACCATTCCCTCCGTGCGAAAAGAGCCGCTCGATATGCTCGCGCCGACGTTGTTGATGTCATGAACGAAATCGGCCATCGCCTCCACCTCCTTCACCGAATGTGGAGTCTCGACCTGAATCGTCATCTTGGCCGCTCGGGTCAGGACCAAATGGGTCTCAACGTCTTTTATCCCCGCAACCACTTCCAAAATCCGCACTCCATAGATAGCGCCTGTCGCGCCAGATATGCCGACAATTAATCTACGCATAAAAATCAGTCCTCAAATTTCAAAACGATTTGCTCTCCATCCCGCACCCGGAGCTCATCCTTGAGATGGACCGGAGCAACAACCTCGATTTTATCCCCGGGATAGCCCTCGACTCCTGGAACAAGCACCGCGCCTCGAACCTTCCCCGCAATCTCAACTAAAAAACAGCGCGCCTGGCAAAACGAGGGGTCCGGAGAATCAATGCCGATGCCGGGTGTTTCCCTCTGCACTTCCTGCCACATCGCGATGTCTCTCTCTGACTGAAGCCTAAGGTTCAGCGTCGCCGGGTAGGGGGAAAACCCGAGCCGCTCTCGCAGGGCCTTCTGCACCCAATCCAAAGCCATGAAGGAAGACGCCTGACCCAAGTCGCTAAACACAACCCCTGTTAGTTTTCTTTGCCCCATTATTCGCGGCTCGTGCTCGTCGAACACGAATTACGACCACGAACACGATCTACTTTCCCGACAGAGACCGGGCCTTGCCCCCCCGGCGCACCTTGATGATCTCGGCGAGAATGGAAAGGGCAATCTCCTCAGGGGTCTCCGTGTTGATATCCAGACCGATAGGGGCGTACACTTTTTGGATGATTTCTTCGCCGATCTTCTCTTCCTCTCGGAACCTCTGAAAGCACGCCTTGATACGCCTCCTGCTCCCGATCATGCCGATGTACCCCGCCGGGCTGTGAATGATCTCGCGGAGACAGAGCTCGTCGTACTTATGGCCCCGGGTAATAAGGACAATATAGGTGGAAGAAGTAATCGGCAACCCTTTCAGCATCGCCGCCATATCCCCAACCAGAATCTCGTCTGCTTCCGGAAACCTCTCTCGGTTCGCAAACAACATGCGATCGTCCAGAACTGAAACACGAAAATCCACAATCTTGGCAAATTTGACCAGCGGAACGGCGATGTGGCCGGCGCCTACGACAATGAGCCTGGGCGGAGAGGGCATCACTTCAAAGAAGATCTCCACTTTAGCCCCGGCGTCAGGAACCTCCAAAGGCACAAGTTTAGATTTCTCCTCCTTGAGGCGCGCCTCTGCCTCTTGCACAACGGCCCGGAGAAGCCCTTCGTGACGAATCGTCGCTGTCTGGACCCTGCCGTCACGGATGAGACATTTATCGCCTGGCCGCACCCGGCCGCCCTCCGCCGCCTCAATGACCGTTGCCATGACCGCGGCGCTCCCCTGCTCTCTTATCTTAATCAGCTCGTCAACTAACGAATCCATACTTTGCTTCGATGCGGCCCTTCGAACGTTCAAGGGTTCCAAGGTTTAAGGGTTTGACCCTTGAACTTTTGAACCCTTCAACCCTTTAACCTTCTTTTTCCTTCCACCACGGATCGATAAAGACGTTCATGATGCCGCCGCAGACGGCCGGGCTGTCTGACGAGATATCATCCAGCAGATCTACGCGCACCAGCCGAGGCTTGCGCGTCCGAATCACTTCGATGGCCTCGCGTTTGACGTCCGCCTCTCCACAACCTCCCCCAATGGTCCCCAGCATCTCCCCCCAGGCAGTCACGACCATCTTAGCGCCCGCCTCTCGAGGGGTGGAACCGCGCGTTGAGACGATGGTGGCTACCGCCAGGGTTTCCCCTTTGTCGAGAAACTCTTTTACTTGATGGTAGATCGACTCAGTCTGTTTGCGCTCGCTCGCGGTATCTTCATGACATGTTCCCGGTCCAGCCATTTTGTTACCTCCTCTCCTTACTTTCAGCACATTGCAAAATGAAAACTGCAAAATGCAAAAGTCAAAATTCGTCCTTGTTTTTTATGAGTCCCCATTTTTCAATTTGCATTTTGCATTTTGCCTTAGGCGACTAGCTTTTGCAGTCTTCTTCCCAAAGCGATCAGGCTGTTCAGGTTGTGCACCGACAAAAAGAGATCGAGATAGGGAAGCGCCGCCTGCATCCCTTTGCACAGCGGCTCGTAATGCTCGCTCGCCAACAATGGGTTGAGCCAAATGATCTTGTGGCACCGTCTCTTGAGGCCCCTCATCTCCCGCTCCAGGAGCCCCACGTCTCCCCGATCCCATCCATCGCTGATGATCACAATGACAGTCCGATGCGTAACCAGGCTGGGAGCGAACTCCCGGTTAAACGTATAGAGGGAGCGACCGATGTTCGTCCCCCCGGACCATCCCACTACGGAGCGGGAAATTCTTTCCAACGCGCTGCCAATATCCTTCGTGCGGATGAGGTGGGTGATACGGCTTAAAGAGGTGCTAAAGACGAAGGTCTCCACTCCCCAAAGCTCGTTCTGCAAGCCGTACATAAACTGGATCAAAAAACGGCTGTAGCAATCCATGGAGCCGCTGACATCACAGAGCAAAACCACGCGGGTTTTCTTGATCCTGCGCTTGCGCGAGACGAGCTGTATGACCTCGCCGCCATATTTGATGCTCTTACGCATGGTCCAGCGGGGATCGATCTCTTCTCCTTTGGCGGCGCGCTTCTTGCGCCGACTGACCTGGGTGGCAATCTTGGTTGCGATCAGCAGGATGGCCCGGCTGATGGCGCGACTCTCCTCAATCCCCATTTCGCTGAAATCCTTCTTATTCAGCGCCTCGCAGGGGCTGTAGGTGGGCACGGCGACGCGCTCCGTCTCTTCGCTCGGCTTCGCCTCCTCACCGGCGGCCTGCGCGACCACTTCCTCCAGACTGCCACCGGCATCCAGCGAGTCTCCGTGTTTCTCCTCCGACCAGGACGGAGCCATCTCAACCGACTCCATAGGCAAATCCTCGGGGCCATGCTCCCGCCAGAAGCAATCAAAGACGCGATCAAAAAGAGCGATCTCTTCCTTGTCAGAGACCAGATTGGAGCGCAAGACGGCGTGGAAATCGGCCCTGCGCGCAATATCGACAAACTCCAGGGAGCGGCTGGCATCTATGACCTGACTCAGGCTCACCTTGAGACCGGCCTCTTTCAACACCCGGCCGAAGGCCAACAGGTTGGCTAGGGTTCCCTGCCCGCGAACCGCGGAATAACGGTCCACCGCTTTGAAAATGGCTTCGGCTGAAATTTGCATGGCTTATGCCGGGAGTTCCGGTGATGACTTGAGCATCTGGTTGAGGTCCAGCCGTTTCCCCGCCAACTCCTCTTTTAGATGGTGCAGGTCCTCTCGATATTTGAAGATGCATCCCATGGTCTCTTCCACGGTTTTCTCATCCAGTTCGCGGTGGTTCAGCATGACCAAGGCCGAGGCCCAGTCCAAGGTCTCCGCCACCCCTGGCCGCTTGTAAAAATTCATCTGCCGCACCTGCTGCATAAAGGCGCATATCTGCTTGGCGAGGTGATCGCGGACCTGGGGAAACTTCGTCATGATGATCTCGTATTCCTTTTCGAAGGTCGGGTAATCGATCCAGTGGTAGAGGCAGCGGCGCTTCAAGGCATCGTGAATCTCCCGCGTACGGTTCGAAGTCAGAAAGACATAAGGACGCACCTTGGCGCGGATGGTGCCAATTTCAGGGATGGTGATTTGAAAATCCGAGAGGACCTCGAGCAAAAAGGCCTCGAACTCCATGTCCGCGCGGTCAATCTCATCAATGAGGAGAACCGGGGGTGTCGTGCCATCACTCTGAATAGCCTCTAGCAGAGGCCTCTTAACGAGATACTCTTCGGTGAAGATCTCCGTCTCCACGGCCTCGCGATCCCCGTGGCTCACCTCTTCCAGCTTGATCCGCAGCATCTGCTTGGGATAGTTCCATTCGTAAAGAGCGGTATTGGCATCCAATCCCTCGTAGCACTGCAGCCGGATCAGCCTGGTCTCCAGGACCTGGGAGAGCACCTTGGCGATCTCGGTTTTTCCTACCCCCGCCTCTCCCTCCAGCAAAACGGGCTTGCCCAAGGTGATTGCAAGATAAACCACTGTGGCCAGCGATCGATCACAGATATATTGCTCTCCGCGCAGGGCCTCCTGGATTTTGTCAATCGTGAGCTTCTTTGGATTCACCGCCGTCCTCGCACTACCGGCAAAATGAGATTGAGTTTAAGTGGGGCGGAACTGTAGATCCTTCAAGGAATGGAGAATGGCTTCCAGCACACCACCGGCAATGGCTCTCGCCTTATCCGAAATCACGTAACAATACTCCCTTTCCCCTCTAGGATCAATGTCCCCGGCCTTCATGCCCTCTTCCACCTCTATGCCGTCTTTCAGCAGCCCGCGCAAAACCCCTTGAATCTGGGCGCGGATTGGAAATCCATTAACCTGGGCGACGAGTTCTCCCTGATTCACCTGATCGCCAATCTCATGCAGCGCCTTGAAAAACCCCTTTTGCGGAACTCTCAGGACCCTTTCCTCGGTGTAGCCTCCCACCGGGGCCGGCAAACCCGTATCCTGCTCCGCCTCTCCTTCCCACAAGACCCTACCCAAGTTGTGACCCCGATTGCTCTCCACCACTGCATGAACATTCCATCCGGCTCTGAAACCCGGCCCAACCCCGATTACCACGGGGGCCTGAGATTTGTCAGTACCGGTGTTTCTCTTGGCCATGATCGCATCTACGATAACCTCGGGCTTAATGGTTTCCCGCGCCTTGGCCTGAGGATCGACGAAAAGCGGGATGCCCTCTCTCTCCCAAACCCTGTAAGCCTCTCCGGCAGAAGAGACCTTAACTGCCTCCACGCCCTCAACGGCATGCCTCCCCTGAAATACTGCCTCGGCAAAGGCCACCGTGCGACGGACCGTGGTCGGCGCCGCCACCTCGGTAATCAAAACCCTCAGGTGGCAGCGGTTGAGACGGTGGGCGATACCGCTAGCCATCTCTCCCCCACCCCGCACCAGCACTTTCAAATCAGGAAAACTCAGCGCCATAACTCACTTGCAGCCTGTTCTTAATCATAACAGACCCTTGGAAGTTATCAAAACCTCAACCTCCCCTTCAACTCTTTATCGTGTTCGTGATCGTGGCTCGTGCTCGTTGAACGGTTTGAACTGTTTAAACCGCTCAAATCGTTTAACCCTTCTAACCCTTCAACTTTTGTTGTAGCCGTCCGCCATATTTTTGCCAACTATTCTCGAACCGCTTGAGAATCTCTTGGGTCGGAAGCTCAAAATCGTCCATCCTAAGCACCATCTCGACAAGAAAGCGCACAGCCCATTCGACGTCCCTGATGTGGACCGCTTCCGGCCCGAGCCGTTTTCTACCCTGGTTATGGTAGTTGTGCAGCGGCACCGCGATTCCCCCCGTGATATGCCCTTTCAACTGATAGGGAGTCGCCTCGCATGTTCCGCCGTCCATCACCCTGCGCTGAAAAACGAAACGGCGCTCTTCTCTCTGCAATTCCCTCGCCACGTGGTCCATAAAAATAACCATCTGATGATGAAACATGCTGGTTCGGTCCCCAAGCCGGATTACCGGCCCCCGGCCCAAAACTATTCCGGGCAGCGCTTTGCTGGTCTCGACGGAAATGATCCTGGTGGAGGCGGGAAGAAAGCCGCTCTGAATCATTCCCAAGGTGCCGATAAAACCCTGCTCTTCGGCACGGGTGAAGATACCTCTAAGCCCACTCTGGATCCCTCGCTTCTTCAATTCTTTCAGAGCACAGAGTATAACCGCGCAGCCGACCAGATCGTCCGCCCCCTTAGTGTAAATCATCTCATCACGCTGGCGAAAGGGAACCAAATCCCACGTGCCGAAATCCCCTCCGGCCACACTCCCTTTTATGCGGAGCGTCATTTTTTCCACCCGCCCTTGAGGCGTTTGCCAAATTTTCTCCACCGTCCCGCGGGCGCGGACCGCCCCGGAAAGCCGGTCATAAATCACCACCCGGGCTTTGACAAAATAGCCTGCACCCACGCCTCCGAACCATTCAGCTTCTGCTCGATCTCCCCTAACCTCAACAATCTCAAAACCCGGATGGTCCATGTGAGCCACGCAGGCAAGTGAAGTTTCCCCCTCGCCGCGCTCGGCAATGATGTTTCCGTAGCTGTCCACCTGAAAATCTATCCCGGCCCTTTTGAGCTCTTCACAGAGAAAAGAGCTTACGAAGTTTTCGTGAAAAGGAGCCGTGGGAAGGGAAAGGAGTCTCTTGAGCAGATCGAGCAAGTCCGAGCGCGCCGACATACGATTTTCTTACTCCTACCACCCGTTTTGGGGAATGTAAAACCGGTTAGCGTTAGGTCTTTGCATAGGTGAGAAAAGGACACCGCTCTTTCCAACGTTCAGTAAAACTTGGCTTTACCAAATCTCTTGCTCGCGCGGCTGAAAGCGCGCTAAATCGCCTAGTTACATACGGCTCAGGCAGCGTAGAAAGACGGTTGCTCATGGCACGTGAATTGCTGCATTGAATGGGCCATCGCGCCAAAATCAGCTCATAAGAACCTCACTATTGAACCTTAGAGGCCTTCACTTCGGCCGTAGAGACTTGACCGGAAAGGAGACTCCCATGAAAAACTCATTATGCTTAAGAAAAGCAGTATTGGGCGCGTTCGTGATTGCTGCTGTTTTTTTCAGCCGTGCAAGTCTGGCAGCGGAGGTTACCGGAGCGAGCACACAAAAGGTCGTGCAAAACTACGGCAAATTGGTGTTGGCCTTTGAAGCTAACCAAGGCCAGACCAACGGCCAGGTCAAGTTTCTCTCTCACGGAAAGGGCTATACGCTTTTTCTGACTCCCACCGAGGCGGTGCTGAAGGGTACCTCCACTCTGCGCATGGAACTTGTGGGAGCCAGGCGCGACTCACGCATGGTGGGGCTTGAGCTGTTGCCAGGGAAGAGCAACTACCTGATTGGCAAAGATCCAAATAAATGGAAGCGCAACATTCCCAGCTACGCTCGGGTCAAGCAAGAGGGCGTTTATCCTGGGATCGATGTCGTCTACTACGGTAATCAGGGCGAACTCGAATACGACTTCATCGTGGCCCCAGGGGCAGATCCAAAGGCCATCAACCTCGTCTTCCATGAGGCCGATCGTGCGGCGGTTGACGCCGACGGAAGCCTTGTCCTTCAAGTGGCAAGCAGTGAGGTAAAGTTTCGCAGGCCCGTTGTTTACCAGGAGCGCGACGGTGTCCGAACACCAATCGCTGCCGGCTATATTCTCAATCCAAAATCTAAAATCGAAAATCGTGCGACTGTGGCTCACAACCGAAGTCCAAAATCATTATCGGTGGGCTTTCAGGTAGCCGCCTACGACCATGCCAGGCCTCTCGTCATTGACCCGGTGC
>JACPSE010000098.1 GCA_016193465.1 Deltaproteobacteria bacterium
AAGTTGGTCCACCTTTTCAATGACTTCCTCTATCCTGCTAGTGGTCAGAACCACACTGGCCAACTTGCTGAACTTTTTTCGAAGCTCATCACGGCTCACCGGATTCAGAGGAGAGCCTCGTGGGTATTCTTGATAGGCCTGAACAGTTCTTCCATCGACCAACTTTATCTCCATTCTTGTTGAATAATTCTTATCACCTCTTGCCTCAGGATCCGCATAGGTTTTTACTTTCCTTGCGAGGGCCAGCACCTTTGCATCCCTCCATAAGTTCTGGTCCATATATAGGCTGAGGTCATTGTTTTTCTTTAAAAGCCGCAAGGCCAAAGAGAACGGAAGACTGAACTGGGCACTGACTACGTCATGAGGCTCATAGATCGCCCCTCCATGCGTGACAGAGGTTTCTGAGATTCCCACCCGAACCTCCTCTACCTCTTCAGGTCGAATGTGGTGCTGTTCTATAAGTAGCGCCAATGTGTCAATGACACCTTGGACTGCGCTTACGCACGGATAAACCTTGAACCATACTCTCATGATCTTGAAATCCGTTCCCAGGTTCTCGGTGATAACATCCATGTTATAATGATCAGAAAAGACCCTGCAAAACCCCCTTTTTCCCTCAATGATGGTTGGAGGCCCGGTCAATCCCAGTTTCGCCAACATCGCTGATTGAATCCCGGCACGAGCGGCAAGTCCTGCATGTATCCGCTTCACTTCTCCCCCGGTCTGATCATATTCCGTCGACCCGGCCGAGTGGCTACCGGCAATCCCAAATGCATTAACCATCTCTTCGTCACTTAATTGCAGCAATCTCCCCGCTGTGACGGCGGCAGCAAAGGGCCCGGCAATCCCGTGACTGTGAAAACCTCGTTTGTTGGCGGAAGGTCGGACAGCAAGAAGCATCCGATACATCACATCGCAACCAGCCACCATGGAAGCAATGGCTTCTCTTCCGCTAACGGGTGTCTTTTCGCACAAAGCAAGGGCCACTGGTACCGTGCCGACACTGGGATGCCCTCCCGCCCCAAACCCAAGATCATCCAACTCGCATCCTTGACCAAAAGTTGCGTTCACAAAAGCGGCATCAAGGGCCAACACCTTGGTTCCATAATTCACGATAGTGCTTTCCGCTCTACCTCCCATCCCAACCACATATCGATAAGCGATCTTATTCCACTCCAAAGTGGAGCCGATGAGCTCAACCCCAACCTGGTCAAGAATGCAGTCCTTGGCCTTTTCAATGACTTCCCTAGGAATATCTTCGTAGCGCAGACCTGCTGCAAAATGAGCAAGTTTCCGCGTAACACCCTCCTGATGTTCCATAAACCTCCTCCTCCCGCATCAATTCGTAACCCGTCCCATCTGAAAGGACAAAATCAATGAATCACCTGCGGGTCTGAAAATAATGGACAAGAGCCGTACTGTCCTTAAGATCTGTAGAGCCATAGAAGGTTAGGGCGCTTTCCTCCTATGTTTTTCTTATCGCCGCCTCGCTATGTTGGCGAAGGCACAGGAAACAAGTAAAAGAAGGAAAGCGTCAACCGCTTTAGCCGCCAATTTCTTTCTGCGAGACCGGATCACCTCATCCTTCTCAGGTTGAATGAGCTCCAGGCTCTACCATGAGTTCACCCGCTTGTTAGAATTAATCATGACTTACTTGACTTACTCGCGGAAGCTGCGCTGACGCCGGCGATCCTTCCAAAGACGGCCCCCTTCATCAGTGCGGAGCCACCGGGGTAATTCTCATAAAAAGACCCGCCTGTAATCTCACCTGCCGCAAACAATCCCCGGATAATATTTCCCTCCGTATCAACCACCTCTGCCTTCTCGCTGATTCGTATTCCACCAAACGTAAACGTGATTCCGCATGTAACGGGATAGGCGTAGAACGGCGGCGAATCTAACCGCTGCGCCCAGTTCGACTTAACGGGGCTGATCCCTTTAGTGCCCTTGCCGTCCTTCTTCGCCGGTTCAAACGGATTGTCCTGCACTGCCTCATTGAATTCTTTGACCGTCCTGACAAGATTGTCCCAATTTAGGCCCGGAAATTTTCTGCCAAGGGCTTCAACAGAGTCAGCAGAAACACAGGAGTGGCGGCTGTATTCAGAGCGTAGGAGGTGTTTGACTTTGCTATCAAAGATCTGGAAGGCAGTTCTCCACGGAAGCCGCAAAACTTCTCTGCCAAGCTTTCCGTATGTGTGGGTGTAGAAATCTGCGCCTTCATCCGTAAATCTCTGTCCGTTGATATCCACCATGATCCCGTACGGATAAGAGTACATCTGATCATGAGCCGCCTCTACCTCAGGTGCCTCCGCATTGACTAATGCCGCATGACATCCGCTCCATTGTCCTGCTGCTTGGGCACCGAGCCCCAAGGCTAAGTTTAATGTTTCCCCGGAGTTGTAGCGGCACCCTCTGACCTTCACCGTTTCCCATCCGGGGCCTAAATACTTCGCTCGCATTTCGGGATTGGCCTCAAAGCCTCCGGAAGCCAGAACAACAGCGCGGCCTTCGAAGTCTTTGAAACCTTCCTTGGTTTGAACCCTGACGCCAGCGATCTTTCCCTTCTTATCGGTCAAAAAACCCGTCGCTTTGGCCTCGTAGATGATGTCGATGTTCCTGTTCTGCGCGGTGCCGAACAGGGTCTCCACTAATCCGATGCCTCCATCCTTCACCGAAACGACACGACCGGAAGGAAACCGGATTTTCTCCCCAATCCTGACCGCATGCGCAGTTCTCGTGGATAGCACCCATTTCACATTCATCTCACTCAGCCAGCGGACAGTCGCATAAGACTCATCGACGAGAATTTTTGTCAATTTCTTGTCTGCGGCATACTCGGTCACGCGCATTACGTCTTGATAGTAATCTGAGGAGGCGTAGGTCCCCACTTCCAGCTTTGCGGCTTCTGCCTCAGAAACTTCGGGAAGCATGGGCCTGATGTCGTCGATGCTGTGATAGATGAAGCGGAAACCACCGCTCGAGAAGCGCGTGTTCCCCCCACGTCCCGACTTGGGACATTTATCCAGAATAAGGACTTTCGTTCCTGCTTGGTGTGCCGCCAGTGCAGCAGACAAGCCTGCGTTCCCCGCCCCTACAACTATTACATCATAAACCGCTTCCCCCATCAGCTACCTCTTCCCATTTCATAAAGTTGAGACCCGCTTTTTTAGAAGGTTCTATTCCACTTCGAGTCTCGTCAGCACATATACCGACGGCCATTCTTGGTCTTGTACCCGGTTTTCGGGCGTAATACCAAAATTTTCCAGGATAGAATAAAGCTGGCGCAGGTGCTGGATGGTGTGGCTAGCAAGGAGGTCCAAACGCTCTGCTCCGCTCTTTGGCACATCCCGGTTACGGTAATGATCTGGCGCGGGCGTGCGAGCTGCTTCTTTTGACCTGGCAGGTGATGGCCTATGCAGGGCATCTAAATCCTGCCTTGAAGACCAAGCGCGGTAGTGTTCAATAACAGTTCTGCCGTAATCAGCGATGTCCTGGAAACTAGCATGGGAACGCACATGGGCATCAGACCTTGTAGGCGCTACGCCAGTACCGAGCTCCTCCAGATCGACCTCAACCCTCCAAAAGACATGATAGGTGAAGTGTCGCATCGACCGCTCTCGCTTCGAGATAGCCCACTCCAGTTTTTCATCGGGCATTTGCCGTACGGCTTGCTCGAAGGCTTCTAGTGCCCGCTCTATGAGAGGAACCGTTTCGGAAGGGTCAAGGTGGGGCTTGGTGCCGAGGTGGAGTGCTTCGGCGAGTTTCTTCATGTCGAAGCCAACTATGACCTGGTCTCCGACCACTGTAACAAGCTGGGACAGCCCCAGTGCCTGGAGCTCCTCCAACGCAGTCGGGTCGTTCTCAATATCCCGTTCTACGAAGGGGACACCGTTCTCCGAAAGAAACTCTTTCGTTCTGGCGCAACTGGCTCAGCCTTTTCGGAAATACACTCTAACATTGCTGCGGGGATTAGTCACATACCACTTTCCCTTTCACGTATTGTCCTCTGTCAGACGACACTTCCCTCTCAACTTGCCTTGAATCAATTCGTCCCGTTAATTTTCACAATTGACGTTGATACGCGATACCTCCCTGATACGAAGTTGCCTCACCATAAACCATTTCTTTATCCTCTTCATCTATCGGCTTTCGGGAAACCGTAGGCTGCAACTATCTTTGCCTCATATTCCTGAAACTTGGTGAAATGATCCCAGTCTACAAGGGAGAGCTGTTTCCCATGAGTCACTTTTGCTGCTACTGAGCCAGGAGTAAACACCGAGCCCCTAAAAGGCCCGTATTTATCTAATATCTCCTGACCCTCAGGAGAGGCGAAAAACTCCAACCATAAGAGAGCGGCGTGGGGGTTAGCGGCCGTGTTGAGGATACCGTCGGCAAACGTTGCGTTTAAGGAAGGGACAGGCTCAATGACTTTGTAGTTAAGGTTCCCTGTCCGGTCCTTGGCCATAGCCCTATTAGCCGCACTGAAATTAGAACCCAAGTACATGGAATACTCTCCGGTAGCTACGGCAGTAATCATTCTGGTGGCACCTCTACCCCACACAGGTTGCTGGCCAGCTAGCTTCCGGGCGAATTCCAACGTTCTTTCCAACCCCCAGGCAGGCACCAGGCTAGCTACCTGGATGGGCCGAAGATCTAAGACGAATTTCTTTCCCTTGAACTCAGGTTTCAGAAAATCTTCCCATTTAGCAGGGACCTTGTCTTCCGAGATAAGCTTCCTGTTGTAGGGTACGACTCTTATACTGCTTGTAACGCTTACCATGTTCCTGTCCACGGGGTGAATCATCCGGGGATCGATTTCAAGCACGCCATGCCTGGCCATGCCCAGGATGTCATGCTTCACTATATAAGGCCGATACTCTTTGGCAAGGTCGATGATTATATAGACAATATCCCACCCCTTAGCTTGTCCTGACTTTATCTCCAGGAGAAGCCTCTGGTGAGCACTTATGTCCTGGACCTCCTCAATATGAACGTCAGTGAAAAAAGGATACTTTTGCTTGAATGCGTCAATCAACGGCTTGAAATTCGTGGGCTCTAGGTCGCTACCTACTTTGAGTTTTCCTTCCTTCTTTGCCATGGCCACAATCTCGTCATGAGCGGTAAAAAAGATGTAACCCTTGGCCTCGGCTTCCTTTTTGGCTTTCAGTAGGATAGGACTCGCTGCAACTGCCTGCATGGTAGCCAACATTAAAAAAAGGAGAGTGAAAGAAGCAACAATTTTCTTAGGAACCGTAATCACCATGGTGTGCCTCCTTTGGGATGGGGCGATCTTGTGCCCTAGTATTCTCGATCGCGAGCAACCGGATACGGACATACAGGTGGCACGCCAATCACCCCGCGATCAGCACTTCTTCCCCATCGGCCCGGTAAATGGCGTTCAGACTGGCTTCCCGGGTGACATCTTCTAAGTACTGCATGACTTCCTGCCCCCGGGGCTCGGAAGGGGACACCGGCTCCGGCTGGTTTCGCTCGTTGATCCAGACGGGGATGTAAGACACCTTTTGGATTTTTTTCTTTTCGACCGTGACTTTGGCGATCATGCTGTACTTGCGGTCGTCTTGAAACCCACCGATGGCATCCCCAACGGCATCCGGTTCATGCTCGTCCACGTGGTACAACTCCCTGAAAATGCGCTGTCTCGTCCGTTTCCATGGGATGTCACCGGCCATCCCGGCTGCTTTGTCTATGGCGAAATTACCGATGCTGTACAAAACCACCTTTCCTTTATAGATTTCGACCCCTTTCAAAATATGCGGATGGTGCCCGATGATAATATCTGCTCCGGCATCGATAGCGGCGCGCGCCACTATCGGCTGGTAGTCGGCGATCAGGGTCCGGATGAAATGCACGCCCCAGTGCAATGACACAGCCACCACATCGGATTTCTGACGCGCGAGGCGTACATCCTCCACAAGGGCGTCGAGATCCCGCTGCAGAGGCCAGGACATGATCTCACATGGCGTGCCGGGCTGGTCCTCTTCCAGGGGCTCATAGTGTGTGGTGCCCCGCATGGGGGCCACACCGGCTCGCCTCGGAACGGCGTAATACCCTACGGGTGCGACTGAACAATACCCTAAAAAGGCGATCCGGGTCCCGCCGCGCTCCAGGATCGCCGGCTTCCGAGCGTCCTCGATGTCTTTCCCAGCGCCGATGGGATGCATTCCGTCGCTGCGCATGCGCTCCAGGGAGTCGAGAAGGGCGTCTCGACCCCAGTCCATGATGTGATTGCTGGCCATGGAGACCACGTCAAACCCTGCCGCTGCGAAGGCCGGATACCCCCGCATGTCCTTGGGTGCAGCGCCGCGCGGTCCGGAAGACCCCATGGAGCCTTTATCGGAATAAGCCGACTCCGACTGGCAGAACGCGATGTCGGCCCCCTGGATGATGTTGCGAACATGCACAAACGTGCTATCGGGATCCTCCCGATAGACCCGGACATCGCCCACTGCGACAATAGTCACCATACTACGTCTCGCTCCTTTCGCGCCGTTGTCCAAGCATCGACCGCTTGTTTTTTAGCAGCTATCGAATTATGTATTATCTGTCAAATTAATTCTTTTTATAAAATTCATTCATAGTTTTTATGTTTTTTAAGCAATTAGAGGCTTTCCACGCAGTCGTAAAATACGGTGGCTTTGAACGTGCCAGCGCATCTATCCACGTAACCCAGCCAGCGATCTCGACCCGCGTTAAAGAGCTTGAGAAACAGTTCGGCGCCAAGCTTTTCATGCGATTGGGGAGACGGGCTCACCTAACAGATGCCGGAAGGATCGTCGAAGAATATGCAACCCGTTTAATGATCGTTATTAATGAAATGAACCAAGCGGTTGACGAGCTGAAGGGGTTACAGAGGGGATATTTGCGGTGTGGTTCCGGGACGACGATTGCCGTTCACGTACTCCCCAAGATCCTAGTCCAGTTTAAGAAACACTTTCCAAACATAGAGGTTGCATTATTAGTTGGAAATAATGCTGAGACTGAGAAAAGGATACTGTCCGATGAGTCAGATATCGCCATCGTCACACGGATCACAAACCCGGAAAGCCTGAGGATTTTCCATTTTCTTAGCGATGAATTTGTTCTGATTACTCCCCGTGATCATCCCCTCACCAAACTCCGCCGGGTTTCTTTAAAGCAGGTCGCCAAGACTCCGCTGATTTTACGAGAGGCGGGGTCGTACACGCGGACAATCATCGATGAGGGCTTCCGTGCGGCAGGAATCTCTTATCGTTGCATAATGGAATTTGAGACTACAGAAATCCTCAAGAGTGCGGTCGCTGAGGGGCTCGGATGTTCCCTTGTCTCACTCTCTAGTGTCCAAAAGGAAAAGCGGATGGGTCTCTTGACCTACGCCAGGATTTCTGGAGTTCCTATGAAGCGAGAATTTAAAGCCATCATGCACAAGGACAAGAGTCTCTCGGGCCCGCTTAAACCTTTCTTAGAGCTGTTGAAGATAAAGGTTAACTCACCGCCAGCAGAACGTAAAAAGTAATTCCGAAAACATGAAGGCGCGCTCCTGCGACTGCGACCCGAAGAGTCACCCACTCGGGGCCCCCCTTCTTTTGCTTAAGAACCGCTATCTTTCCCACAATTCCATTATCTTCAGCATGCACCGAGGCAATGCCACCGTCTGGAGGGAGCGGAAGTGGAGCCCCACCGACAGGAGTCGGTGGCATTCTGCGAAGGCGGGTAAAATCGATCCATGGGCTTTCCATTTCACGTGCGCTCATCTTCCAATCTTTCGTAATGTTTTTCAACGCCAGGTAGAGTAGCTTCACGGCGGCCTCATCGTTCGGGAAATAGCCGCGGGTTTTGATGATTTTCATCGGACAGCACAGGCTCGTGCTCCCCTATCTGGACCTTTTCAAATTGACCGGCCACCACTGCTTGACACGAAGTTGAACGCGATGTTACAGATTAGTACCCGAAGGTTACCAGGGAACCTATGACCACGTGCTTTGACCTTACAAGGAATCTCGGTGACTACATAGCAAGGGCACCAGAGTTGGAGCTACCGCAGCACGTCGTTTCGAAGGCCAAGCAACATATCCTCGACACTTTTGCCGCCATGATTTCCGGCTCGACGCTCGAACCTGGAGAGCTCATTATCCGCTACGTCCGCGGGCAAGGTGGCACTCCCGAGTCTCAGGTTGCTGGCAGTTCAATGGTGACCTCCGCGACTCTTGCGGCACTTGCTAACGGCACCTTAGCACACTCGAACGAAACTGACGACTCCCACGCTTCATCTGGGACGCACCCAGGGTGCGCCGTGGTTCCGGCGGCGTTCGCGATGGCTGAGCATGGAGGTAGTGATGGAGACACATTCTTGAAGGCCGTTGTAGCGGGCTATGACGTCGGATGTCGTGTGGGTCGCGCCCTGGGTCCACGCTTGGTTTCTTCTAGGGGCCACAGCGCCCGCAGTCTGGGTGGAACTTTTGGCGCGGCGGCAGCCGCTGCATGTCTGGCAAGACTGAATAGCAACCAGGCTAGCTGTGCTTTGTCTTATGCTGCCCAACAGGCCTCTGGAATAGGAAGCTATATAAGAGCTGAGAATCATGTTGAGAAGGCACTTGTTCTTGGGGGAATGCCGGCCCGTAACGGCGTGACCGCAGTAACGCTCGTCACTTGTTCTTGGGGGAATGCCGGCCCGTAACGGCGTGACCGCAGTAACGCTCGTGCAGGCAGGGGCTTGTGGGACAGCAGATCCTTTTCAAGGTGAGCGCAATTTCCTGCAGGCTTACTCTCCAGACCCTAAGCCTGCGGAACTTGTCCGTGGCCTGGGAGCCGATTTCGAGATAACTGAGACTAGCATCAAGAAATTCTGCGTTGGCTCTCCCATGCAGGCACCCCTAGAGGCTCTGCTGGAGATCATGGCTGAGCACGAACTCAAAGCGCACAATCTCCGATGCCTGGCAGTTCGGCTCCCTGAAAACAGGTTACCTACCGTTGATGACAGACATATGCCAGACATCAACCTCCAATATATCCTCTCGGTGACCCTGATCGATGGTCAACTGACTTTCGAAGCTGCCCATTCGCATGAGAGGATGACAGACTCTCGTGTCCTCGATGTAAAGTCTCGGATTACCCTAGTACCAGATCCAGACCTGGTGGACGACGATTTTCCCAGGCAGGCCATTCTAGAAATATCGACAGTAGACGGAAGACATCTGAGAAAGCACCTTACAGCCTATCGTGGAACGCCAGAAAATCCCATGACGGTCGAAGAGGTTAAAAACAAAACGCGGGAGCTCCTATTTCCGGTAACCGGAAGGGAGAAATGTGACCGGCTTATCGAGATGGTGGAAAAATTGGAGCAAATAGGCGACATGCGCGCCTTCCGATCTGTTTTGGCGGCGTAAAGCTTGGTCTACGAATGACAGCGGTTAACTCGATTAAACACTTACGGGATGGACTTTGAGAATTGAGTTCGTAAGAGGAGGATTAAAATGGCAATGAAACGTTGGTCAGCCTATCTTATCACTGCGTGGATGTACGTGGCATGGGTCCTTCTGCCCAACGCGGCTGCGCGGGCCGCTGTGGCTCCAAAGCCAGCCACAATAGACTCAATCGTCCGGGGTGCAAAGCAAGAGGGTAAGCTCAGTTGGACGTCCAACCTGGAAGGCGAGGAGGTTATAGAACTACATAAGGCTTTTCAGAAAGAGTACCCTTTTATTAAGATTAATTACGGGCGTGTCAGGGGTGGTGAGCAGAGGCAGCGCGTGCTGTCAGAAATGCAGGCTGGCATATTTCCCTATGATCTCATGAGCATAGAGGAAGAGATGGTAGATGAGTTTCAGAAGCTTGGGTTCCTTATTGACCCTATTGATTGGCACAGACTGTTCGGAATAGACGCGAGAATGGTCCATCCAAAAGGATTCCTGGTCTCGGTGGGCAACAACCCGGCTGGAATATATTACAACAAGAATCTCGTTCCCAAAGACCGTGTGCCGAAGACATGGGCGGACTGTTATAATCCTTACTTCAGGGGGAAGTTTTCCGCCGACGTCCGTCCTGCCCATATGCTCTCGGTCATGTACGGTTATGGCGAGGACTGGACGCTGGATTACGCCAAAAAGTTGCTCGCAAACAAGCCAAAGTGGATGAGAGGCAACGCCCTAGCTGTTACTATGGTCGCGGCCGGTGAAGTCTTGCTGTCGTGCCCCGCGAGCCATGGCTCATGGTATCGGGCCTCGCAAGGAAAGCCTGGCTATCCTGTCGGCTTCGTATATCCTGAGGGTCCCGTTGTTGCCGGGCGGGAGTTGCTTCTCAGTCCTTTGAAGGGTGCCGCAAATCCAAACGCTGCGCTGCTAATGACCGGCTGGATTGCTGGCAAGGGCGTCAAATATCTACGCACCGGGCGTGAGAGTATCTTTCACCCTGAAACTGAGCTTGGTGCAGAGGTCAAACGAATGGGAAGAGAAATTAAGGTGACAAGTTGGGATGTGGCTATTAAAGCGGAAGAGCTGATGCGAAAGATACTCGAGGTTTGGGGATTCCCCAAGCCGGAGAGAAGCGGGGGGTAAGGAACTTGAATGGGAAAAAGAATACGCGAGATCCTAAAGCTGAGCCCCAGCAATGGGGTCCTGGTTCTGGCAGTCATAGTTACACTCTGGCTCCTTTTTGTTCCCATGCTGTTGCTCCTTTTGAACAGTGTAAGGACCGGCCCGCCCACTTTTCTTGGTGGCCCATGGACGCTGCGAAATTATATTCTCGTTTTTAGCAGCCCCTTCTTTTATGAGGCTCTCGCCAATACGGCAATTATATCCGTGATATCGACACTGGGCGGTCTTGCCATTGCGGTCGTCTTCGCGTGGCTCATTGAACGCACCGATATGCCCTTCCGCGAGATGGCCTGGATCGCGGTTCTCCTGCCTCTTGCCATACCGGGGGTCCTCTTCGCGCTGTCGTGGATGCTCCTGCTAGCGCCAAGGGTAGGCCTGATTAACATTGGCATAAGAGAGGTCCTATCGCTGTTTGGTTTCTCGCTCGAAGAAGGCCCGCTGGACATACAATCGCTCTGGGGAATCATCTATCTCAGTTGGCTGAGGGGAGTCAGTACGATTTTTCTCATGATCGTAGGGGCCTTCCGTATGATGGATCCGGCTCTAGAAGAGGCGGCGCGATTATCGGGAGCAAATCCCAAAAGTGTGCTGCGAAGAATTACACTGCCCCTGCTGATGCCGGCGCTCGCGGCTGCTGGAATTTACTCGTTCGTATCCCATCTTGAATCTTTTGAGGCACCGCTCACGGTGGGCCTTGCAGCAGGTATCTTTGTCCTAAGCACTTTGATCTACTTCACGGCTCGCTATCATGTTCCGGTTGATTACGGCCTCAGTGCTGCCTATGCCGTGTTCTTCATGGCCATCATGACGGTGCTGTCCTATTTCTATACCAGGATGATCCGGAGAGGAGAGCGCTTCGCCGTCATCCGGGGAAGGGATTTCCGGCCCGTTAGATATTCCCTGGGGCGCTGGCGCTATCCCGCCTTGGGTCTATTTGCTCTCTACTTCTCGCTAACCGTGATCTGTCCCCTGTTCGTGCTGATCTGGGCCTCGCTCGTTCCCTATTATGTCGTACCGTCGTTGGAGGCTATAGAAATGGCTTCGTTCAACCACTATATCAACATCGCAACCAGTCCCAGGTTTCTCCATGATCTGATCAATACTGTAGTGATGGCTGTCGGCGCAGGAGTAGCGACGATGCTGGTTGCTCTCCTGATTTCCTGGCTGGTGGTTCGCCTCAAGCATCCTGCCGGCTTCATGCTCGATAGTTTGACCTTCATTTCATACGCCATCCCCGGAGTCGTCGTCGCGCTGGCTATGATTTTTGTATATCTCCACCCCCTGTTTCGGCATGTTGGTATCTACGGTTCAATCTGGATCATCGTCCTGGGGCTGGTAACCCAATACTTGGCTTTTGCCACTCGAACCACAAATGCCGGGTTGCTCCAAATTCACCAGGAGCTGGAAGAGGCCGCTTCTGTTTCCGGAGCAACTCGCCTGCGCACAATTTGGAAGATCACTAGCCCCCTTCTGATGCCTTCGCTTGTCGCTGGTTGGATCTGGGTGGTAGCGCACTCGCTGCGGACGTTTTCTGTCCCCCTGGTCCTTGCCAGCGAAAACAACGAGGTGCTATCGGTGTGGATATGGATCTATTGGCAGGCAGGACGCATCCCCGAGGCAGCGGCAATTGGGGTGATCCTTATCTTCATCACGGCCGCACTGGGTCTGGCGGCACGACGCATGCTGAGAGAGCCTCCCGCAGCAGCACGGCCATGATACGCCCTTTAGCCCCGATCCGACGAAAATGCTCACGCGATGTGCGATTTTGGGCCGATCAATGTCGGATCGGGGTTGAAAGCAGCACTCTTTCTACCCGTGGGGGCTGATCAGTTTGACATTAGAAGCTCTTGCCTGATATTCAAAGTCAAGGCAGTGAACTTGCGTCGTCGGCTCCCTGCAGCATTCTCTTTGATTAGAGGCGGGTTGCGCAGGGTTGACGCACTCGGATGTAAACTTATTTTTTTCGGGGTTGTGTTAGCGATCATTTCTCAAACCTGAGCACAAGGATGCGAATTCTCATTATGGGGGCAGGACCGATCGGTGGCATTGTAGGCGGTCGGCTTGCCCGTCAGGGTAAGGACGTAACACTGGTTGATATTGACCTGGAGCATGTGCGCGCCTTGCGAGAACGAGGGCTCCAAGTTGATGTGCCCGATGGGCCTTTCGAGGTTTCCGTATGCGCCGTTTTCCCGGGTGAGATCACGGGGAAATTTGATCTTGGCTTCGTTGCTGTCCGATCAAATTACACAAGAGACGCGCTTGGGTCCCTGGCCCCACACCTCAATCCCAATGCGGTACTGGTATCGCTCCAGAATGGGATTAACCCGCCCCTTCTTGAAGAGCTTGTCGGGCCGGACCGTGCCATCGGTACAGTGATCCGGATGCGCAGCCGGCGGCTCGGACCGGGCCACGTCCAGACGGCTGCCCGTGGACGCCTTTTCGTTGGACATCTGCACGGAAAGACGACACCGCAACTCCAAATGGTGCATGAGCTCCTGGACTCGGTTATTCCTACTGAGATGATCCACAACATCTTCGGGCTACTCTGGAGCAAGCTCACCTACACCTGCCTCGGAATGTTTGGGTCGCTGGCGGACGAGCCGTTAAAGCTTATTTGTGAGACTGAGGTGAATCGGCGCCTCTGTGTGGATTTTTTTGGAGAGGTGACTGGGGTTGGGAAAGCTGTGGGTGCGCGCTTTGAGCCTCTCAGTGAGTACGACCCGGCGGATTTCCACCCAAGTCGTCCAGTCGAGGCCCGCCTTGCCGCTATCACCAAGATGACGAACAGTTTAAAAAGTGACGACCGCAGGGGCGGGATTGCTCAACTAAAGCGAGGCATGAAGACAGAGGTGGATTACACGGTGGGTCACGTGGTTCAGGAGGGAGACAGGGCAGGCATCCGGACACCTATTTGTCGAGGTCTTGTGACGCTCATTCATGAAATCGAGGATGGGAGGAGACCTCTCCAACCTCAGAATTACGTAGACCTTGCGGCGTCAGGTTGAGTCACACCGTTGCTGCTCATTTGAAGTCTATTCGTCAAGGAGGTCGCCGTGCCATGATTAACTA
>JACPSE010000099.1 GCA_016193465.1 Deltaproteobacteria bacterium
AATCAAAAAGGTTCCTGGAACCTTTTTTTGCGCCATTTATTCCTCTATAGCCGTGCGTTAGCGGGCCTGAAACGCTTGACCTTAATCTGGTCGCCATGCGTGCGGGCCTGGGCGGCATCGTAACCGGCCTGCATGTTCAAGAGCAGATCCATACTGACGCCGAATGCCTTTTCCAGGCGCAGGGCCATCTCAGCCGAAACAGAGGCCTTGCCGTTGGTTACATCGGACAAGGTTGCGCGGCGGACGCCGAGAATTCCAGCCGCGCTGGTTACAGTCAAACCGAGAGCTTCGTTGACCCATCCTACAGCCAGGTTATTTAAAAGCCCCTTGACTCCAATTGGGGGCAGATGTCCAGCCCTACCTGCCAGACGAAGGATTCATTGACAGTAAGTCACTATTCTCCTATCATAAAAACATGGGCCTCATCATCAAAAAGTTGAGAGTGGCCGGAGATAAGGGTGAGCGGTGCTTGCAGGTCCCCTTCGATACCGGGGCCAGCGCTTCATTTATACGTCGGGATGCTGTGGACAAAATAGCCACCACGCTGAAGTTGCCATCTCCGGAGACCTATACTCTTGGGGACGGAGTAGGGAAGTTGCGGGTCAATGAGACAGTAGTGCTTTATATCTACATCGATGGGATTAGGATATCCGACAACTCATCGTGGCACCGAAACTTTCAGACGAGGTCATCATTGGAGCTAACACTCTCCAGAAGTGGCGCGTCAAGCTTGATTTGGAGAACGAGAAGGTTATTATTGACAAAAGAATGGCCCGGCTCCTTCTAGCCTAATTCAAGCCAATCTGTTGACAGGGGTGACGCGATAAGATAATTCTCAAATAATTTTTTTATGATTCGACGCTGTTTTTCGTTTGCATTTTTGACTTTGGCGCTGTTAGTTCCCGTCGTGGCGTGGCCCTGCGCGGTTTGTTTGACTGGAGCCTCCGCGGATGATCCGGTGACCAATGCTTTCAACTGGAGCGTATTGTTTCTCATGGCTACCCCGTACACTGTGGTTGGCTCCGTCGCAGGATGGCTGGTCTACACCCACCGGCGCGCCGCCGCTAAAAAGAATGGCGGGCTCAAAAAAAAGACGCCCGTTTTGCGCTTAGCTTGGATACACAAGGAGGAGGGTGGAAGATGAGCGAAGCTGCTGTGATGCATGCCGCTGTTGAACCGGCAGAATCCCCCCTGACTCCAGAGAGCTGGGGCAAGCTCGGAATGTGGATTTTCCTGGCCGGGGATGCCATGTCGTTTGGCGGTCTGATTGTCGGCTACGGACTCCTCCGGTATTCCAGTTCCAACTGGCCGGTGCCGTCGCACGTTCTCGGCATCAACCTCACAGCCTTTATGACTTTCCTGCTGATTTGCAGCAGCGTCACCATGGTGCTTTCGCTTTCGGCGATCAAGCGGGGGGATCAATCGGGTCTGAAAAAATTTTTGTTTCTGACGGTTCTGGGTGGGGTGGCCTTTTTAGGACTGCAGGCGTACGAATGGAGCCACCTGATTGAAAGGGGGTTGACGATCAGCGGCAATCCCTTCGGGGGGGCGCTTTTCGGCGCCACGTTTTTTGTCCTTACGGGCTTTCATGGCTGTCACGTTTTTGGCGGGGTCGTGTATCTCTCCTGTGTCCTGGGCCAGGCGCTGCGCGGGCGCTTCGGCGAGCACCATCACAATGGGGTGGAGATCGCGGGCCTGTACTGGCACTTTGTGGATCTGGTCTGGATTCTGATTTTTACCTTTGTTTACTTATTATAAGGGAAGAGGAGATCAGCGATGGCAACCGCGCACAAGGAACCAAACTACCTCGGCGTTTTCTGGTGGCTCCTGGCACTGACCATTCTCGAGATAGCCGTGATCTATATGCCTGTGGCCAGGATGATCATTGTCATCCTGTTAATCGGACTCGCCCTGTCGAAGGCCTCGCTCGTAGGCCTCTATTTCATGCACCTGAAGTTCGAACGCTTCACGCTAGGTCTGGTCGCGCTCACCCCGTTGGTCCTTTGTCTCTTTCTGATCTTAATGATATCTCCCGATATCCACCCTTGATTCCGCTTTCTTTTCTTCCCGGCCTCAACGCGGCGCTAAACTCAGCGAGCGCTCTGTTTCTTGTGTCCGGCTATCTCTTTATCCGGGGCGGAAAAATCGCGGCCCACAAGCTCTGCATGCTAGCCGCCTTTATCACCTCGGCCCTTTTCTTGATGTCTTATCTGACATACCACTATCAGGTCGGCTCCGTACGGTTTCAGGGTCAGGGTTGGATTCGGCTTGTCTACTTCGCGGTTCTGCTCTCCCATACGGTCCTGGCCGTGGCCATAGTGCCGCTGGTCCTGGCAACTCTTGCCCGCGCCTTAAAAGGGAATTTCGCAGGGCACAAGCGCCTCGCCCGCCGGACGCTTCCCCTTTGGCTGTATGTTTCCATCACCGGGGTCATCGTCTACTGGATGCTGTATAGGTTCTAGCCGCTTAGGAAAGGCCGAGGAGCTTTAGCGGAAACCCTCCCCAGCGGTCAATCCGGCACGATCCCTCAAATTGGATCCAAGCATTCAATTCAATTTGAGCACAAAAAGCTATGATCTTTTAGCCTTGGGGTGCGAGGCTCTCCCACAATTTTAGCCCCTTGACGTAGCACCTTGCCTTGGAATAATTGTGAATCCGGGGACATGATACTAATTTCTTCTTGACTTCCATCCTTAGAATCCAATAGCGTTGGAGCAGGCGAATTCCCATTATTTTTCATTAGAGGAGGATTTTACCCGTGGTAATGCTAGGCACCGACATGAAAGTCGCGGAGACCCCCAAGGAAGGCCTGAAGGACTACCTGAAGTCCGATCCCTACGCGGAGTGGCTGAAAAAAGAAGGCGTGAAAGTTTTGTGGCCCCGTAAGGGGGGCAAAGGCGCGGTCATCCACATCGCCAACCGCCACATGCCCAACGACTGTCACGTCGTCGAGATCAAGCCCGGGGGCAAGTCTGAGCCGGAGCACCACATGTACGAGCTCACGATCTATGTGGTCTCGGGCCGCGGTGGAACGACGATCTGGCAAGATGAGAAGGACGAGAAGCGAAAGCAGAGCTTTGAGTGGCACGCCGGAAGCCTCTTTTCCATTCCGCTCAACGCGTGGTACCAGAACTTCAACGGCAGCGGCGACGAGCCTGCCCGCTACATCGCCGTGACCAACGCGCCTCCCATGATGCGCCTCTTCCGGGACAACGACTTCATATTCAGCTGCGATTACATATTCCGCGCCCGCTATTCGGGTGAGGAAGACTACTTCAGCGGCCAGGGCAAGCTCTTCAAGCGACGGATCTGGGAGTCCAACTTCATCGCCAACGCGCCGGACATGCTGCTGTACGGCTGGAAGGAGCGGGGCGCCGGAGGCATCAATGCGATGCTGGAGATGGCCGACAACAACTTGAAGAGCCACATCTCCGAGTTCCCCGTAGGCACGTACAAGAAGGCCCACCGCCATGGCCCGGGCGCGCACCTCGTGCTGCTCAGCGGCAGCGCCGGCTACTCCTTGGTCTGGACCAAGGAAGACCGCTCCGACATGATCAAGTGCGACTGGCAGATCGGCTCCATGGTCATCGTCCCCAGCGACAACTGCTTCCACCAGCACTTCAACTCCGGGAGCACTCGGGCCCGCTACCTTGCCCTTCGGCAGGGGGATATGGGCCTCAACTCGCCCCGGGGCGGTGGCGCGGAGTACGCTGACCGGAGCCTGAAAGAGGGCGGCTGGCAGGTCGAATACGAGGACGAAGACCGCGAGATCCACACGATCTTCGAGAAGGAGATCGCGGCCCACGGCGCAAGGTGCAGGATGAAGGCATTCGTCCCCTGGTGCAGCGGCGAGGTGGGACCGACGAGCGAGCGAGACACCTAGGGTGCGATTCGCCGGATGATTTTCCAAATCCGCTTTAGGGAAGCGGCTAGTGCTCGACACGAATGTGCTTCTGTGGTGGTTGTCCGACAGCCCAAAACTGTCAAGGGAAGCCCGCGACATCATTGCCAACCCCGGCAACGACGTGCTCGTCAGTTCGGCCTCCATCTGATTTGATCTCCGTCTAGCATTTTCCAAGGAGTCCGTCAGGCTCTAAACTCTGGTCATGCACGCCCATTCATTGACACGCCGAAGCGCTTCAAGATAGATAGGGATTGGCTGTCATGGCAATTAAAACAATCGGGATTGTGGGATGCGGGACGATCGGGAAAGCGCTCCTCAAAGCAGTAGAAGCGGGGAGGCTTGCCGTTCGCGTGGCGGGAGTGACCAGCAGGACAGAAAAAACAGCCAGGGCTTTTTTGTCTGCGTTGCGCGAGCCGCCGCCCTATCTGGACCGAAAGCAGCTCATCGCCAGATCCGATCTGATCATCGAAGCGGCGGGCGGAGCCGTGGTCCCCGGCTTGGCTCAGGAGGTTTTCGCGGCGGGTAAGGATCTGATGGTGATTAGTGTGGGAGCTTTGCTCGACCATCCTGAGATCATGGGAAAGTCTCGAGAGAGCGGCTGCCGGCTCTTTGTTCCCTCCGGCGCCATAGCTGGACTGGATGGGATCAAGTCGGCCTGCGCTGGTGAGGTTTTGCATGTGACGATCACCACGCGCAAGCCGCCAGAGGGTCTTGAGGGCGCGCCTTATCTCGTCGAACGTAAAATTTCATTGGCGGGATTGCGCGAGGAGCGCGAGCTCTTTTCAGGGCTTGCCCGCGAGGCCTGCCGAGGGTTTCCCGCCAATGTCAACGTGTCAGCGGCCGTGAGCCTTGCAGGTCTGGGGCCTGATAAGACCCATATCCGCATCTTCGCCGTCCCTGGGCTTAGCCGCAACTGTCACGATATTGAAGTGGAGGGGGAGTTTGGCCGATTGGCCGTTCATGTTGAGAATGTTCCGAGTGAAAATCCACGTACAGGAAAATTAACGGCCCTCTCGATAATCCGCTCCGTTCAGGACGCAGTTGATCCGGTGCGCATCGGTACGTGAACGGCGTCCAACTGAAATTTTACTCAATGTCTTCCACCCCATCCAAGCCCGCGAGCTTTCGCTGGACTATTCTAGCCATTATCAGCGTGTCTCATATCATCGGTGCCACTGCCCAGTACGGGATCAACACGCTCGCCCCTTTCTATCGGGATGACCTGCAACTTTCCCGCGCCCAGATCGGTCTCTTCTTCACCGCCTTTTACATGGGGATGGCAGGTCTCTCCTATGCCGCCGGCTGGCTCGCGGACCGCCTTGGGGTGCGGGCGACCGTCCTGAGCGGTCATCTTATCTTGGGGCTGTGGACGATAGCGGCAGCATCCGCGCCCTCTTTCGGCTGGGCCTTCGGCAGCTTTTTTCTGGCCGGCTTGGGCTATAGCTTTCTCAATCCGGCCTCGACGAAAGGCGTGATGGCCTGGTTTTATCGCGATGAGCGCGCCACAGCCATGGGGATCAAGCAGACGGGCGTTCCTACAGGGGGTGTGGTGGCGGCTGTGCTCGGTCCCTCCCTGGTGTTGCTGGTTGGCTGGCGCGGAGCGCTGGCAGGCCTTGGAGTTATCAACCTCCTCTTTGGCTTTTTCTTCTGGTCTCTATGGCGAGAGCCTCCGGGAGAAACTGGGAGTTCCGATTCTCCGGATCTCTCAACGCCGGAATCCCATGCCGCCTTGCGGGTAAAAAATTTGCTCAGCGTGAGTTTCGGGACTGCTTTGTTGCTCGTTGGCCAGATGACTCTTTTAACCTACGTGCCGCTATTTCTTAAGGAGACGATGGGTCTCTCAGCCTACTGGGCAAGTCAGGCTCTGGCCCTTACCCAGATGGGGGCAATGATGGGACGCATCGGGTGGGGCGTAGTCAGCGACCGGCTCTTTCAAGGAAGGCGCAAAATCGTTTTGGTCCTCATTGGGGCTCTGTCGGTTGCGCTTACGTTAGCTTTAGGTTTGCTCCCCCGGGCTGCGCCCCTCTTTTTTGTGCTGCCGCTGATTTTTCTGGCAGGTGTGTGCATGGTTGGGTATCAGGGGGTTTCTTATGCGTTGATCGGCGAGATAGCGGGAAAGGCCCGGACCGGGGCAGCCCTTGGAATAGTCATCACGGTCAATTCTCTGGGAACGATTTTCGGCACTCCGCTCTTCGGCTATTTGGTGGACGCAACTGGTTCCTACTCTATTGCCTGGCAGGCTCTTGCCGGGGCAATCCTGCTGGGGATTCTCGCGCTCGCGTTTTTCTTAAAGGAACCGAATCCTGACCTAAGGGCCACACTCTGAGGCTCGATTGAGAGCCCAATAGAGGGGTGCTGTAACATTTTCCGAACTGTTCCAGCAGCCTGAAAATCTCGTTTTTTGTCATTTTGACCATAACGGAGGTCTCTCGCCGCCTGCTTCCCCTTTGATAGCGCTTTTGTGTCCGGCGGTTTTTCGCTTTTCATGGATTTCAGGGTTTGTTGGCATGTTTTTAGCTAGGTAATTTTGTTGCCAGACCGGAAGGACAAAATTCGCAACGGCCGTAAGAGGCCTGAGAGGTGGGAATATGGGGCCAAAGAAGACCATCCTGGTAGTAGACGATGAGCCGGATGTGGTGACCATCATCAGCGGGATCTTGAACAACGGAGAATATAACGTGCGATCTGTCTATAACGGTCGGCAGGTGTTCGGCCAGCTTCAGGAAGAAAGGCCGGACCTCGTTATCCTTGACATTACAATGCCGGAGATGGATGGTTTCGAAGTGCTGAGGCGATTGAAAGCCGCACCGGAGACCTCGGCCATTCCAGTGATCTTACTTACGGGGAAAGGGCAATACCAAGATGTGCTAACAGGTTACGAGCTTGGAACCGATTACTATATGAGCAAGCCCTTTACCGGCACTCAGTTGATCAACGGCGTCCGTCTGTTCTTGGGCGATGGGAATTCTCCCAAAGCTGTCAGCGAGTCGATGCCTTAAACCTTCTCTTATTCCTCTCCGTACCCTCAGCTATTTCCGATAAAATACCGCAGCAGCTATCTTTTAGACTCCGGTGCTAGCTATCCGTGAAGGAAAACCCTCAGGTACCGGCTGGAGAACGAAGCGGAGATAAAAAAGATCGAAGAGCCGCCCCCTCTCCAAGAACCCGAACCAACCCGCGCTGATATCGAGGAGCTACCGCCCAGCCCGTACGACCCAAACCCCAAGGAGATCTTCTAAATTTTGCGCAGAGGTGAGACGATGAAAAAAGGGCGGATGGTGGGCACGCGCTTGCCGAAAGAGCTGTTGCGCGACCTTGAGACGATAGAAAGAACGGAGCAGGCAGACCGCTCGACTACTATAAGAAAGCTGCTTTACAGAGCCATAAGTGAATGGAAGCTTGAGTATTACGCAAAGCAGTATGCAGAGCGTAAGATGACCCTTGCGAGAGCAGCTAAAGAGGCGGGGGTTTCCGTCTGGGAGATGATGGATTACTTGAGGCAGAAGAAAATAGCCTCCCAGTACGACATGGAGGAACTGCAAAAAGACCTGGCGACAGTCTACAGAAGCCCAGGGCCGGCCGGTAAAGTGAGGGCGCAGGGCTAAGCTCTAAAGGTGTCCGCTGTCGTGCCCCACCTGAGATTTGGACAGGTATAATAGGTCAGGAGCGAAGATGGAAACAGCATTGAAACCTGTCCAGGATGGTCGCAGTCGCAAGCGTCGGTGGTCGGCCGTCCACGGGCGTCGTTAGGAACAAGAGAGGGGGTAATTTGGTCACAAACGTGGTCACAGTAACGATTTTTCAGTCTGTGGATAAGATAGATAAGTTATTGAATTTACAATGGTGCGCCCGCCGAGAATCGAACTCGGACTTAGGGTTCCGGAGACCCTCGTGATATCCTTTTCACTACGGGCGCCGTGAATTTTCTATCACTCGACTATCGAGGAGTCAACGTTCCCGATCTCGAGAACGACGCGGAGCATCTCCGGATGGATGATCCCGTTGGATGCCAGGGTCTCCTCTCCCCATATCGAGAATTCTTTGCCCGAAAAATCCGTCAGAGTCCCTCCGGCCTCGCGGACAATGAGGCTGGCGGCGGCTGTATCCCACGGGTGAAGTTTAAATTCCCAGAATCCATCTATCCGACCACAGGCGAGGTAACTGAGATCTAGGGCTGCTGAACCATTGCGTCGGATTCCCTGAGAGCGGACCATGAAAGCCTTAAAATGGGCCAGATAAAAATCGGCGTGCTTTCTTCGGTCGTAAGGAAATCCAGTCGCGAGCAGCGCCTTGTCGAGCTCTCCCACCTTCGAAGTTTGAATTGGCTTTCCGTTCAGAAACGCACCTGCTTCTTTGGCAGCCTGGAAAGTCTCCTCTCGCAGAGGATCGTAGACCAATCCCAGGATGATCTCTCCTGCTCGCTCGAGGGCAATAGATATACTGAAATGGGGATAGGCGTGGGCGAAATTAGTCGTCCCATCCAACGGGTCAATGATCCAGCGGTGCTCGTTCTGAGAATTGACAACGGTTGTTTCTTCTTCAGCCAGGATAGAATGGTCAGGGAAATGCTTCTGTAGAATATCAACTATTCGCTTTTCCGCCTGGCGATCAACCGTGGTGACGAGGTCGATGGCTGACTTGTAAGAGACCTCTTTGGCCTGCTGCCAGTTGTCCCGGATGAGTGAGCCGGCGCTCTTGGCCGCCTGCCAGGCGACAGAAAAAAAGTTTTCCATTTTTGGTTTCTCCTAAGTTAGATCCTTGGCAACTCGTCAGACACTATGTTACCTAAAGAAAGATGAGGATTCGAGCCCCCGCAAAGGTCAATCTTTCCCTTCGAGTCGTGGGGAAGAGGAGCGACGGTTACCATCTCCTGGATGCGGTGATGGTCCCGGTCGGTCTTTATGATGAGATCACGATTACTCGGCGCACATCGAGAAGAACCGGCAGCGGAGACCTGAAGGTAACCTGCAACCATCCGCTGGTCCCATCCGGAAAGGAAAACCTCGCCTACCGGGCAGCGTCCCTCCTGCTGAAAAAAGCAGGGGTTAGAGACGGAATTCACATCCGTATCCGCAAGAAAATACCCGTGGGTGGGGGATTGGGCGGGGGCAGCAGCGACGCCGCCGCGACCCTGCTGGGACTCAACCGACTCTTTCGTCTCGGATGCAAGCGGGGCGAACTCCTTTCCCTGGCTGCTTCTGTGGGCGCCGATGTGCCTTTCTTTATTTATGGTCGTCCTGCCAGGGCTCGAGGCATTGGAGAATTGCTCCGGCCCTTCCGGTCTTTCCCTAGACTATGGATGGTCATTCTTTACCCCGGATTTCCGGTCTCGACCCGTTGGGTCTATCAACATCTCCGCATGGGTAAGTTGACAAAAACTATTGAAAATACTAGCATTAAAATCTCTCCGGGGGATTCTGAGAAGCTCAGGCGTCTTCTGGTTAATGATCTGGAAAGGGTTGCTATGCGTCGTTATTCCCGAATAGCGGTTCTTAAAGAAAGGTTACTTGAGGAAGGCGCGGTGGCAGCCCTCATGTCTGGCAGTGGTTCTTCGGTCTACGGAATTTTTTCGTCGCGGCGAACAGCCGGAGAGGCTTTTCGCCGCTTGCGTAAGGAGGAGGGAGTCCAGGCGTATCTGGTGCGGTCGTTGAGCTAGAAAAAGCCCTTCCACAAGCCATCGGGTCTTGCTGGATTTGATGCGAAGGAGGTCCCTATGGAGGTTACCGAGGTTAGGGTCTTTCCTGTAAACGAAGAAAAGCTCAGGGCTTACGTAACCGTTACGTTCGACCACTGTTTTGTTATTAGGGACCTTAAGATTATTCACGGCACGGCAGGACTCTTTGTCTCCATGCCCAGTAAGAAGCGTAAGGACGGGACCTATAAAGATATCGCCCATCCTATCAACAACGAGACCCGCAGAATGATCGAGGAGAAGATCATCTCGGAATACGAGAGAGTGCTTACGGGAGGCGGCGGCCGGAGAGCGCTAGGAGGCGAATGAGGGTTTTTCCTCAGGGGTCGGATGAGCTTCCTTTGAAGGAAGTTCGGGGTTGGGCGGTCGCCAAGCGGTAAGGCCCCGGACTTTGGATCCGGTATCGAAGGTTCGAATCCTTCCCGCCCAGCCAGATTTTGCTTCGCCGGTGATTTTGTGCATGTGGTGGTTTAGCCCGTGAGGGCTATTCTTTTTTAGAGCGGCGTTCGTAACGTATGAGTCAGCCAGTAGACGATCTGAAAATATTCGCCGGGAATTCGAACCTGCCGCTGGCCCGAGAGATCTGTCAGCATCTCAAGATTCCTCTGGGGAGGGCAACGGTGGAGACGTTTAGCGACGGAGAGAGCAAGGTTGAAGTAAAGGAGAATGTGCGCGGGGGGGATGTTTTCGTTATTCAGTCCACCTGCGCCCCCGGGAACGACAACCTCATGGAGATGCTGTTGATGTTGGACGCGTTTAAGAGGGCTTCGGCAAAAAGAATTACCGCGGTCATCCCGTACTTCGGCTATGCCCGTCAGGACCGAAAGGTGGCCCCCCGAGTTCCCATAAGCGCGAAATTGGTTGCGGACCTAATCACAACCGCCGGGGCGTCGCGCATCCTCACCATGGACCTTCACTCGGGCCAGATTCAAGGCTTTTTCAACATCCCCGTGGATAACCTCTATGCTACACCGGTGCTGCTCCACTACCTCAAGCGGCAATTGAATCGTAATGAGGTGACGATAGTCTCCCCCGACGCGGGCGGGGTGGAACGGGCAAGGGATTTCGCCACCCGACTGGATGCCTCCCTGGCGATCATCGATAAGCGGAGGACTGGGCCCAATGTGGTGGCGGAGATGAATATTATCGGAGAGGTTAAAGGGCAAACGGCGATTCTATTGGACGACATGGTGGATACTGCGGGGACATTGACCCTGGCAGCCGAGGCCTTGAAAATGGAAGGGGCGAAAAGAATCTTTGGCTGCTGCACCCATCCCGTGCTGTCGGGCCCGGCGATCGAGAAGATCACCGAATCTCCTTTAGAGGAGTTGATTGTCACCAATTCCATTCCCATGACACCCGAGGCAGAGAGGTGCAAGAAGATTCGAGTCCTTTCGGTGGCCCGCCTGATTGGGGAGGCTATCAAGCGCACTCATAAGGAAGAGTCCATCAGTTCTCTGTTTGTGTGAGCGGATCGTCCTATTGAATAAGCAGGAGGTGCATTTCGTTGGAAACCGTTGAAATTCAAATTGAGCCGCGTGAGTCGGGCGCCAAAGGAAAGGCGAAGCAACTTCGCCGCCAGGGGAGACTCCCCGGTGTTTTTTACGGCCCGAAGGTTAAGCCTGTTTCTTTGGAGCTAGATAAAAAAGATTTTTTGAGCCGCGTCGTCGGTCTCGAAGGCTCCCATCTAATTCGCATCAAGTCCTCTTCTCCGCTGCTGGCGGACAGGGTGGCCTTGGTCAAAGAGATGCAATTTCATCCTGTGACCGGGGACATCCTCCATGCGGATTTCTATGAGGTTGATCTTACCGCGAAGGTCAGGGTCAGGGTGCCGCTCCATTTTGTTGGCAAGGCGGAGGGCGTGGTTCGGGGAGGCATCCTGCAGCCGATTGTACGCGAGATAGAGGTGGAATGCCTGCCGATGGATATTCCCGAATACTTCAACGTGGAGGTTGCCACCTTGGACATCGGTCATTCGCTTCATATAGAGGATTTGCCGATGCCGGAGGGTGTCGCGGCTGTTTACGAATCTAATTTCACCCTGGTAACGGTCGTGCCCCCGACGGTCGAAGAGGCGCCGGCTGTTGAGGCCCCTGCGGCAGTTGTTGAAGGAGCAGAAGCGGTTACGGCTGCTGCCCCTGAAGAAAAGAAGAAAGAAGAGGGTTCAGAGGCATAGACTGTTTGTCGTCTGGCGTGGCAGGGAAATCCTTGGTGAAAGTGGTTCTCGGTCTGGGCAACCCAGGCAAAAAGTACGCGCGGACCAGACACAACATGGGTTTCCTGGTTGTGGATCGGATCGCGACGGAAAATCGCGTCACCGTTAAGCAGAGGAGGCAGGACTCGCTGATCGGCGGGTGGCAAACGGATGGGAAAAGAGTTCTTTTGGTCAAGCCCCAGACCTTCATGAACCACAGCGGAGAGGCCGTGAGGCAGCTCCTCCGGCTCTTTCCGTTTACCGCCAAGGATCTCATCGTTATCCACGACGATCTCGACCTACCCTTCGGTCGAATCCGCATACGCCCTAGAGGGGGCGCAGGGGGTCATCGAGGGATGCTCTCGATACTGGAGGCTGTGGGGGAGGAGGCCTTTTTCAGAGTCCGCGTCGGAATCGGGCGTCCCCCGCCGGGTGTTGATCCTACAGACTACGTGCTGGAACCGTTTTCTCCAGAGGAGCGTTCCGCGCTGGAGCAGGTCCTCTCCCGAGCCGCGGAGGCGGTTACGTGCCTTCTTGGCGAAGGGCCTCAGCGCGCCATGGAGGCTTTCAATCGGGCAGGATAAGAGGAGAACCATTGATGATCCTTTCTGGACTGGTCGGCTTTTTCGGCCTCCTGTTTGTAGCTTATCTCTCTGCTAGAGTGGTTGCCAAAGAGGCCGGTAGCCCAACCATGCAGGAGCTTTCCGGCTACATCTTCGAGGGCGCCATGGCCTTCCTTGCCAGGGAATATCGGACCATTGGTATTTTTGCTGCCGTTGTGACTGTTCTCCTCGGCTTCGGGATTGGCTGGGCCATTGCCTTCGCATACATCATTGGCGCGATCTGTTCTCTCGCCGCCGGTTTTGTCGGCATGCAAATTGCCACACGCGCTAATGTTCGCACCGCTCAGGCCGCGACAAAAGGCCTTCATGAAGCTATGGACGTGGCCTTTCCTGGGGGCGCGGTCATGGGAATGTCGGTGGTGAGTATCGGGCTATTTGCTCTTTCCCTCCTTTACCGTTTTTTTGGTGGGGGAGTGGAGGCAGGGGAAGCTTTGCAGTTTGCTGTCAATGTCCTGGCTGGATTCAGTATGGGGGCGAGTTCCGTGGCGCTTTTTGCCCGCGTTGGCGGAGGGATATACACAAAGGCTGCTGACGTGGGCGCGGATCTAGTCGGCAAAGTAGAGGTGGGCATCCCGGAAGATGATCCGCGCAACCCGGCGGTGATCGCCGACCTGGTTGGCGACAATGTGGGGGATGTGGCGGGCATGGGAGCGGACCTCTTTGAATCCTATGTCGGGGCGATTGTCTCGGGAATGATTCTTGCGGCCGAGACCCTGCCATTAGCCAAGCAGCTCAACGGCGTGACCCTTGTGTTATTCCTGGCTGCCGTGGGGGTCCTGGCCTCTGTTGTTGGGACCTTTTTTGTCCGGGCCGGGGCGAAGGGCGGTCCTCAGGCCGCGCTGCGCAACGGCACGATCGTGAGCGCGGTGCTCGCCGTAGCGGGCTCGTTCGTTGTGATCGCGGGCTGGTATGGGGAGATCCTGCCGTTTTGGGCGTTTCTCTCTGGGGTTGTCACGGGTATGGCGATCGGTTTTGTGGCGGAGCGGTACACTTCAGGAAAGAGGGTAGAAATGCTGGCCCGCTCCTGCGGTTCCGGCGCCGCCACAAACATCATTCAAGGCTTCGGGCTTAGCTGCCAAAGCACAGTCTTGCCTCTCGTGCTGATTGCGCTGACCACTATCCTCTCTTTCCGTTGCGCGGGGTTTTTCGGGATCGCCCTTTCTGCCATTGGCATGCTTTCCATTGCCGGGATCACCGTGGCTGTAGACGCCTATGGTCCTATAGCGGATAATGCTGGTGGCATTGCCGAAATGGCCCATATGGAAAAAAGCGTGCGCCAAATCACCGACTCCCTGGATGCGGCAGGCAACACCACGGCCGCCATCGCTAAAGGTTTTGCTATCGGCTCCGCTGCGCTTACTGCCCTGGCGCTGTTTACTGCTTATCTCCCGGCCGCCGCTTTGGATAAGATTGACATCATGAGCGCTAGAGTTATCGCGGGTCTGTTTATCGGCGGCGTTGTGCCGTTCCTTTTTGCCGGCGAGGCGATGCGTGCGGTGGGCCGGGCGGCATTTCGGGTAGTCGAGGAAGTCCGCCGGCAGTTTAAGGAGATTCCCGGGCTGATGGAAGGGAAGACGAGGGCGGAGTATGCCCGCTGCGTGGATATCACCACCGCCGGGGCGCTTAAAGAGATGATTACCCCCGGCATCCTGGCGGTTACGATTCCTATTGTGATTGGCATTCTTCTCGGGGCCGACGCTTTGGGCGGAATGCTCGCAGGGGCGCTTGTTTCAGGCGTGCCTTTGGCCTTGCAGTTTGCAAACGCCGGCGGGGCTTGGGACAATGCCAAGAAGTTCATCGAGGCCGGCAACCTGGGGGGAAAGGGCTCCGAGGCCCATAAAGCCGCCGTGGTAGGCGACACCGTAGGTGATCCGTTCAAGGACACGGCGGCGCCGGCCATGAATATCCTGCTCAAGCTGATGACGGTGGTCTCGTTGGTCTTTGCCCCGCTCATTCTTGCCGGGCACAAGCTTCTGGTTCAATCCCTGGGTTTCTAACCGGGTGTAATTGTAAAGCAAAGACTCTTGTGATAAGCGTCAACAAAGAACGTAAGGAGATAGAAACGACCGTGGCGCGTTATGAAACTATTTTTATCGTTCATCCCGATCAGGGAGGAAAGGTAAAGGAGTTCATTGATAGGTTTAAGAAGGTCATCGAAGGACTGGATGGGACTGTATCCCAGGTGGATGAGTGGGGACTCATGGATCTTGCCTACCGCATCCATAAACAGGCAAAGGGGTATTATATCCTTGTGCAGCATCAATCGTCTGCCCGTGTGGTGGAGGAGCTGGAGCGCAACATGAAGATCAGCGATGGCGTGTTGCGTTACCTGACAGTGCGTGTAGACGAAGAGAGGAAGCCGCCGGCGCAGCCGAGACCAAAAGAGATACCGGTAGAAAGCAGGAGAGGTCCCGACGAGGATTTAGCAAAGCCAGAGCCATAATTGTTGGCTTTTTTGATCTTGGGAGAATGAGCGCCCCATGGGGGAGTACAACAAGGTTATCCTTATGGGAAACCTGACTCGAGACCCTGAGCTCCGCTATACCCCCGCAGGATTGGCAGTTTGTGAATTTCCCCTTGCCGTACACCATAGATACAGGATCCATGATGAGATTAAGGAAGATGTCTGTTACATTGACGTTGTGGCCTTTGGCCGGGTCGGAGAGCGGGCCAAAGAGCATCTGCGTCGGGGATCCCGTGTTTTAGTGGACGGACGATTGACGCAAAGAAGATGGGAGACTCCTGAGGGACAAAAGAGGAGCAAGTACGAGGTGGCTGCCAATACAGTTCAGTTTATCGATGCGGGAAGCACACCAGTTCCAGGACAGGAAGAGGATCTCCCGCTCTAAAAAAAGATGAGGTCCAGTTAAAAGATGGCATACAGAACTCCGGCCCCTAGGATGAACCGTGAACGAGCGGACGACGAACAGGGTCCAGGCCGTCGTCGTTTCATGGTTCGGCGGAAGGTGTGTCGATTTTGTGCGGATAAAGAACTCAAGATCGACTACAAGGACACAAAGGTCTTAGGCCAGTTTGTCAGCGAGCGAGGCAAGATTACTCCAAGTCGCATTACCGGCAATTGTGCGCATCACCAGCGCCTGCTTACGACCGCGATCAAGAGAGCGCGTAGCGTTGCCCTTCTCCCCTTTACAACGGCCAGAAACTAAGCTGGCTTTGTTGATACAGTTTCCTATGCGTCGGCTGGATTTCATTAAGAGTTTTTTTCTGGCCCTGGTCTCCACGATGTTGCTCTTTGTATCCGGCGTTGCCATCCCGCTCGTCGGTGTCTTGTTGGTCCCGCTGGTTCCGCAGCCAGCGCTGGCGTTCGGCCTAAGGTGGGGGAAAGCCAGCGGCACGGGCCTTCTTCTCCTGGCTACCCTGCTGCTTTTCTTTCTCGGCGGCAAAGAATTGGCTCTGGGTTATTTCCTGTTGGCCCTAATGACGGTTTTGCTTTTGTTTTTTTTCGGTCGGGGTTGGTCCATAGAATCAGTCGTTGCCGGGACAGCCGGCGGGGTGCTCGCTGCTGTTTACGCGGCGCTCTTCTATTTTTTTGGTTCTCTGTCGCTATTGCAGCAGATTTTGAGGGCGGCCCTTAGAGAAAATCTGGAAATCTCGCTCAAGGTCTACGAGAAGATCGGATTTTCCGGTGAGAGCCTCGAGGTCCTGAGAGGACGGGCGCCCCAAATCATCGACGTGATGCTGCGAATTATGCCGGCCCTCACCTTTGCGATTTTCGTCGCGGTTATTCTTATGAACCTTTTCTTTCTCTGCCGTCGTTTCCCCGACCACCACTTGGCCTTTGTTTCGACGGGCGATGTCCGGGAGTGGAAGTCGCCTGAGCCGCTGATCTGGTGCTTTATCCTGTCGGGTTTTTCTCTTTTTCTTCCCACAGGGGAGGTTGTTAAGAGTTTGGCTTTGAACTTTTTCCTGGCGGTTGCGGTTTTTTACTTCCTGCAGGGCCTTGCGATAGTTGCCTATTATTTTCACCACAAGAAAGTCCCATATTTTTGGCGCAGTCTGGCTTATGCCCTTATCGTTTTTGAGCAGCTTTTCACCCTTTTTGTGGCGGGGCTGGGCCTGTTTGATCTTTGGGGCGATTTTCGCCGTTTGAAGAAAAAGGATTTGAATCCGAGCCAGGTCTCGTAACTATTTGAACGATTTGAACGGTTAGAACGTTTCAAACGTTTAAGTTGTTCGAGCCGTTCGAGATGTTTGGCAAAAGGAGAGCAATATGGAAGTGATCTTGAAAGAGGATATTCTGAATGTCGGCAAGATGGGCGAGGTAGTTCGGGTGCGAGACGGCTACGCGCGCAATTATCTCCTGCCGCGCGGGTTGGTCCTAGTCGCCAATAAGAAAAACCTGAAAGGCTTCGAGCATCAAAAGCGGGTCATCGCTGCTCAAAGAGAGCGAGTTGTCAAGCAGGCCCAGGGCCTGGGCGAGAAGTTGGCCGCCGTGTCCTTGACTATAGAGGTCAAGACGGGAGAGGAGGGGAGGCTTTTCGGCTCGGTGACCAACATTGATATCGAGAAAGCCCTCAAGGCAAGAGGCTTCGACATAGAGCGTCGGAAGATTCACCTCGACGAGCCGATCAAGAACCTCGGGGACTACGAAGTGCCCGTTCGTTTGGCCGCGGACGTTACGGCTGCGGTGAAGGTCTCAGTGGTTCCCGAGGAGGGATAAAAGGCTAGGAATATTTCGCCGCCCGTCACTTGGCGCAATTTGTTGCAATCTCATCTTGCACCCACCTCAGCGCACCCGCCTTCCCTATAGAATCCAGCAAAAGTGGATTGATGATATCGAGAAGTACGGTGAGGCGCATCCTCGTGAGTTGCCCCTCCTGGTCGTGCGCCCCGCCCGGTTTGAGATCCCGATGTAGTTGCCAAAATGGTGGGCCGGGTCTGGAACCCCATTTTGGGCCGAGAGTATCCGATAGGGCAGCGGTTATGTCAGAGTGGGAGTGGGTTACCGGCAGGGGTGGACATTCGTTAGGCGCTGGAGTATGAGGGCTTTTAGATTAACGGAGCCTATGAAGAATCAGAGGCTGAAACTTCGGGTTTTTTGAAAGCCAGGAGGAAAGCTATGAAAACCAAATACTCTGCGGTAATCATGCAGGCCCGTATTCATGAGTGTTTTATCCATGGGGTTATTTTGACCTTCATGTTGTTTCCTTTGATCCTGGGAGTTGAAGTACCTCTCTGGGCGGCCTCTGTAGAAGAGGAGGCAGCAGCCAAAAGGGTCCCATCCCTATAGCCTCCAATTCGGACCGAATAGAAGAAATGAAGACAAAGCGAGGCGCGCCCGTGGACTGGGTCGGAGTAGAGCCGGTGATCTCCCGCCAACATCCCATAGCTTTGGCTCGTGGCGCCCCTCGTCCCAACGCAGCCAAGTTGTACATTGATTATGTTTTGTCCAGAGAAGGGCAGGAAATAGCCAGAAGCACTCTTCAATTGCCCGACAGGGCAGATGTAAAACCGCCGTTCAGCATCAAGGGATTTAAGCTGCATTATGCGGATTTGAGCTTGGCTGATCGTTACGAGGAAATCACCAAGAAATTTGACACTATGTTTAAACAGAGGTAGTAAGGACTGGGCAAAGATGTGCTAGAAGGGGGAGTAAAGGGCTTTAGGATGATTAACCAAGCGACAGTGCGCAAGGTTTTTGCTGCTTTGAGATAAGAAGGAGTGATTTATGAAAAACTATTCTCTTCCAGTTCTTTTGGCGCTAGCCATCTTCTTTTCTCCTGCCTATGGCGATGACGACTTGCGTTCCGTTGCAGAAGGGGCGAAAAGAGAGGGATCGCTGACCCTTTACATGAGCGCACAGGTCACGGACATTCAAAGGCTGCTGGAGGGATTCAGGAGGCACTACCCCTTTGCCAAAACTGAATTTATCCCGCTGACCGGAGAGAGACTTCTTGCTCGCATCATCACGGAGACCAGTGCCCGTCGCTACAGCGCCGACGTTTATCGCCTGGACCTTCTGCGGGTACAGGAGCTCCTAAAGAGAAGCCTTCTTGAAAAATACACCCCTCCTGAGGCTGCCAGGTATCCCAGGGAACTTAGAGATCCTGAGGGTCGCTGGACAGGGCACGCCCTGACCCTTGAAGTCATGGGGTGGAATACTAAGCTGCTACCTAAGGAGCTTGTCCCAAAGAAATTTGACGACCTTCTAAGGCCGGGGCTTAAAGGAAAGATCGCTATTGAAAGCACCACCTGGGACTGGTTTACAGCAGTGCAAGAGCTGATGGGGGGTGAGGAAAAGGGGCTGGCCTTCATGAGAGCGCTGGCGGCTCAAAAGCCAACACTTCGGAGAGGTCATACCCTTTTGAGCCAGCTCGTTGCTGCGGGTGAAGATCCGTTGGCAGCTACCCTGCATTCCAACGGAATCGAGACGCTACGACTGAGAGGAGCGCCCGTAGATTGGACATGGACGGATCCGGTGCTTAGCAAAGTGCAAATCATTGGCGTGGCCGGAAAGGCTCCTCATCCGAATATGGCGCGCCTGTTTGTCAACTTTGCCCTCTCCAGGGAGGGGCAGACAATTCTTGGAGACGTGGGGAGAACTCCCGCCGACCCGGAAGTGGTCCCCTCCCTTTCATCTAGACTCTCGATCAAAGGAAAAAGGCTTTTTGTCTATCCTCCGGAATGGGGTGAAAGGGGAAATGAGCTGAGAGAGCGTTTCGAAGAAGTCCTTGGGAAAAACTGAAATGCGGAGGCTTTCTAATGCTGACAGGCAGGCAGCGTAATCCACGGTCTTACCGTATTGTAGGGCCTCAGCGACAAATCGACGAGCGTGAGGCCCCTCACTCCCGGGTCGATCTTGGGGAACTTGGAGAGCGGTTCAGCGCCCTGCGGAAGAGCCGCGCTGGCGAGGATCCTTTCAAGCGTGTCTTGTGGGCCGGCGGTGGTGGAGACCCGAACAACTCTTTAAACCCTATCATGAAAGATGTGCCGGAAGGGGGAGTAAATCCTAATCGGATACCTGTCTCCGACCCCGCCAAAATGGCGCGCAACATCAAAGAGATCGCCCGCTTCCTCGGCGCCGATGTGGTGGGGATCACTGACCTCGATCAGGCCTATGTCTATTCCCACCGTGCCAGAGGCAACGCTGCCACGGGGGAGAAACCGGGAGACCCGATTCATCTGCCCCATCGCTATGCCATCTGTATGGGTTTTGCCTTTGATTACTACAAGTTTCTCAGTAATAACAGTCGGATCTCAGACGCTGAGTATGGGCTGGGCATGATCCATACGATTCCAACCACTTTCATGCTGGCCGCCTACATCCGCGAGATGGGTTACCCTGCGCAGGCGCACCATTACGGGAGGTACGTGGTCAGTCCTATACCTTTGGCGGTTAACGCCGGGCTAGGGGAGTTGGGACGTCACGGGTTGCTCATCAATGAGGAGTACGGCTCCCGGCTGCAGTTGTCTACAGTTACGACGGATCTCCCACTGGCAGTTGACGAGCCCGTTGATATTGGAGTTGAGGAAGTCTGCAAGTACTGTATGAAGTGTGCCCGCATTTGTCCCTCGCACAGCATTTCTTTTGGAGGCAAGGAGGTTTATAACGGGGTGGAGAAGTACCGCATCAACGCGGACACCTGCTACAAGTACCGGCTGGCATCGAGGGGCCAATGGACCGTTTGTGTTATTTGTGTCTCCTCGTGTTGTTACAACAAGCCTAAGGCATGGTGGCATACGCTGGCCTGCTGGACGATCAAGAAGACCCCGATACCGTTACGCCCGCTCTTGATCAAGCCCTTGCTCTGGATTGACGATCTTTTCTGGGGCAAGAGGCCCTGGAAACATATGAAGTGGCTGGACTACGACAACGCCCCTACGCCCGTGACCTGTAATATACCCGGCTGCCAGGCGAAGCACGCCAACCTGCAGCATAAGCGGCTCCATGTTACCAAGCCGGCAGCAGGGGGCTTGGTGAGCTGAGGGGGAGGCAAGAAACTGCAACGGGCGCAGGAGCCGTTTCATGTCGGCAGCGCCCGGAGCGGAAACGCAACAACAGAGGTTTTCACAAGACTGTCAACGGCGAAACACGGGAGGTTGTTATGGCGGCAAGATTCTCTCTTGGCGGAATAAAGTTTCTGGCGATTCTGCTTGCGGGGTACGTAGGTTTTCTTTATCAACCGATCGGCGGTGGCCGTGCCCACGGCCAGACAGCGCCCTTTTATCAGGGCAAAACCATTCGGATCATTGTAGGATTTACTTCGGGAGGGCTCTACGACCAGTATGCGCGTATTCTCTCGCGTTACATGCCCAGGCACATTCCTGGAAATCCCGACATAATCGTACAGAATATGCCGGGTGCGGGCTCCTTGATTGCTTCCAACTATGTTTATGGTGTGGCGAAGCCCGACGGCTTAACTCTTGGGATGGTTAGCAGTGGGGTCTATCTGGACCAGCTACTGGGGCGAAAGGAAGTCAATCATGACGTGCGCAAGTTTGTCTGGATTGGCAGCGTCGATCAAAGTGATCTGATGCTCTATATGAGAGCCGATGCGCCCTGGAAATCCGTTGAGGACATTGCCACGGCGGCCGAGCCTCCGAAGTGCGGAGCAACAGGGACAGCCGACAGCACCACGATTCTGGGCGATGTCCTGGAAGAGACAGTCGGGCTCAAATTTAAGATCGTGCGCGGCTATCCGGGAGCGTCCGAGATCGATATGGCGATAGGAAAGGGAGAAATTCACTGCCGTGGAACAGGCATAACCACCCACTTTTCTCGTGAGCCTTTTTTGACCTGGCACCGGGAAGGATTCGACCGCCACATCATCCAAACTGGGGTCAAAAGAGACCCCCGCCTACCCGACACACCGACACTCCATGAGCTTATGGGCAAAAAGAAGACACCAGAGATAAGCAGAGCGATTGCTCGGGTTCTATTGCTTGGGCGAACACTCGGCCGGCCCATGCTGGCTACCCCCGGGATCCCTGCGGACCGCGTTAGAGTTCTGCGTGAGGCCTACCTCAAGGCATTCAAAGAACCGGAGGTTATAGCCGAGGCACAGAAGAGAAGATTGGACCTTGATTCCCTGAGGGGTGAGGAGCTCGAGGCTGTGATGCGAGAGGTGATCAATCAACCTCGTGAGGTCGTTGAGCGAGTCAGAAAGATGGCAGAGTAAGAGCTTTAGGACGATGAACCAAGTGACAGTGCGCGAGGAGGAGCTGGTGGTGAAGTGACGTATATTCCCGGTCAATCCCTGTATGTTGCTCCTTATTGTCCCGTTGCTTTGGATCGACGATCTTTTTTGGGGCAAGCGGCCCTGGAAACATATGAAGTGGCTGGACTACGACAATGCCCCTACGCCCGTGACCTGTAATATACCCGGCTGCCAGGCGAAGCACGCCAACCTGCAGCATAAGCGGCTCCATGTTACCAAGCCGGTAGCTGGGGGGGCGGTGAGCTGAGGGGTAGGGGTTTTTCCATGGAAATCATTAACGACGAGACGCCCGAAATTAACCTGGCTTTTATCTCGCGCTTTTTCGGTTTTCGCTCTCATATTAGAGACTTTAGGATAGAGCCGGTCCGGGCCAATTTTTATCATCCGGGAGGTCAGGGCTGGGGTTTGCCTTTTGTTTGGATTGAAAAATAGGTTGTTGGTGTATACGTTGACCGCAAGCAAACGGAAGATCGGGCTCCCGTCAGAAAAGGAGGTAAACCCCTATGAAGCTTCGTGATGCAGGCATCTTGTTCGTTCTCGGCATTTGGTTAATTCTTTCCTATAACCCAGCTAATGCGGCCAGCTTGGCTGACGTCGCTCTCTATCGAGGGGCCGACCGCCAGGCCAGGCTTGAGAATGCTGCCAAAGCGGAAGGCGAGTTCACCTGGTATACGACACTTTCAGCGGAGACTAACAGAAAAATGCTGGAAGCCTTTCAGAAGCTCTATCCGTTCATCCAGCCCAAGCTCGTCCGCTTGAGTTCGGATAGGCTTGTGCGGCGCTACACAACGGAATACCAGGCCAAGAGCTTCTTGGCTGATGTTCTGGACACCAATGACTCCCACATCGAGTTCTTTCGCCGCAAGGGGATGCTCCAACCTTATTACACGCCGATGGCTGAAAAGTTTGACAAGCGATTTATCCACCCACAGAGTTATTGGGTAGCCAACCGGGTCACGATGACGCTGCTTGGTTACAACACTCGTTTGGTCAAGCCCACCGAGGTTCCTCAGCGCTACGAAGACCTTCTCGATCCAAAGTGGAAAGACAAGATGTCAATGGAGCGCGAAGACGCCCCATGGTTTATGGCCTTGATGGAGTATTGGGGTGAGCAAAAAGGCGAGGCTTTTTTTCAGAGACTTCGAAGCCAGAATCCCAGGATCCGGAGCGGCCACACCCACCTTGCGCAGTTGATCGCCGCCGGTGAGGATTTTCTATCTCCCAATGCCCACAGCCAGGGGATGGCTTCGGGAAAGCGCCTGGGTGCGCCGGTCGATTGGGCTAACCTCGAGCCAGTCGTCGCGGCGAGTAACGTTAGCGCTTTGGCGAAAAACGCCCCGCACCCCAACGCGGCTTTGATTTTTCTTGATTTCATGCTGAGCAGGGATGGCGGGCAGAAAGTCATTCGAGAAGTCAATCGGATTCCAACGCATCCGGAAGTCTTACCTGACCCGGCCCGTTTGCGAGAGGGATTCGACTTTATTGTCATAGATCCGGTTAAGTATAACGATCATATCGACCGCTATAGTAAGCTCTGGCACGGGTGGTTTCTACAATAACTGGCCGCAAGAACACGTTCTAAGGAGGTGCAGGGTGGAAAAGCAAATGTACGACGAAGAGCGCTGCTTTGTGCGCAATATTGGCAGCCAGGGTTACAGCCTGGAACGGGAGCTGGCGCGCCTGAGGAGTCTTCCCCGGGTCATCAAAGCTTCCGACCGTTCTTGGCGAGGCGGACCCCAGGTGTGGCATAAAAACATGATGAATCCGGGTTATGGGTTGACACAGAGCCTGCATTGTTCCCTCGAGGAGTTGAGTCCTGGAGGGCGGTCGCAGAAGCATGGGCATCAGAATCCTGCGTTGTTGTATGTAGTGGAAGGACAGGGGTACGATATTCACGATGGAGTGCGGTACGACTGGGGCGCGGGGGATTTGGTGGTGGTGACGCCTGGCTGCGTGCATCAGCATTTCAATGCGTTAAACGATCGTCCGGCGCGGGTGCTGATTATTAAGGGCAAGCCGTTGTATTTGTTTATGGGGTTGTGGTTTCAGGGGTTTGTGGAAAAGGCGCCGAAGCAGCCGGCGCCGGGGTGGGAGAATTTCAAGCCCATTGACGGTTCTTTCCTGGAAAAGCGCGGCTAGATTAGGATCAGCGCAGCTACCCTTTCAGCAAAGCCGCCTGTCCGATCTTCGCCAGCTCGAGATCCTTCTCTGACGGACGGCCGCTGATACCGATTCCCCCCACGGTGAATTTGTTTTTCTGGATGACGACGCCGCCGGGGATCCCGGTGAGGCGGGGATTGCCGTACCAATCAAGAGTGCGGCGCGATTCCCTCAACAGCTCGCCGACTTCACCGCTGTCTTTCTCCATGTAGGCCGAGGTGTAAGCCTTGCTCATGGAGAAGTGCAGATTGCGCAGTGGAACGCCATCCATCCGCGCCAAGTAAAGGGGTTCGCCGGTGCGATCGACGACAACGGCGCACACAGGCTTGCCCCCGTCCTTGGCTGCTGTTTCGAGCATCGCCATTACCGCAGCTTGGGCCTCTCTCAGGGTTAAAACTTCCATACTCGGTTTTAGCTCCTTTCGGTCAAGGGAGTTCCTTAGTTCATTTTGACGTACCTACCCTCAATGCGCGGACTACCGGGGTGGTCATGCCCGAGCTAGAAGAGCGGTCGGCTGGCAGCGTCTAGCCCACTGACCGCAGGAAGTCCAGCGCCGCCTTCGCGCAGACCTCGGGGTGCGTGTGCTGCACGAACCCTCCAGCACCGGGCACCATGAAGAGTCGCGCGCCCGGGATTGCGCGCTGCTGCTCCCGGTATGCCTCAGCGGGCTGTCCGGCGCTGTCCGCCGGCGCGATGACCAAGGTGGGCGCCTTGATCTGGCGAATCCGCTCGGTCAAGTCTATGCCCCTCGTATAGTTCAACGTATCTTTGACCACCGACTGCCTGGTGCGGCCCATCTGCTGCGCGTACCACTCGGCCAGCGCGGGGTCGCTGTCCTTGCCAAGGCGGCGGTGCATCGTGGAGCGCGCCCACGCCTCGACACCGTGCTCTTCCACATACGCGGCTGACTCCCCACGAGAGGAACTGGCGAACTTGAACGGCGACGTGCAGGCGGTCAGACTTTTCACCCTGTCCGGGTACTGGTACGCAAACTGCAGGCCTATTGTCCCGCCCACTGTCTCGCCGATAAAGTGCATCTTCTCCAGACCAAGGTGGTCCAAGAGCCGCGCGATGTCGGTGGCGAAGCCCTCTAAGCTCCAGTTGTAGCCCGGCGGTGGCGCTGTGGAATCGCCAAAGCCCCGCGCATCCATCCGTACCACGCGGTAATGACGCGCCAAGATGGGCACCCACGCCCACCAGAAGCGATGGTTCTTGGCGTTGCCGTGGTGGAGGAGAACCGTCTCGGGCTTAAGCCAGGGGTCGGTGAAGTCGTCAATGCAGTAGAACATTTCTAGGGTGTCATCAATGCGGACGGTGGGCATGAACGCCTCCTTCGCTGGAGTCTATGGAGTCGAGTTTATGCTACATCGGCACTCGCTGCGGCGCAAGGCGCGCGTGGCCCTCGGCATCGAGCACAACCCGGACATGGTCAAGCACGCGCAGGGCAATGTGAAAAGGGGTAGGCCCTCAGCGGGAAGAGCCGTGATGGCTCTTGGTGGGCGAAGAGCTAACCCGTCACTTAGGCAGGACGACCCCGATGCCATCACGGATCTCTATGGTGGTGCCGAAGGGCTTGGACCTCTCCCGCGCCCGCTCGATGACCTGATTGAACTTCTCGCTCCCGGGCTCCGCGAGTCGGGGCACGCTGAGTCGGGGCCGGCGGCCGTGAATGATATATTCCTCCGTCGGACGGATCCTAATCTCCTTCAACTCGGCGTTCTCCCCGAAGACGACGGTGTGGACGGCGCTGCCGATGCCGGAGAAGGCCTGCCTCTGCCCGCCAGCGCGATTGGCACGCTCGCGGCTGCGCTCCCGCTCCTCCAGCAGTTCTCCAGCCGTGCTGTCAATGCCCAGGCCCATGCGGAGCTTCATTGATGTGGGGAGCTTCGTCACCTCGTCGTTCTGCAGGTACAGCGGAGGCTGACCATAAATGATTGCCTTGCCCTTGTAGAATTCGATACCCCGCTGAACACCGCCGTGATTGATGTAGATATCGGCGCCGGCATCGATGCAGCCGTGGGCAAAGGTGTTGATGTAATCGTGCACCCCCACACCATGGGCCTGGTCATGGAGTGCCACGATGACGACGTCGGCATGCCGCCGAGCTTCCGTGACATGCCTGTAGGTCCGGTCCAGGTCCTCCTGGTAGGCAAAGGTGGACATGCGGAACTCCTCCCCCAACACGAACTTCCGGCCCATGAAAAAGAACTCGGTGTCCGTGTCCTTCTCCCACCCCCGGAGCGTGGAGCCGATAAGCGGCTCGGTCCGGGCGGCACCCTGGAAACGCACCACCTTCCCACGCCCCCACTCCAGCTCCTGGCTGATGCGCTTGAGCTGTTCGAAGGCGTCCCGGTCCACGTGCGCGACCGCGTCGTACCGCAGGACGTTGACGCCAGGGCGGCTCTTGTAGGGTGGCAGCTCGTCCGCGGGCATGTAGCCGGCGGGCCACGGGAAGGGGAGATCCATCATCTGACGCGGGCCCCAGTCGGCGGCGGCGATCAAGGCGACCCGCGCGTTCTCGGTCTCTAGGTAGGTTGGCTGAGAGGCCTCAGTGAGGCTGGCCCCGATGCCAGCGTAGGGCATCCGGCCACGCTTCAAGTAATTGATCGTCGTCAGGATACCCAGCTCGCCGAAGTCCGCCACGTGGTTGTTGGCTGCGTACACGGCCTTGATCCCCATGAACTTAAGTTCCTCTATCATGCTGGGGGGAGCGCCCATGTAGGTCCCGGCCCAGCCCATGCCGGAGCCGAAGGCGGGCCAGTCCTCACCGTCCTGGATGGCGCACTCCAGATTCGCGAAGCTCAAGTCGGAGCCCTTCAGCAGCTCGACGAGCTTGAGGAAGCCCACTTTTCTGTGGTGCACCGACACCCGGTGCTCGATATACGAGTTCCCCGTGAACGACAGGTGTGTTTCTCCGTTGTCTGCCATGGATACCCTCTCCATCCCTCGTCTTTTCGGCAAAGCATAGCCGATAACGTGCAAATAGATCAACCCGGCACATTGGAATAACCCTTGCCCTTGACAAGGTGATAATCCCTCCCTAAGCTACGCAGATATATGGGCCAGGTAATTCGTTTTAAAGAGCTGCACCAGGCGCGGCGCCGCCGTTCGGAAAAGGTCAGCATGGAGCAGTGCGTGGAGCTGTTAGAATGGAATCTCAAGAGAAGCCTCGACCAATATTTTTCCTCCCCGCCTGAGGAAAAATCGATGCGCGCTACTCAGATCCGCAAGCTCAGTGAGATCCTGGAATACGCCCTGAGGCTTCTCTAGCTTCAAAGCCCCCATTTGTGGAAGCGCTTAATCCTATTCTTCTCATCCTTCTCCTCACTGTAGGTTTTGTCGTTCTTGCCTGGTTTTTCCTGCGCCGCTTGCAAACTCTCCTGTCAGAGAGAAAAGAGGACCAGTCCCTTCTTTTAATCCAGCAGCAGATCGATCAACTGCGCGGTCAGTTCACGCAAGTTCTGGACAGCAGCGTCCAGCTTATCCACCAGCAGTTGGGACAGGTTTTGAGTAACGTCAACGAGAGGTTGAAGGAAAGCTCGGAGGTCCTGCAAAAGACACAGCAGAGCCTAGGGGAAAGACTCGACAATGCGGCGCGGGTGGTGGGGAACGTGCAAAAGAGTCTGGGGAGCCTGGAGGAGGCGAACCGGAAGATTTATGAGGTGGGAAAGGATATCGCTTCCCTGCAAGAGATCCTGCGCGCCCCCAAGCTCAGAGGCGGTCTGGGGGAATTTTTCCTCACTGACCTTTTGAGCCAGATCCTCCCGCCGGACCACTTTGCCGCGCAGTTTGCTTTCCGCAGCGGCGAGAAGGTGGATGCGGTTATTAAGCTGGGAGGGTCTCTGGTTCCGGTCGATTCGAAGTTTCCCTTGGAAAACTTCAAGCGGATGTTGGAAGGGGTTACCGAGGATGAAAAGGCTAAGGCGAGAAGGCAATTTGTGACCGATGTGAAAAAGCACATCGATGCCATTGCCACCAAATACATCCTGCCTGATGAGGGGACCTACGACTTTGCCCTCATGTACATCCCCGCAGAGAATGTCTATTACGAAACGATCATCAAAGATGACGGTGCGGGAGGCGAGAAGAGTTTGAGCCATTATGCGCTGAGCAAAAAAGTCATACCCGTCTCCCCGAACAGCTTTTATGCCTATCTCCAGGCAATCGTCTTGGGCTTGAAAGGGATGAAGATCGAAGAGCGCGCCAAAGAGATCATCCAGTACCTCAGCCGCCTAGAGGGGGACTTTTCCAGGTTCCGAGAAGAATTTAACCTGGTGGGGAAGCACCTGGGCCACGCCCAAGCAAGTTTTCAAGGCGCCGAGAAGCGCCTCGATCAATTCGGGCAAAAGCTGCTGGCGGCGGATGCGGACAAAAAGGGTCTACCGGAACCCTAAGTGATAAGTGATAGCAGGAATTTGCTTTTTGAGCCGGCCCTTGAGAACTCGAAAGCTGCCTCCTCGACCAAGCGGCAGAGAGCCTTCATGAACCCAAGGGGCATCTCAGGGTTATGAACCGGTCCCGGAGCCCGATTTTGAGGCGGAGAGTATCCGGTAAGGTAGCATTATGTCAACTCGCGGGAGGTTTCCAGATAGGGCTGGACATCTACTCCGAATTGGAGTAATGAGGCTTTCAAGTTAGCTGGCTGTAGGAGGGATCGAGGGTAATCTCTTTTGCTGGTGGGGCATGGGACTCTTCCCATAGACCTAAATGTTTCGGCTGGAGGAGAAAATATGCCTATCGTTCGACAGGTTGCGCGGATATTTTTTTTCATCATCCTGGCCTTGATGACTCTGTTTCCTCCCAGCTACTGGGCTACGTCCCCTGAAGCGGCAGAAAAACCCGAGAATTTGGTTGCCCAAGCGAAAAAAGAGGGCACGCTGGTACTCTATTGTTCTGTGCCGCTCGAGCTCATGAAGCCCATCACCGAGGCATACGAGCAGAGATATCCATTTATCAAATCTACAATTCTGCGGCAAAGTAGAAATAAGATACATGCCAAGGTTAGGACTGAGCAGCTAGCAGGGCAGTTTCTTGTGGACGTCATCCAGTCCGGGGGAGACCATCTTTACAATTTTGTAAAGGAAGGAGCTTTTGACAGGTACTATTCAGCCGAGGCAGAATCTCTCGAAGCAAAACAAAAGGAACCAGGTTTCTGGTCAGCTTTTTACCACTCCAACCGCGTCACAGCGTATAATAAGCGGCTGGTTAATGACCCACCTCGGGATTTAATGGATCTATTAGATCCGAAATGGAAAGGGCTGATAGCTATGCGGGGCGATGAGGAAGACCAGTTTGTTGTTCTTGAAGAACAAGTCATAGGTAAGGAGCAAGGCTTTGGCTATCTGAAAAAACTCGCAGCTCAAAAACCCAGGCTATACCTCGACAATGCGCTTCTGGTTCAATTACTGGCAGCCGGCGAATTCCCTATTGTTTTCCATGCTTCTCAGCACCTTGTTGAAAGCGCAAAGGGGAAGGGAGCGCCTGTCGATTGGGTGGCAATGGAATGGAAGGGTAAAAAGTTCACGATCACGCAAACATCGGCCCTTGCGTTAGCGCGAAATGCGCCCCATCCGGCTGCGGCAAGACTTTTTGTTGATTTTGTCCTTTCCAAGGAGGGGCAAGAACTGGTAAGTCAGCTTCATCAGGTGCCCGCGAAAACCAGAAACGTGAAGCTGGCTTATCCCAATTTAATCGAAGGAATCGAGAAATATTACGTTCCCATTGACATCGGCAAAAAAATCGTGGAGCTCAAAAAGCGTTACGAGCATTTGTTCCAATGAATGAAATGATATCGCATGAAAGGATTATCTCCTCTCCTGGCAGGTTGAAAAGGGAAATTTAACCTTACCGCGACGAATTCACATGAAGCAGGGAGGCATCATCGGAAGGCTTTTAGTCAAAGCCTACGAACAGGATCGTTCCTTGCTTTTCGAGGTAGAGGCAAAGGAACTTCTTCGCAGACTCGGGCTCAGGACGCCTGCCTTTAAAATCGCAAAATCTAAACGTCAAGCGTGCTTCGAAGCCCGTAAGGTTGGTACACCTGTGGTGCTGAAAGTTTTGTCACCGGGCGTAGTACACAAAAGCGAGCTGGGCGGCGTAAGACTAAACCTTAGGACGCGAGGCGAAATCGGAAAAGCTTACGATGAGATCATGAGATCGGCAACGAGATCAATCGGTGATCGCAGGATCTACGGTGTCTTGGTAGAACGCATGGTTCCTCAAGGAACCGAACTTATTGTGGGGGCAACCACTGATGAAAAGTTCGGTCCCATCATCGTGTTTGGGATAGGTGGAATTTTCGTTGAGCTATATAAGGATTTTTCCATGCGGTTGATACCCATAACGGCCAGAGATGCCAACGAAATGCTTAAGGAAATCCGGGCGCGTGACTTGCTGGAAGGTTATAGAGGACAAGATCGCCTGGATCTCGATGAGCTTGTTCGGATCTTGTTAGCGATAGGGGGTAGGGACGGGCTCATGGCCAGTTTTCCCAGCTACGTCAAGGCAATAGACCTGAATCCTGTGGTTGTATATCCTCGGGGATCTCTGGTTGTTGATGGCAAATTTTTTCTTCATCAACGAAAGCGCTAGCCGTACGCGGGTTTAGAATGGTGACTTCCCAGAGAGATCTTAAGTTGCTCGACTATGTCTTCCATCCTAGATCGATAGCGGTCATTGGTGCATCCAACGATGAGAAAAAATACGGCTATAGAGCCGTCAGCGTACTGAAGACACAACACTTCAAAGGAAATATCTACCCCGTGAATCCCTCAGCGGATATGATCTGCGGTCTAAAGTCATACCCCTCGGTCAAACACATTCCTGGAAAGGTGGATTTGGCCCAAATTATGGTTCCCGCACCATTGGTGCCTGCGATGGTCAAGGATTGCCTGTCAAAAGGCGTTAAGATCGCTCACATTTACACCTCTGGTTTTAGTGAAGCGGGCAAAGATGGTAAGATGCTTGAAGACCAGATTGTGAGGATTGCAGGGCGAGGCGATTTGAGGATCGTTGGGCCTAATTGCCTTGGAACTTATTGCTCTCGGTGTCGTTTGGCACTCAATCACAGAGTAGGTATGGAGGTTGGGGACGTTGCTTTTGTTTCGCAGAGTGGCGGACTGACAAGCAGCCTGATCCAAGCAGGCAACGTGCGCGGTTTTGCGTTTAGCAAAGCTATTTCCGTTGGAAACTGCGCTGATCTTGGGTTGGTGGAGTTTCTCGAATACATGGCCTCGGATGCGGAGACTGAGATCATTGCAATGTACATCGAGAGCTTAAGAGGAGATGGCAGGCGGTTTTTCAATGTCCTCCGAAAAACGACGAGAAAAAAACCGGTGGTGATTTTTAAATCCGGAAACACCAGGCGGGGGAGGGAAGTCGCAGCTAGCCACACTGGCGCCCTCACGGGGGACTATGTTATCTGGAAAACGGTATTAAGCCAGGCAGGGGCTATTGAAGTGAGAAGTCTGGCTGAAATGGCGGACGTCATTTCAGGGCTTAAGAGACTCCATCCGATTCCCGGCAAAAGGAGCCTCGCCATCATTGGAAATGGAGGAGGTCAATCGGTTATAAGTGCTGACATGTGTTCCGAGTTTAACTTAGACCTGAACGATCTGTCAGCTCATACCAAGAGGAAGCTGAAGTCACTTCAACTTCCCGCAGGTACGAGCACTAAAAATCCGATTGATTTACCGGCTAGCGTTCTGAGGCGCAAGGAGGGTCATTTTTTTAAGGCTGTTCTGGAAGGTGTCACTTCGGACCGAAGCATTGGTGCTGTGGTATTGAATCTCGAAATGGAAACTATCATTTATGATCGTTCAGCAGAAAACCCATCTATACATTATTTGGTGAACATGGTAAAGGCGGCTGCTGAAGCTCGCTCGCCAACATGCGCCGTAATGGTCGTCCTGCGTTCCAGCGACGATCCCAAGCTCCAATCGCTAAAAGAAGAGATTGCTATGCGGGCGAAAAGGCTGGCAATGCCTGTGTATTGGGATCTCCGAAGCGGGCTTAAGGCTTTGGAAAAGATAATTTACTATTCCGATTATCTGCGTAGGAATCGGTTTCCTAAATGGACGGGAGGAGGCAATGGAACTTAAAAACATCATTTACGAAAAGAACTTAGGGATTGCAACAATCACTCTCAACCGACCTGAGAAAAGAAATGCTTTTAGCGTTTCCATGCGTCAAGAGTTTGCTGAGTGTTTAAAAGACGCAAGTAAGGACGATGATATTCGGGTTATCGTTCTAACTGGCAAAGATCCCGCGTTCTGTTCCGGGGGTGACCTCGCTAGGATTTCTGAAAGTTACCAGGAGCGAAAAGTCAAATTTAGCTTCCCTGAGAAACCGAGCCAGACGCCGCGTTTGCTACAGATTTTGGAAAAACCGACAATCGCCGCTGTGAATGGGGATGCTGCCGGAGCAGGGTTCGACCTCGCTTTGATGTGCGACATTCGGATTGCCGGAGAGCGTGCGCGGTTTGCAGAAACGTATGTTTCAAGGGGCATGGTGCCTGCGGGTGGCAGCTATCTTCTACCCCGACTCGTGGGCCTACAGAAAGCCTGTCATCTAATTTTTAGTGGCGAGTGGATTGACGCTAAGGAAGCGGAGAGAATTGGGCTTGTACTTAAGGCGGTGCCCTCTGAGCAATTGTTGCACGAGGCCGATCAGCTTGCAGCTAAAATCTGCAAACAGGCGAAGTATGCGGTCCAGTTGTCGAAAAAGGTCATCTACAGAGGTCTTACAACAGACTTTGATACCCACCTTGAATTTGTAGGTTATGTCAGAGCAGTCGCTGCCCGATCAGGAGAGACAGAGGAGGGGATTGGGGCTTTCCTGGAAAAAAGGAAAGCTCGGTTCGAACCCTAGATTGGATCCAGCCAGATGAGGTTGAAAAGCGATCGCAATGGGAGTGGAAGGTCTCACGACGGGAACGTTGGGTAGACTCTTATAGCCGCTTTTACTTGCGGGGACTAAGTGATAGGAATTTACTTTGCTATCGTTTGGATTACGTGGTGCGAGGGTGACGGCGGCGCGCAGGCGTGGGTGCGCACCGTGATCTCGCCGGACCTGATCTGAGTCAAGGCGACGCGACACCATGTTTGAATCGGCAAATCTCGAGCACAAGATAGACAAGGCGGTTTATCGGCGCGAAGAGCCCAAGCTGCGCGAGGCGCTGCTCAACGCACAGTACGACCTCAAGGAAAACGGCCGCTTCCCGGTGCTGATCCTGATTGCCGGCGTGGAGGGCGCAGGCAAGGGCGAGACGGTGAACCTGCTCAACGAGTGGATGGACCCGCGCCACATCTACGCCCATGCCTTCCCCGAGCCCTCGGACGAGGAGCGCGAGCGACCGCCGATCTGGCGTTTCTGGCGCGCGCTGCCGCCCAAGGGCAAGATCGGCATCTTCTTCGGCGCCTGGCACACGGAGCCGATCGTTGGGCGCGTGCAGGGCGCGATCAGCGAAGGCGAGTTCTCCCAGGCGATCGCCGAGATCCTGCGCTTCGAGAAAATGCTGTGCGACGAAGGCGTGCTGCTGCTCAAGTTCTGGTTCCATCTGTCCAAGGCGCAGCAAAAGAAGCGGCTGAAGGCGCTCGAAAAGGACCCCAACACGCGCTGGCGCGTTACCAAGCTCGACTGGAAGTATTTCAAGCTCTACAAGAAGTTCGTCAGGGTATGCGAGCCGTTTTTGCACAAGACCTCGACCGGCGAGGCACCGTGGATCGTGGTGCCGGGGGCGGACCCTCGCTACCGGGCGCTCACGGTGGGCCGGCACCTGCTGGCGGCGATGCGCGAGCGCCTCGACGAGAAGCCGGCAAGCCGTCTCCCCGGCAGGACCCCACCGCTGCTGCCCTCGGCCGACAATCTGAACGTCCTGCGCGCGCTCGAGCTCGATCAGCCCATGACGCGCGACGAGTACCAAAAACAGCTCGAGAAGTGGCAGGGACGGCTGAACATGCTGTCGCGCCATCCGCGCTTCAGGGATATCGCGGTGGTGGCGGTGTTCGAAGGCAATGATGCCGCCGGCAAGGGCGGCGCGATCCGGCGCGTCACCGCCGCGCTCGATGCCCGGCACTACCACAACATCTCCGTTGCGGCGCCGAGCGAGGAAGATCGGGCGCAGCCCTACCTGTGGCGCTTCTGGCGTCACATCCCGCGCCGGGGCCGCTTCGCGATCTTCGACCGTTCCTGGTACGGCCGCGTCCTGGTGGAGCGCATCGAAGGGTTCTGCTCGGAAGCGGACTGGATCCGCGCCTACACCGAGATCAACGACTTCGAGCAGCAGCTCGTGCGCCACGACACCGTAGTGGTAAAGTTCTGGATCGCGATCAGCGAGGACGAGCAGCTGAAGCGTTTCAAGGAGCGCGAGAAGGTCGTCTTCAAGCGCTTCAAGATCACCGAAGAGGACTGGCGCAACCGCAAAAAATGGGCGGCCTACGAGCAGGCAGTGTGCGACATGGTTGACCGCACCTCGACGTCGATTGCGCCATGGAGGCTGGTTGAGGCCAACAACAAGTACCACGCGCGCATCAAGGTGCTGAAGACCCTGTGCCAGGCGATCGAGACCGCGCTCGAGCGGACGAAGCGCAAGGCGTAACGCGCCGCTTCCAGTGCAACGGGCGGAACTGCGCGGCTTCTAAAGATGGGGCTGACTCTATTTTTCCGCCTAATCCTTTAAATCTTCTTTGACGCGATACCATTTTAGGGCACCTTTGGCAAAACATTGACATGCTCTATCAAGATTCCTCCGTTGCTTTGTCCATTTTTGGACGAAAATTTGCGTATTTTTGCAGATAAATTTGAGTATGGCACGTTAATTGCCTACCTTCATTATCATACCCCTTTAGCTTTTGCTCCCTCGGAAACCGTTTTGTGAGAATTATGAACGGAAATCTCCTAAGGATGAATCCTGGATACTCCCTTTACGTGACAGTGGTCGAAGCCGCCCCGAACGCCATGGTCATGGTGGACCAGGCGGGCAAGATCGTCCTTATGAACTCACAGGCGGAGAAGTTATTCGGGTATTGCAGAGAGGAGTTAATGGGCCAATCCATTGAGCTCCTGATCCCAGGGCCGATGCGTGCCAGCCATTCCGACTATCAAAGGGGCTTCTTCGCAAATCCCACAGCGCGGCCCATGGGCGCCGGCCGGGACCTCATTGGTCTTCGTAAGGACGGCGGCACGGTTGCCGTCGAGATTGGCCTTAATCCGCTCACGATAAACGAAGGCACATTTGTTCTCGCCTCCATTATCGACATCACCGAGCGCAAGCGGGCAGAGGAGCAGATCAAGGCGTCACTGAAGGAAAAAGAGGTCCTTCTCAAAGAGATTCATCATCGGGTCAAGAACAATTTGCAAATCATTTCGAGTATGCTCAATCTTCAGGCAAAGTCTATCAAGGATCCAAAAGCCTTGGAGATGTTTAGGGAAAGCCAGAGCCGTGTTCGCTCCATCGCGCTGATTCACGAGGAATTGTATCAATCCAGAGACCTGTCCAGGCTCGACTTTACCGATCATGTTCAAAGTTTGGTATCGCATTTGTTCCGTTCCTATGGAGTACATTCGGATCGCATCGTCCTCAGGATCCATGTCGAGGAGGCTTATCTCGACGTTGACACTGCAATTCCCTGTGGCCTGATCATCAATGAACTGGTCTCCAATTCTCTGAAATACGCCTTTCCGGAAGGCAAGAAAGGCGAAATCAGCATTGACCTGCGGCGTCAGCATGACGATCACTATATGCTGGTTGTAAGGGACAACGGCGTTGGATTGCCGAAGAATTTGGATTTCCGCAACACGGAAACCTTAGGTCTACAGCTCGTAAACACCCTGACGGAGCAGATCGACGGAAGCATCGAGCTTGGAAGTAGTGCCGGAACGGAAGTTAAAGTTACATTCACAGCTCTCAGCCGCCAAGAAAGGAGGCATGACAATGGCGACCGCACAGATATTGGTCGTTGAAGACGAGAACATCATAGCGAAGGACATTCAAGACAGCTTGAAAAGTTTGGGATATGCTGTTCCTGCTGTCGCCTCTTCCGGAAAGGAGGCCATTAAAAAAGCCGCAGAAATGCGCCCGGATTTGGCGCTGATGGATATTGTTTTGAAAGGGGACATGGACGGCATCGAGGCCGCCGAGCACATGCGCGAGCGTTACCATATTCCGGTCATCTATCTTACCGCCTATGGAGACGATCAAACATTGGAGCGGGCCAAGGCAACCGAGCCGTTTGGCTATATCCTCAAACCATTCGACGAGAGAGAGCTGCACAGCACGATCAAGATGGCTCTTTACAAGAGCCAGATGGAAAAGAAATTGAGGGAGAGCGAAGGGCGCCTCCAAAGGGGCCTGCGCGATTTGTCGGCCCTGCACCGTATCCATCTGGCCATTACCTCGACCTTGGATCTCCGCGTGGTACTGGAGCTCCTGCTGGAGCAAATCGATCTCTTTCTCTCTTACCCGGCAGCTACGACTGTCCGTCTATTCGACGGAAAAAGCAGCGCCTTGGAGCCTATCGCCTGTCGCAACCTGGATGAAGGGGTGTGGAAGTCGGAAGAATGGAGAACCGGGCATGGGCTCGCCCAGGCAGTGGTTGAAACGAAGGCTTCCTTGCAGGTGGCCGATGTTCAGAGCGATCCCCGGACAAAAGACTACGGCTTCTTTCGCAGACATGGGCTGGTTTCCTACCTGGGAGTGCCGCTAATCGCCAAAGGTGAGGTCCTTGGCGTCCTCGGCTTTTATACGAAAGAGGCGCGGCAGTTCACCGAGGAAGAAGTTGAATTTTTGAAGACCCTTGGAGGCCAGGCCGCCATAGCGATTCACAATGCCCAGCTCTATGAGGAGATCACAAGACAGGCAGCGGAGCTGGAGGAGGCCAGTAAGGTGAAGTCGGAGTTCCTGGGCGTCATCTCGCACGAGCTTAAGACGCCCCTCAATGTGGTGATGGGTTATACGGGAATGATCAAGGATAAAATATTAGTGGACCAAGATCGAGCGCTGGGGAGGATCGCAAAGTCCTCCAACGAACTGTTGACCATGATCGACAGCATCCTGGATGCTACCAGGATCGAGTCTGGGGCGACTTCGGTGCAAAGTGAAGGATTTCATTTGGAAAATTTTCTGACTGAGCTTAAGTCGTTTTATGATTTTTCTTCTGATAAGGAAGTTAGGCTTGTCTGGGACTATCCCCCCGAGCTGCCGGTGATAAAAACCGACAGTGTCAAACTCAAGCACGTTCTTCAGAATCTTATCAATAACGCGATCAAATTCACGGATAAAGGGTCCGTGACGATATCAGTCCGGATGAAACAGGCGACAGGCGAGAGGCAACAGGCGGAAGAAGCTCTAACTCACGCCTTCTTTGAGTTCAAGGTGGCGGATGCAGGGATAGGCATCCCTAAAGATGCGCTTCCGTACGTCTTCGAGAAGTTTCATCAAGCAGACAACTCTGTGCAGAGGAGCCATGGCGGTGTAGGTTTGGGACTCCATATTGTTAAGACGTTTGTCCGGATGCTTGGAGGAGAGGTTGAAGTGGAGAGCGAGCTTGGCAAGGGCTCGACTTTTACCGTCACGATACCTTATGAAAGTTAAGAATTGGACTGACCCCCTGAGGTTGGACGATCTAGGGCGACAAGTGAGATAATTTTGAGGAGAACAACTAGGATGGCTTCTCTGGAATCCTCCTTTTGAAGAAGTTAAAAGGATGAGGTTGACTCTATTTTCCCGCCTGTTCCTTGGTTATCTGGGAATTTTTATCCTCATTATAGCCGTAAGTGTCTACGCCGTGATCGAGCTACGGCGATTCAACGACATCACCCGTTCCGTTCTGGAGGGCGACACTCGCGTTTTGGACTACCAGAAGAAACTTACCGATGCCCTGCTGTCGGAGATCCGCTATGAGAGGAGATTCCTCATTACCCGGGACGATGCCCTGTATGATCAGTTTCTCCTGTTTAAAAGCGATTTCGATCTGTATATCGAGGAAGCGATGGCCCTGGCAGATGCTCGCGCCAGTGGCTTCTTGAGCCAGGTCAAAGACCACCATCAACGCTACCAAGACCTCGTTGATCAGGAAGTGAAATATATGAAAGCCGGTAGAAGCTATCCTTACGACCGCTACAGGCAAGGAAAAGGGAGGGTTGCGGACCTGATTATCGCGGAGCTGGAAAAATTGAGTAGCTATAGTCAGCAAAATACCTACGGTAAGATTCGAAAATTGGCTGAGGCCGGAAGCAATGCGCGCCGAGCAGCGATGGCGATCACAGGGGCCTCCCTTATATTCGTCATTGTCCTTTCGCTATTTATCACCAGAAGCATCACCCAACCCATCTCTATCTTGAAGATGAAGACCAGAGAAATCGCCAAAGGCCATTTCGAGAGCGATGTGAATCTTTCCTCTCCGCCGGAAATAGCGGAGTTGGCAAGCGCCTTTAATTCCATGAGCCAGAAGCTTAAGGACCTGGACCGAATGAAATCTGATTTTTTCTCCTCGATGTCCCATGAGCTGCGCACCCCTCTGACGTCGATAAAGGAAGGGGCAGGCCTTCTGCTCGAGGGTGTGGGGGGAGCGTTGACGGAGAAGCAAAGGAGACTTTTGACCATCCTCGCCGAGGAGAGCGAACGTCTCATCGGCCTGGTCAACTCCCTGCTGGATCTCTCCAAAATGGAAGCCGGGATGATGGTCTATAACTTTGAGCCCACAAGCCTTGCCCCTCTGGTAAACAGGGCTATGATAGAGATAGGGCCTCTGGTCGAGGCGAAAAAAATTAGACTGGATTCCAGGATTGCTGAAGAATTGCCCGTCATCACGGTGGATAGCGAGAGGCTCCTTCAGGCCCTGAGGAATTTGATCGGGAACGCCGTCAAGTTCACCCCGGATGGAGGTCAGGTGACAATCTCGGCCCGGCAAAGAGATAGAGCAGTTGAAGTCTCAGTGGCGGATACCGGTCCAGGCATACCGGCGGAAAATCTCGCCACCATTTTTGATAAGTTTCAGCAGGCAGCTTCCGCAGGTTCCTACCGGATCCAAGGAACAGGATTAGGGTTGGCTATTGTCAAGCACATCATAACGTCTCACGGTGGTAAGGTATGGGCAGAGAGCCAGGCAGGACAGGGAAGTACCTTTATATTTGTATTGCCAGCTTGATTTTTCTCTCTCCTTCGGGTTGTGCTTTTGTAAAAGAGATCAAAAGCCGGCAAGAGGCCAGCGAGTTTGTGCTGCGTGGACAAAAGCTGCTTGCTCAAGGGGATTACGAGGGTTCCCTGAAGGAAAACCAGAAGGTCTTATCTCTCACTCCTGACGGGCCCCTGGCCGCCGAGGCCGTCTTTAATATGGGGTTGGTCTACGCCCATGCGGGAAATCCCAAAAGGGATTATCGCAAGGCCATGGCTCTTTTCAGGAAGCTTATCAGCGAATATCCTCAAAGCCCTTTAGTCGAGCAGGCCAAAGCCTGGGTGGGAGTCCTTCAGGTGAACGAGAGGTTAAACCAGATGCTTGATAAGTCGAAACAAGTGGACATCGAGATTGAAGAGATGAAAAGGGGAAAGGAGAGGTAAAGGCCCCTCATGTTTTCAGCAAAGATCTTGGTGGTGGATGATGACAGAAACCTCGTCGAACTGATGAAGATGAGGCTGGAGTCAGCAAACTACGAGGTCGCCACGGCCCTGAGAGAGGAAGATGCGATAGAGGCCGTTAAAGCCCGGCCCTTTGATCTGTCCATCGTTGATCTGAGGCTGGCGGATCGGGATGGCATATTACTGATGCAAGAGTTGCATTCGATCAATCCTGAAATGCCGGTCATCATCCTCACTGCCCATGGGAGCATTGAAAGCGCTGTAGAGGCCATGAAAAGGGGAGCCTATAGCTATCTTACAAAACCATTCGAGCCGAGGGATCTGCTGCTGCAAATCGAAAAGGCCCTGGAGAAGCGCCGCCTTACCGCTGAGGTTAAGAGACTCAAAGGGCTCCTGGAGGAAAAATACGATTTTTCCAACATCGTGGCTAAGAGCGAAAAGATGCAGAGGGTGCTGGAGACCGTCTCCCGAATTGCCCAAACCGACTCTACCGTTTATATCCACGGAGAAAGCGGGACGGGAAAGGAGCTTATCGCCAAGGCCATTCATATTGCCAGCGC
>JACPSE010000100.1 GCA_016193465.1 Deltaproteobacteria bacterium
CAGCCCATGCTGTCTTCACCGATATTTGAGCGGCTCGACCACCGGAGTTCGAACCATCTTTTACGAGGCTTGCTCAGCGTTTACTCGCGTTGCAACCCGACAACTCGCTCATCGGCCCAAGGCCGACTTTGTCAGTAGGCTTCAACATGTCGATTGCTCTTCATGCCGCTACCCGTGCTAGGCGGCTTCTGGCTCTTACCGCCGCGGGACTTCCCTCACCTAAATGAGAGTCACCCTATGGATCACGACAGCGATTCATCTGGACACACCAAACAAAAGACTTGACCCCTTTACCACCTGGGTTCGACCTGCCCCGAGGTCATCATAGATATAGATGGCCATGGGCACCCGGGCCTGAAGGCACGGTTGTTTAGTGCCTCTATAACCTGCTGATAAAAACTAATGCTAGACACAGTTAGTCATCGTTCCTTGCTTTTGCTTCTCCGTAACAACAGGGGGGATAGCGAGCCAATGCATATTCCAAGCGCTGTCCCGATAATCGCAAAAGTGGCGAAGCCCACGATTGCTCCCCAGATAGGGCCAAACGCCCCATACGAGCCAAAGCCTGCGGCAATTCCTCCCATGAGCCCGCGATAAATGGCCGCCGGCAGGGCAAGGATAAAACCAATCCAACCACCCCACTTAGCTCCTCTAGAAACGCCCAGTCGCCGCAGCCAAGCCCAAAGAGGCTTCCATAACCACAAAAGGGTAAACAGTAGCACCGGAAAACCGTAAAACATCACCCAGAAAGCAGTTCGGTTGGCCTGCAGGAGATTCCAAAGTGGATTGACTACAAGGTAGAAAAAGATCATACCAACACTGAAGCGTGGCGTTTCCTTAGGTGTTTCTTCAGCCGGCGCTCGGCTGATTGTTCCTCCACGAAAATCCTCCGCTGCAAAATAACGAAGCTTGCCATCCGAGGTGACAACTGCGAAGCCCTCTGAGTCACTATCAGCGATGTGCATACTTGGTGGATCGGAATAGATAAACCACGATAACGACTTCTCAAAGTCTAGGGTGGCCAAGACCCTCGCCTTTTGTGCGTCAACAATTTGAATTAGGAAACCAGACTTGACAATCACGAGATCTCCCATGCGTTGGAGGACTCTAAAGCTCACGAAATCATCCTGATACAGGTCCACCCGTGCTTCTTGTTTGCCGTCAGCAAGCCGAACTATGCTGAGTTTCTGTTGATTATCTTCCGGATTAGCGCTAGCAGCATGCGTTATGATAATTTTTGACCCTATTACCACAGGAGGATCGGGATCAATTGGGATACGTCCCCCTAGCTCGACCGCCCATAGCGGTTGGCCTGTTTTGAGATCTATTTTTAGGAGCTGGCTTCCGGTCGTGATGAGGAGCGACTTCTCAGCGATAACCGGTGGAGAAGACCATGGCGGCGATAGCGGTAGTGCCCAAGCTAACTGGCCAGTGCTCTCGTGGAAGGCAAGCAGTTCCTTGTATTTCCGTTCATCAGGGATTCCATGATACCCAAGGATCATCTCTGCAGCACGCCGTGACCCGTAGGGCCAAAGATAACCATTGTACGAATAATCAGAGAGACGTTGACCATCGTTTGCTCTTAGCACCACACGGTTGCGTTTGGTGGTCTTGTAAGAATATACATTTACAGTTCCGGACTGAGGATCAGGATCAAGGATTTTCTCATAGATAGCAGGCCTCGGCAGGCCCGGAATACTGACCTGCCAAACAATCGTGCCGTCTAGTGGATTCATTCCTATGACGACTAGTTCCTTCTTTTCTACATCAAACAAAGCCGCTATCAGGCGGGTCTCTGAGCGAACGAGGGCACCCCGTATAGGATAGCCGTTGAGAGCAATTCGTTTTCGCCAGACTACATTGCCCCGGGTTCGATCAAGCGCTAAGAACTGAACCCCATTAGGAAGCTCGACCGATGCATAGACATGCTTCGAATCAAGCAGTACGCCTTCTATTTGGTCGCGGTAGATAGGCGCTAGTGCTAGTAAAGCGTAAAATGAAAAATGGTTCTTTGTAGTAAACGCCCAACGTTCGTGTGGTTTCTCTACTGCATCCGGTTGTGCTGCAGTAGCATTGAGGCGTAGGTAAGCCGCGGTCGCTACAATACACATTGTCAGTACGAAAGTTTTATACCTTCGCAATGCCGTCCCCCTAAGCACCAACTCTTCTGGCATCTATTTCCTCCTTTTCTTTTGCTGTTTGATTCGTTTTATAATTTCCTTTTTTGTCACAGGGTCATTCCAGTACCCTGTATGATCCACCAAGCCTACACGAACCAGCCTCTCTGCCCCTGATGTCAAGGAGCCCCAGGAGATAGGGTCGGCCACGGATGTGATGTTTACCCAGACAGAAGCGGAGGCAGGATCGGCAGTAAGCGCACTCAAGGGAGATCCGATAGTTATCAGGAGATCAACAGGACTTCCAGTCGCAGCCAAGTAGTTGGCAGCAAGCACGGAACCCCAACTGTGTCCAATTATATTTATAGGCTCACCCGGAGGAGCGTTCGAAATAAGTTGAGCGATCTGGAAAAAGGCGTCGGATGCGCCTTCCCCGCTAAGGACATTCCCGCTCCATAGAACCTCTTTTATTGTTTCGCCAGTGGCTGCTTTAATGTCCGTTGCAAATTTGCTTTCTGTATAACTTCCCTCTTTCGGTTTCCCAAATCGTAATCCGTGCACGATAATGGTGAGTAAACCAAATGGATCACGAGCATTTATTGGATTGTTTCGAACGTAGGTGTACGCATTAATCCCGTCTCGGAAGTGTAGAGGATCTTCCGAGATGTACCTAGCCAGATCAGGATGGTAGTAGCGTGCTCTATAATGGAACAGCCCGGTTCCATCATCTTCCCTGCCCGTAAAAGATATCGGATTATCGGAGACGACCCCGGTATGCATGGAACGGCCGAAAGGCTCGTAGGTTAGCTCGCTTGCGACTGTCCCAAGCGCGTCAAGATTGGCGACGGAAGAGCCAAGAGCATCTGCAATGACAAAATCAGTTTTATCCTGCTTACGCCGCACCCAAACGTCATCGAGTCCGAGACCTCCCAGATAAAAGGCATCTCCGTCAGCGGCGCTCTCGCTGACTACATTGCGACCGTCATATTGAAAAGTGTAGCTGAGACCGTTGACCGTGCGCAGGGTACGCCGGCCTAAAGCATCATAACCAAAAGAGGCCGATAAGTTAGGTCGCACCAGGTTAATGAGCTGATTGCGGGCATCCCACGTAAAGCTAGTAACACCGTCCGAATCGCTTATTGAGGTCAAGTTCCCATTCGCATCGAAGGTCATCGTCTTATTGCCAAATGCCAACTGTTGGTTCGCGGCGTCATAAATGGCCGAAGCGATAGGGTCAGGCAACAGTGTGCGAGCAAAACTACCGCCCACAGCTGCCCGATTGCCCGCGGGATCGTACTGATAGGTGAGATTTCCTAGAATACCAAGGGTATTACGGTAGATCAGCTCGGTGAGGCGCGAGGCGGGATCGTAGACGTACTCCGTGGAAACCCCATTGGAAACAGTCAGCCGCGTCCTTCGGCCAAGGGCGTCGTAGCTGAGATTAACAAACTGTGATCCTTGCAGAACCTCGGTGAGTTGGGAATTTATGTCATAGCTATAGGTAACAAGCGCCTGACCTGGGACAGCCATCGAGATGCGACGACCGAGAGAGTCGTACTGATAACTAATTGTGCCCATCCCAGTGCTCTGGCTTGTCAGTCGATCCAGTAGATCATACGAGTTCAGAATTGTGCCACCTGCGCTGTCAGTTGCCTCAATCAGTCGACCCCCGGCATCATAGACAAACCGGGTGGTGGTTCCATCTGCGTAGCCGGTACTGATACGCCGGTCGAGAGCGTCATATGTCAGTGTTGTCACTTGCTGTTTTCGGTCTGTGGCGTGGATAAGATTTCCGGCCCGATCATACTGATATGTCTCCAATCGTCCTAGAGGATCAGCTCGGGTTGCCAGTCGATCTATGCTGTCGTAAGTGTGGGCGATAGTGTGCCCCCTGGCATCTGTCACCATAAGAAGATTCCCATTGCCATCGTAGCTGAAAGAAGTGACTCCATTTAAAGCATCGATGACCTGGGCAATCCGGTTCAGCCCATCGTAACTAAACCGTGCGCTTCTCCCTCTAGGGTCAGTCTGCTCAATAAGGCGAGAGACGAGGTCATAGGCCCTCTGGGTGGTGTTACCAAGAGGATCTGCAATAACAGCGAGATTGCCATTGCTGTCGTAGGTGAAGGTCGTGCTGTTTCCCAGCGGATCGGTGGTGCTTAGGGGCTGGCCGAATTCATTATAGGCGATAGTTGTGCGTGCGCCGGTCGGGTCCACTGTTGCAGTAAGATTACCCTTGGCGTCGTACTCGAACGTGGTCACGTGACCGAGTGGGTCAGTGATCTTGGTAAGTTTGTTAAAAGTTGGCTCATATTCGAACCCCCGCACATTTCCCGCCGGATCGGTGATGGTGGTTACGTTGCCGTTGGCGTCATACGCGAAGCTGGCGACTCGCCCGATGGAATCACTAGTAGAAAGGAGAAGGTTGGTTCCAGTCTGTCGCTCGAAGCTCGTGGTCTGCCCCAAGGCATTCGTCTGGCTGATGAGAAAGCCGGAGGAGTTGAAGCGGTAGGTTGTGCTGTTTCCCCGAGGATCGGCTACCGTGGTTTGGGTGATGAAGTTACCTGACGCAGTGTAGGTGAAGGTCCACATTCCTCCGTCGGCCTGGGTCTGGCGGATGACTCGCCCAGCGGCGTCATATTCGTTGGTAAGGAAGGTAATGTTTCGGGGATCGGTGATGGTCACCATGCGGTTAGAACCATCGTAGGTGTACCGGGTAATGCCGCCCGTAGCGTCGGTTACGGTAATGAGACGCCCGGACGCATCGTAGCCGTAGAGAATCGCCCGGCCTATAGGGTCCTGAATCCGGTCTATACGGAGATTGGTCCCTGTGTAAAATAACGTGAGTTGTCGTCCTGAAGGCTCGGTAATCTGAGTCACTCGGCCTTGGGTATCTCGTGTGAGCGTAATGGTATTCCCGTTCCGATCAGCTTGGCTAATCAATCGGCCTGCGCCATCGAAGCGCCAAAGGCTTCCGTCTTTGAAGCGCAAGGAGCGTATGCCCGCCACCACAGTCACAACTGCTCCACGGAGGGATGGCGAGGTTGTATTGATAAAGCTCCCGTCCGGCTGTCTGGCAAAGAGATCCTGGCGGTTGCCAGGGGTAAAGAAGATAAGCGAATCGGGCGAGTTATTCGGTGGAGGCTGAAGGAAGATATCATAGGGCCAGCTTGTTCCCAATCCAAAGGGGCCGGCATTGGTTAGTTGAGTGCGGTAGGTGCGGGTGATGGCGGTGGGCAAAATACCAGGCAAAACCATGTCGGTCTTGTCGAGATAGAAAAAGCCCGTAGCCGTATCCACAGGCTCGCCTGCCGTCTGACCGCTTCCTGACTGTCCTCCACTCGCTCCTCCACCAGGTCTTGGCTGTGGCGGTGGAACATTGACGCGGGCGCCGCAGCAAAAGCGCGGGATGCCATAGGGAAGGTTCGTGGCCGGGTTGATATCAGTGATGATTCGACTTCCGTCCGGGGAGACAGTTCCTGTCCCATATTTCTCCCATCGGTTGGGAGCACTACCGTCCGGAGCCTCGTTGAAGTAATACAGGTCAATCTTGTCGCCGGGTAGCCCGTCCACATCATTCGGGGTATCAATAGGGACGTTTCCGGTCGGAATTCCCCCACCCATTTTGCCGAAGTTGAACAGATAAACTTGCCGGGAGCCGAGGCCGGGAGGAAGCGGGGGCAAAGGCGAGCGATCGATGGGCACGGCAGTGACGCTCACCTGAGTATTAGGCTGGTTATCCCAGCCGATGATCTGAACTCCGGAAGGGATTTCCATCTTAAAGCCAGGGACATCCGGCGGCGCGAGAACAGTTTCTTGGGCCGGTATAATGGGCATAAGTTTTGCCACCGGCAGCCCATGAAGCTTGGGAGTGAAACCGAGGCTATTCACGATTCCCACCAGGATATCCAGAGTCACTGGGATAGTTGAGTAGCTTATGCTCGGCGTGTTTGCGGTAGAGCCATCGATCAAGAAGACTTGAGGGCCAGCGACAGAGAGAGGGATAAAAAAGTTCCCGCCAGCGTCGGTGGTTCCTAGCTCCGTGATCGTGCTTCCACCCAGTTTTATGCTCACGCCGGCCAGAGGTATTTCCTGCTCATCGCGCACCTCACCGGTCAAGATTGTCTGCCCCGGAGCCTGAATGCCCAAGGTGATAGTCGCTGTGCGCATAATCGCACGGCCCTCAATCTGGGCTGTGGCACGCAGCTCCAGTATATAAGCGCCTACAGGAGTTGAGTTAGTGGTGGTTAAAGTCAGAATCCCAGTGCCGTTTGGCCCCAGAGTGGAGGGCATGAGGTTGGCGGTGATCCCAGGTAATAGCCCAGCGACAGCCAGGGAAGCCAGACCCGTGAAGGGCTCAGGACCTGTGCTTATGATGCGCAAAGCATAGGTTGCAGACATCCCTTGAACAGCGGTTCCAACAGCAGGGCTCGCGGAGAGGACAAAGTCCTGGCGAAGCAGGACAATAAAGTCGGTGCTGCTCGTTCCAATTCCACGAGGAGTCTCCACAGCGATGCGGCCTGTGGTAGCTCCGAGCGGAACGAAAGTTCTAATAATTGTCTCGGTAACGCTTGTGATAATGGCCTGGACGCCATTAAATTTGACGATCGTCTTGCCAGAGCTTGGATCAAAGCCTCTTCCCTGAATTGTCACCTCAGTACCTACGGTCCCGCTTCCCGGCGAGAAAACGGTAATTTCGGGATGCGTCGTGACGGTAAAGGTAGATGAAACAGAGGCGGGGTTACCGGCAAGATCTGAGAGGGAGACAAACACCGTATGTGAACCCTGGGTTAAAGGGTTCAAGGGGTGAAGGGATAAAGGGTTGAAGGGATAAAGGGTAAACCCAGAGGGAGTAATGCTGGCAAGAGAGGTCACATCCATGTTGTCGAGAAAGATTTTCACTGAGGCCAGGTTGATGCCGAAGTTGTCGTTGAACTGGGCCGTTATCAGAGGGCGGTCTGTGGTAAGAACAGATCCATCGGCTGGAGTGAGATTGGTGATTAGTGGTGGGGTGATATCGACAGCAAAAGTAGAAGAGGTGGAGGCTGAGTTGCCAGCTCGGTCGGAGATCGTAACCAAAACCGTATGCAGGCCTTCAGTCAAAGAGTTTAAGGGTTTAAGGGTTGAAGGGTTAGAAAGGTCAAGAGAAAAACCGGAAGGCGTGACTGAAGCATGGTTTGTGACGTTAAGTCCGTCGAGGCGGACCTCGACCTTGGTAACATCTACCCCTGAGAGGTTATCCGAGAAGTTGGCCTGGATTAGAGGGCGTGGATTATTTAAGAAGGAGCCGTTGATTGGCTGTATATTTGCAATGAATGGAGCGATGTTGTCGTGGACGATGGTAAACTCTGCTGGGGCGCTGGTGAGTCCTTGGCCACTGTGGGTGGTGGTAAAAACATCAAGGAAGTTTTGAGCGTTGAGTTTTAGGTTTAAGGTGAGAGCGAAACTGCCGTCTTGGGTCGAGACTGTAATGGGCGCAGCAGAGTCATTGAGAAAGGCATCGATACGGGAGTTGGCTTCGGTCTTACCGTTTAAAATGAGGGAGTTCTGGCTGGTAAAAGAAGGGAAGGCAAGCGTGGGAGGGGGAGGGGCTCGCAGGCGAAGAACACGGCCATGCTGATCTCCCTTGCCGTCGGCTACATAGAGATTTGCGGAGTTGTCAAATGCTAGACCGCGAGGATTCTTTAACTTCGAGGCAAAGCGGGTAAGGGTGCCGTCAGTGACAACTTTGCCAATGGCGTCTTTGATCTTTTTAGAAAACTCCAGCTCTTCTGCGGTCACGTAGAAGGCGCCTAAAGCGTCCAGCGCCAGACCAAAGGGCCTTTTGATGTTGGTCTGTGTGAGGCGTGTTATCAGGCCAGCTTTGCCATCACTCTGAATGGGGATCTTAAAGATCCCGCCATGATCGTTCTTTTCCTGCTTCAGTCCCTTGGAGGCAGCAAAGAGACTGTTCTCGTGGACGACCAGTCCTTGAAGCTCTTTAAAACCCGTGGCCCAGACAGAAAGAATTCCGTCAGGCGTAAGGCGTAAAATGACTTCTCCCTGCTCTTCGTCGTCATCATTCCCTTCGTCTGTTCCTAATCCCTTGGCCGAAATATAAACGGTTGTATCCTCTGCCACGGCGAGCCAGCGCGGTTTTCCCATTCCCTCAGCCAGGACGGAAAGATTTCCGTTGGCTTCCACTCTGAGCAACCTCCCGCTCTTTTCCTCCACGACCAGAAGACGACCCTCAAGGTCAAAACTCATACCTACGGGACGACTTAGATGGGTAATAAAGGGGTGCACTTCTCCTGCGCTGACCTTGAAGAGAGTCCCACTCTTACGGTCCGAGACAAAAAGCGCACCGTTTTGATCTACGACTAACCCTGTCGGTTCGCTAAAACCGTCGGCTACAACCTCAACAAGAGCCAAGGAATCGATCTCTGACGGGTCCGAGGATTCGGATGATATAGGAAGGAAGAAGTAGAGAGCGGCAAGTAGAATTAAAAACGAAAGAAGGAAAAGAAGAAAAGGAGCGCCTTTTCTTAGATGCCTCAAAGCTGAGCCTCACTGGTGCATATACAGGAAGCGCAAAGTCTTGATTCGGCTACTTACAAATGGCAGGCGACTATAGTGTGCATGCCGATGCGTGTCAAGAAAAAAAGAAGCTGTGAAGATTCCTGCCGATCTCTTACTGCACAGCACCGCACCTGGGGCAGGTGAGTGGGGGAGGGCCTTTGAGGATCGACCAGCCGCAGGCGGTGCAGGTCTCAACCTCTTCCCCAAGCATTTCCCGGATCATGGGGCCGCATCTGGCCGCGCCGCACGGTCCCGTGCCAGCGCCGCTTCTCCGGCTCACTGGACTGACCCCCTCAGTTGGACAGTTTGAGGGAGCAAGTTAGAATGCCTGGTGGGAAGGAGAAAGGATCTCATCATGGCAGAGAGAAGGAAATTTTCAGCGACTTTCAAACGGCAGGTGGTCGAGGAGTTGCTCAGTCAGAACTCGACCCTGGCTCAACTGAGCCGCCGCTACGATGTTTCCTCAGGGCTTATCCTACATTGGAAGAAGCGCTACCAGGGAGGGGGACTAGTGGAGGGCCCCTCTCAGACAGAGAGAGAACTTCTAGCCCGTAATGCGGCGCTGGAGCAGAACAGTTACCTCGATGCCAAGCGGATGCTTAAGGACTTCGAGCAGTGGCTGAGCCAGCTCAACGAATCGGCGGCGGAGTCGCTTCGAGAGGCGCGGGAAGAGATTCTCACGCTTCATCGGCTCAAGGTGCCGGCGCTGCTCAGAAAGGCTCTGCACTCCACCAATACGATCGAGAGCATGTTCTCTACGGTGAGAGACTGCGAGGGCAATCTCAAGCGGTACCGGGACAGTCGGATGTCTCAGCGATGGTTGGGAGCTGTGCTGCTTCACTGTGAGCGAGGATTCAAGAGAGTCAAGGGATACGCGGCCATCAAACAGGTCGTCGCAGCGATTGAGGCGGAGCAGGCTGAAAGTCGGAGGCTAAGGTCGGCAGCGTGAGGAGTTCAGGCAGGGGTCACTCAGGAAAATTTCAACTAGGAACTTGACAACCTCTTGCTGAGAATGTAGAGGGGATGGGTGGAACAGCTGGAGTTTTCACTCACGGATTAAAAAGGATATGCACGAGCTCAGGTCTGCTGAATCCTCACTATTACAAAATAGCGGCATTCCATCTGAGACTTTTGGAGGTCTCATGGCTGTAGGCGGCTCTGCCGACATGAGCATCAAAGCAGAATACTTACATCGGGTTGAGGATAGATTGCGGTGACCCGTGCAAAGTTTGCTTGGGATCAGGAGAAGCCGGCACGTTTTCGTCGAAAGAAGAAAAGCTTTACCTCGACGACTCAAAAATTCTCGACAAGGGGCGATTTTGTTATGTCACATGGAATTCTAACACACGGCTTTTCATCGACGGTGGCTGCAGTCGCAATGCTGCTGACACTCATGTTTTATGTCTCTTTGGCGCCAACCGTGGAAGGGCGGGATCTAGCCGAGCACTTCAAAGGGAAGAAGGTGGAAATCATCGTCGGCTCGTCCCCCGGTGGGGGCTACGACATAAAAGGGCGACTGATAGCTCGCTTTATAGGCAAATATCTTCCCGGACAACCGTCGGCTATCTTAGTGCGGAACGTCCCCGGTGGCGGAGGCCTGCGAGGCCTCAGGGCCGCGATGAAAGCGCGGCCGGACGACGTCGCGACTTCGTGGGAAGCGGTCCTGAAGCTCGGCCGGCCGATTACGGGTGGGGCTTCGGGGCCAGGGTCGGGGGGCACGGTCGGGGCGGACTTCGTGGAGCTCATCGGTGGCCCGGTAAACATGGTGTACGGTTACGGAGGATCGGCGGATGTCGCGGCCGCTTTTGACAGGGGAGAGCTGGACATGGACCGCTGTCAAGAGGAGGTGGTGCCGCGATTGTATCCGCAGTGGATCAAAAAAAAGATTTTGGTCCCGATTTTCTGGTGGGGTGCCACTCCTTCCGAGGAGTGGTTGCGCCTGCTCGAAGCCCCTATGCCACCGCATCTGTTTGATGCTGTAAAAGTGACTCAGGAGCAAAAAAAAGCTTTTGACGTGGCGTTTGGCTTGATGGAGACGATGACTCGGGCGTTCTTCATGCCGCCCGGTGTTCCCGACGACGTTTATCAAACGTGGAGGAAGGCTTTTGAGGCGACAGTTGGCGACCCGGAGTTCATCAAGGGCGCAGAGGTGGCCACGTTAGAGGTCGGATTGGCTACTGTAGAAGATTTCGAGCGGGTTATACGGGCGTTTCGGGAGCTCTCTCCTGCAGGTCGGAATCTCGTGAAAAAGCTCCTAGGCCAGTAGCGCGTCACGCACCCACACACGGAGGAGCTTAAGATGGGAATAGATGAGCAGATTATCTACGATGCGTTGTCGAACATACGCAGTAGCGTCGACGCGGATGGGTATGAACTTGAAGTGCGAGAATTCACGGCTGGAATGCTTCGGTTGGTCATAAATGCGCGAAAGGGAGCCTGTGAGGAGTGTCTCATTGCTAAGCCGATCATGGAATCTATACTCCGCGCTGCATTGGATGATATCCCTGGCTTTGAGAAGCGCATTCAAAAGATCACGCTCGTCTATCCTGGCGAAGCGTAGAGTGTGTATTGTTGGCTTCATGGGGAGCGATGTCTCATTGGCCCTTAGCGGAAGTGCTGAATTGCGAATAAGGAGGGTTTTTGATGGCAACTGAAAGACAAAAATCTGCACGCATACGGATTCTCGATCCGGTTGCTGTTTTGGAAGGAGCGGGCCAGCAGTTGGCTCGGAGGCCGCAAGACCTGAATGGAAAGGTGCTCGTTTTGTTCGACAATCTTCCGAGAGGTCTTGGAGGGGGCGAGCTTGGGATGAATGAGATCTACGAGCGGTTGCAGGCCAAGCTAGAACAGCGCGTCAGTTTTGCCGAAGTTTTATGGAAGATAAAACCGAAGCGAGGGGCGCAGGCACCTTCGGAGTTGATGGACGAGGTAGTGAATCAAGGGCAGGTGGTGATTAATGGTTCTTGTACGTGAGGGTCATGCACGTCCGCCTGTGTGCGTGACTCAGTAGAACTGGAAAGGCGAGGGAGACCGACAGCGACGATATGTTGGGACCGATTCGAGGGGCTGGCACGCGCTCAAGCGAAGGCTCTGGGGATGCCGTCGTTGCCGCTGGTAGTGATACGGGAGACGCGGTTTTTGCATACGCCGGAGGAGAAAGAACTCTGTGCCGAGCGGGCCGCGGAAGAAGTTATAAAAGCATTGACGGTTGGTTAAAGGCGTTGGCCGAATGGAGGTAGCCATGGAGCGGGAATTAGAGCGAGTCAGGGAACGGGAGCCTGAGCCACAGGACCCCTACGAGTTCAACCTGCGGTGGAAGATGGAGAAGACCCGCAAGATGCGGGAAGGGAAGGTCGTGATCAAGGCGAAGGAAGTGCCCTTGATTCAGACTCGCCATAGCTTTGGGAGGTGGTATCTCGGCCCGGCCCAGTGGGATCAGGTAGGTGCCCCGGGGTGGATCGTCAAACGGTCGTTCTTGGAGAACATCAGAAGGGGCAAGCACACCCATACTGGAGGAGGAGTGGTTTTCTACATTCTGGAGGGTCAAGGCTGCACCGTCAACAACGACGGTCGAATGGATTGGGGGCCAGGAGATGTGGAGTTGCTCCCCATTACGCCCTTTGAAAACGTCCATCAGCATTTCAATCTGGAACCGGGCCGCCCGTGCGGGTGGGTATCGATCCGCTTCTGGCCCTTTATGGAGCCCTTGGCCTATGAGACGAGACAGGTAGAGGACTCCCCCGACTGGAAGGGGTCCAGAAGCGAAGAGCTTTTTCGCCCCGCGGATTTCGTTCCCGATGCTGCCAAAGTTCGGGGTTACGACATCTCTTTTGAGGGGCCACCGGCCACATTGCTCGATGACATCTTCCGCCGGAGGAATGAGTGGCGGGAGCGCATGCGCAAGGCCAAGCAGGTGATCCAGGAAAAGGATTGTCCTGTGGAGCGGAACCGTATGGGACTTTATCGGTGGTATATCCATCCCTCTTTTACCGATGTGGCCTGCCGCCACATCTTTTTATGGACTCAGCAGATCCCGCCGGGTAGCTGCAGCGGCCGGCAGAAACATCAGGGGGGCCGGATCCACTTCATTATCCAAGGGAAAGGCTACAGCGTCCTGGACGGGGTGAGGTACGACTGGGAGGAGGAGGACTTGCTGATCTTGCCCATCAAGGTGGGGGGCACGATCTTTCAACACTTTAACGCGGACCCTGATCGCCCGGCCAAGATGGCGGTGGCGGAGCCCAATTGGTACGACATTCTGGGCGTGGACATGGCTTGCGGCCTTGAGCAGATGGAGGACTCACCGGACTATCCATGAATGGCGAGTGACATGGTGTTACTGACCGTCAGTCGCAGTCCTAGTGAACACAATGGTAGATGCCTTGCTTTTCTTGATCCTTCTGTCATGGCGGAGGCAAACATCAGCGTCCATGACATTGTTGAGATCCGAAGCCGCTCTGGCAGAAGGGCGCTGGCCAAAGTGGCTGCACCTTTCCCCGAGGACGCCAAAAAGGGCACCATCCGCCTCGATCGGTACCTGCGCGAGGCTGTCAAAGTGTCTCTTAGAGACGAGGTATACGTAGAGAAGAGCTCTGCCCCGCCGGCCAGCCGGGTATGCCTCAAGCCCTTAATCGATATTTCCCTTTCTGCAGGCCAATTAGCGTCCCATCTTCAGAATATTTTAAGCAGGGATTCACTGCCTCTTTGCGCGGGCTCTATCATCTTCGCCAGTCTTCCCACAGCCCCGGGACGGGCTTCCTTTGAAGTTGTTCTGGTCGAGCCCGGATCGGGCGTAGTTACAATCAGCACTAAGATTGAATTTGTTTCCCGCACCGGCTCGACGGACGCGCACGACCATGAGCATGTACCGATCTCGGAGGTGACCTATGAAGATGTCGGAGGGCGGCATAATGAAATTAAGATGGTAAAAGAGTTGATAGAAATACCCCTTCGCTTCCCGGAAGTTTATTCTCACTTGGGGATTGCTCTCCCGCGCGGCGTTATCTTTCACGGGCCGCCTGGTGCCGGCAAGACCCATCTAGCATTAGCGGTCTCCAACGAGGTGGATGCCCAATTCTTCTACATCAATGGCCCTGAGATCGTAAGCAGCCAATTCGGCGAGACAGAAACCAACCTGCGCGAGATTTTCCACAAAGCCGCTCATCATACACCGTCGATCATTCTTATTGACGAGCTCGATGTCATAGCGCCCAAGCGAGGCGAAACCGGATCGTTTACGACTACGAGGACGGTGTCGCAGCTTCTGACATTACTCGACGGCCTGCGGAAAATGGAGGGGGTAATCGTTATCGGGACTACGAACCGTGTTGACTCGGTAGACCCTGCGATGCGCCGTCCCGGTCGTTTTGACCGCGAGATCTTTCTGGGTCCTCCTGATAGCACCGGGCGGCTGGAGATTCTGCGGATTCATAGCCGGGCTATGCCCCTTTCGGAGCAAGCATTTGACTATCTGGACGAACTCGCACAGGTGCTCCATGGCTTCGTAGGCGCCGACTTGATGGAGTTATGCCGTGAAGCCGGCTTGAATGCGCTACGCAGGAACTTTGGCGATGGCTATGCCAGTTTTCCCCAGGCCGCTCTGGAAGAGCTAACCGTGGAGAAGACGGACTTTGAGCATGCCTTGGCCCGGGTGCGTCCTTCAGCAATGAGGGAAGTTCTAGTGACGGTTCCCGACGTCAGTTGGGATGATATCGGTGGTCTTAGGGGGGCCAAGGAGGAACTGAGAGAAGTTGTGCGGATGTCGCTGAAAAACATGGGGACCTTTGCAGTCGGCAAAATAAAACCCCCTTCCGGTATCCTGCTGCATGGTCCTCCTGGAACGGGCAAGAGCTTGCTGGCTCAAGCTGTGGCTAGGGAATTTCAGGCCAACTTTATCCCGGTAAAGGGTCCCGAGATTTTCTCGAAATGGTTAGGGGAATCAGAAGCGGAGCTTAGATACATTTTCCAGCTTGCCCATCGGATGGTTCCCTGCATCATTCTTTTTGAGCAGATCGACACCATTGCGCCGCGCAGGAGGAGGGATAGTAGTGCGCAAGCCATCGAGAGGGTAGTGAGCCAGCTTCTGGCTGAAATGGACAGCATTCAGCCGATGAGCGGAATTGTGGTAATAGGAACCACCAATCGCTTCGATTTGATTGACCCGGCTCTCCTTCAAGCCAGGCGGTTCGGCGCTCACATTCTGGTGCCTTTGCCGGATGAGATCGAAAGAAGGCAGATTCTGAGCATCCACCTCAGAGATGTCACGCTGGACCCCAGGGCAAGTCCGGGAGAAGTGGTACAAATGCTGTCTGCCGGTAGCGAAGGGTTCTCAGGCGCTGAATTGGAGTCGGTGTGTCATCGAGCGAAGATGCATGCTTTGCGGGGGCATGATTTTGACAATCCCGTGCCTTTAACACAGGGGCATTTTAGCGATGCTTTGACAGAGATGAAGCAATCGAGGATCGCGCTTGATAGTTAAGCTGAATCCGGCACGGTCACGAAGTCTACGGAACTTAGTGTATTGTAGGACCTCAGCGACAGATCAGAGAAACTCCATGACGATCAAGGGCATCGCGGCTTCTCGCGCGTTAAAACAAGCACGGTCTGAGGTTTGCCGTGTCCCCTCCGCGCCCCTGACGGAGTAGGGATCATGGTACCCATTACCCTTACTCCGTCAACTTCGGCTGCTTGGAGATCGTTAGGACACTTGTGGAAGAAATTTTTCCAGCATGGAGACCGAACACAGCTAGCCTATGCAACAAGAACGTTATAACTAATGGACCGGCGATGAAGAGTCCGTAGATGAAGAGTCCGTAAAGGAGAGCGATGATGGCAGATACAAGAGGCCTGACTGCAAGGCTGTGCGATTGGGTTTGTTCTATGGGCTATAGTGACCTTCCGGCTGAGGTGCGTAAAGAAGCCGTGACTATCATCTATGACACCATAGGGGGCATGATTGCCAGCTCCACGCTGCCCAGTTGCCAACCAGTGGTAGAGGTAGTGAAGGCTATGGGTGGGAATAAGGATTGCAGTGTTGTCGGACACCCGATTAAAACCTCTGTCACGTATGCTGCTCTTGCCAATGGAACCATAGGTCACGGTGACGAAGTAGACTCTACAGGTCAACAGAGGTCTGGGCACTTTTCAGCGGTTACGGTACCTGCAGCTATAACCATGGGGCAATATGTCAAGGCATCGGGTAAAGAACTGGTAAGAGCCTTAGCTTTAGGCTTTGAGGTGGCCGCTCGTATTCGTCGTGTACAAAGTGAGTTTGATCCAAGGGCTCGCCATTCTGGCAATTCAGCCTATCCTCTCGGGGCAGCTGTAGTTGCTGGCATTCTACTAGGTTCGGACGCTACACGGATGGAGCACGCTATGGCATTAGCAGCCCACCAGGCCAGCGGGCTAGGCACCCAGTTCCACGATCCTACCCACGAGTCGAAGTCGCTCGGGTTCGGCATTGCCGCCCAGGCAGGAATTCTCGCCGCCCTTCTCGCTCAACGGGGATTCCATGGGGGCCGCGAGATACTCACTGTCGAAAATGGTTTTTTTGATATCTTCATTGGCTGCGCCGACTACGCTAGCCTTGGCGACCGGCTATTGGATGGGCTGGGTGATACCTATCTTGTCCGTCAAGTCGCCTACAAGCGCTTCCCCGTTGGTCGTCCTGACCAGGCCCCGCTCTACGCTTTCTTACAACTGCTAAAGAGCCACAACCTCACAGCTAATGACATAGAACAACTGGAGGTAGGCATGAGCCGGCATGACTTTTCGATAGCAGATAGCCTAAAGCATCCTTCAGTGTACTTGCCCACCATCCTCTCCCTGGCTGCAGTTTTCGGAGAGGTTTGCTTTCAGCATATCCACCAAGCTCAATACTACAAGGATCCACAGGTGCAGGCATTCAGAGAACGCATCAAGTTACTGCCTGACCGGAACGCTGATATACAAAGGAAGCGTTTCGAGGCTGAGATACGCGTATATACTAGAAACGGCGCGGTATTGAATCAGCAATTGTGTGCTCCCTTAATGACCGAGGAGGAAATACAATATAAGTTTCGCTCTCTAGTAGGTTTACGTGTAAAGCAGGAAAAGGCGCTCGATCTAGAGAGCAAGCTGAAAGGCATTGAGGGTGTGTCCAACGTGGCGCCTCTCATCAGTGAGTTGGAACTATCCGCTTAGAGATGTGAACTGCGCCCTTAGGCTGGACAGATTGAGCAGGACTTGTGTAAGGCTTAAGGAGACTCCTGGAAAAGGAGGTATGGTAGAACGTCTGGGAGTGAGGAGCTGGCCATAGCGAAGAAGAGAGGGTGATTCCCGCTGGAGGTAAAGAAGCAGATCGTGGCAGAGATCGAACTGGACACTCGCTGAGTGGGCGTCAGGGAAATACGGGATCTCAGCCACAGCGATCAAACCGCTGGCGCTAGAAGTTCAGAAGCCGGTGCTGGAAGAGAGCCGTCGGCTTCCTGTGCATAGCGGCTGAGAAGTGCGATTCTTACAAATTTTCACGCACTCGCCCGCACCATGACCGTTGCTCGTGATCCGTTTATACGCTTCTGGGCTCTCGCAAACTCAGCCGCGAAGTTGCTGAACAACATCCCGACGCCGAACTCCTCACGGAAAGCCAGACGACCGCGGTTCTGCGAGGTCTTTCCTACTTTCTTTCTTTAGGGAAAGCGGAACATTCTCAGCTTTGGGAAACGCTGGGTCTGCAAAGTAGATGTCGGCACGCAGCCAGAGAGGAATTCCTACAGCAAAGACGAGTCGATGACGGGTCATCATGTCTTCCTATGTAGAGAAAAGCACGACAAAATTCCCATCTCATGGATTCCTTGTTCGGTGATTCCCTGCCGTCCTCTGTCTTGCCTCAATCGTCTGCTTGCATGTTGTTTGCTCGGGAAGTGTAGGGTGCTGCGCGAGCGCTGGTCGTCGCTAGGTTTGCCGTTGTGCACAATAGTGCGGGTCCACCCCACGATGCGCGTGGGGATTCCGAGCCACCTCTACAAGATGATCCTGGACGCTGGGAAGAAACTGGAATAGATCTCCATCTTCTTGCCCTACAACGAAATAAGTCCGTCCAACCGGATCGGCTATCTGCGGAAGCATATCGTGAGCGCATCGAGGAGATCCAGAGCGGACGGGCCTCGACTTCCTGCCGGGCCTGGGGGCTAACCAAGGAGATCGTGGAAAAAGCCCCGGTCCCGGAGCTCTGGCCGCGGCAATGAGAACCCCGCTGACGAAATAGGAGGAATAAATTGGCGCAAGTGGACAGACAAGGCACTGTCAGATTGGAAGAGTTTTTGGTATCGGCTTTGGCCCAGTCGACGCCCTCTGGAAACTCCTGATCGAGAAGCGCTTGATTACGGAGAGTGAATTTATGAACAAACTTTCGGAGCAGCGGGCGACCTACCCCGCGTTGTTCCGGAGTACGAAATAGGACAGCTGACACTTACGCAATTCCGGTTATGACCACTCTGGCGGCCAAGGGCGTGATTGCAGAGGATCATCCGCTTTGCCTTGGTCTTGGAGGGTATCCCCAAGCTGTCTACAGTACCCTGCCGGCCCAAAAGTATGCCGAAGATGCTGATTTGATCCTGGCACTCGGTTGTAGCTTCGCGCAACAAGCTACTTTAGGTTGGCGACCAAAGCCAGACAAAGCACGGTTAATTCAAGTTGACGTTGATCCTGCCGAACTTCACAAGAATTATTCTGCCGACCTAGCAATCCTCGCTGACATCAAGCTTTTCCTGCAGTCTTTCCTTGAGAAGGCCGCAGAAGTGATGGGGCAGTTGCGCAACGGAATGGGAACATCGGTGGCTCAAGAGATACGCGAGTTGAAACGGCAATGGCTCGATGCGTGGAAGCCTAGACTGACCTCTGAGGAAATTCCCATGAACCCTTACCGAGTCATGAGACGGCAGCAATTGACAGAGTGAAAGCGTATAACCCAATGCTGATTAAAACAAGGAAAGCCGCCACATAGAAACCACGGGTTCAGGCCAAGTGATGTGGAGGAGGAGGTCGAAGACACCCACAATGAACGCCAGAAACGCCAGGGAGACGACCGACGACAAAAACCATCCCGCTCTGCCGTAGGTATAGAGGTAAGCGAAGACTCCTATCGGCAGCGCAAGGTGGAAGCCAAACATCCAGATGGCCACGTAAAGAAGCACGATCCAACCCGAGATCTGCACAAACCGGATCCACTCCCCCTTGGGGTCCGATCCGAGCCAGAAGCCCGTGTCCATGATCTCCGCTCGGGAGTCTGTCGTGGGCCGGAACAGAGCCGCGAGGCGAGCAACCCAGAATGGAATCCCAAACAGGATTGCGATCCGCGGCATCAGCCAGGCGCCGGTCGGCCAACTAAACGACTGCCAGAACATGTAGGCAAAGAATGCGCCTGTCATCGCCAACAGAACAATCTCACCGATCGCCTCCATGGAAATCCTGCGGTGCCTGGAGCCCTCCTCCCGGAGCCTGTATGCCGCAGGCCGCAATTGGTCGCCCGCCTCCACTGCTTCTGCTATTTTTTCACCAGGATGGCGATCAGATTCTACTCCTGTTAAGGAACGGTCCGGTTCAGCCATGGGACGTTGTAATTTGGATAGCGAAATCGACATGGCGATAAGCGACACCATAATACCGCACAGGATCAAAAACTGAGGCCTGGCAAGCATGGAGACGCCATAGGTATTGAGGGAGAGCCACAGGTACTTCTCTAGCGGCTCCGCTAACACCACCGCAATCAGGATGGGCGGACGAGGCCACCCGTAGCGCTTCATGAACACTCCTAGTGCGGTGAACCCCAAAACCAGCACCAGATCCCCTATAGAGTTCGTCGCCTGGAACGCGCTCAGCGTAACGACGCCAACGACGATCGGCGCCAGGATGTGGGGTGGCACGGTCACCATGCGGGCAACATAGGGAGCGAAAAGCAGCATGATCGGCGTAGTAACGATATTGCCCAAGGCGACGATAATCACCAGGCCGAGGGTCAGATCCAGGTGCCGTTCCAGCATGGCTGGGCCGGGCTGGATGCCCGACAAGATCAGGACCGCCATTAGTATGGCCATGCCAGCACTCCCGGGAATGCCGAACACCACAGTGGGGATGAGCACGGCGCCATCAACGGAGTTATTGGGAGCGTCCGCGGCGATAATGCCCCGCACATCTCCTTTTCCGAATGTCTCCCTGGCTCCCTTCTCCACCTGCCGGGCATAGGCATACGAGATCCAGTGGGCTTCCGTGCCTCCCAGGGCTGGCAATGCCCCCACAAACACACCGATAAGAGAGGACCGGACCAGCAGCCACCAGTGCCGCAGCGCAATCAGCATCCCGCGGTAGACATCCCGCTTGGAATTCCTGAGCATGGTGTCCAGGTGCTCCCCAGCAATGGAGATATTTGCTATGACGAGGGCCATCATCTCCGGGATAGCAAAGAGCCCAACTACAACGGGGCCGAGCCGAACCCCATCCCACAAGTAGTCGATCCCCAGGTTCGCCCGGACAACCCCGCCGATCGGGGAGGAGCCGATCAGAGCAATAGCCAAGCCTAAGGCAGCGGTCAGCATTCCCTTGACGAACGCTCCGGCGCTTACCACCGCAACGGCAAGAATAGCCATAAAGGACAAGAGGAAGAACTCGGCCGAACCGAATAACCGAAGAAGCTCCCGGGCAACCGGCAGCACAAGGAAGAGCGCAACGGCGCCGATCAACCCACCCACCATTTCGCAGGTATAGCTGGCTCCCAGGGCGACGCCCGCCAGGCCCTTCTGCGCCATGGGATAACCATCCAGCACAGTCGCCTGCGCCGATCTGCTTCCAGGGATGCCCAATAAAATAGAGGGCACATTTTCCGTGATATCGTTGGCAGCCATATGGAAGACGATGACCGTGACCGCGATCCAAGGGTCCAGGTAACCGGCGAAGCCCAGGATCACTACGGCTACCGGCAAATGGCCACCCGGCATTAACCCCGAGAACAGGGAAACGGGGATCATGAGAAGCATGGCCAGCAGCGGCCCAGGTGAAAATACATGTTGCGCGGCGCTGATAAGGGCTTCTGTCATAAGAAAGACTCCACCAACATTAAGAGCAACTCGGTTTCTCGTTCGCTAAAGCGACCGCTATTCGCCCATGAGTTTTTTCACAAGACCCCGACCCGCAGGTGAGAGCTCCCGAAAACCCCGGATAACCCGCTCGAAATCTTCTACAGTAGCCAATCCTACCTCTAACACGGCCACCTCCGCGCCCTTGACGAACTCCGGGTCACGGACCGTCGCCTCGAAAGCGTTCCTCCACGCCTGGTAAATGTCATTGGGAACGCCCGGCGGCATGACAAACGCCCGGGTCATCGTCTCCAGCAAGCCAACCGCCACCTGAAAAACCCTTTTTTGCTCTTCAGTCGGTTTTACGGCATCGAAGAGATGGGGTGGCGTGGGTGCCTCAAGCCGGCGCAACCAGTCTTCGGAAGGAGCGGCATTCCACCAGAAAACGGCGGCCAAAATCTTTTTTTTGATCCACTCCGGATAAGGTCGCGCCACGACCTCCTCTGTACAGCGCACCATGTCCAGCTCTCCCCGGTCAAAAGCCGCCATGACCTCAGCCATTCCTCCATAACCGTAGATCATCTTTATTGGGCCGCCGATGAGCTCCACGAATTCCGGCCCGATGCTGGCTTGTGCTGCTCGCCCCGAGGAGCCGACTCTAATTGGCCGGCCGAGCTTCAAGACCCCTTCCCACGAAGTCGCGACATCGCGTCGTACGCAGAGCATACGTTCTCTTTTAGCGCCGCCGCTGGGACTGCCGAGAAACCGCGCGGTGTCCAGATCAAAGTCCGGGACGTCTATTCCGAGGAGTTCCCGTAAGACCCAGCGCGTCTGAAGCGTTCCTACAGTCAGTCCGTCAGGCCGCGCCCTCATCGTCGCTCCGAGTCCGCGCTGGCCTCCTCCCCCAGGCATGTTTCGGACAACAACGGCTGACGGCCCCCCGGGAAGATATTTCCCGATGAAGCGAGCTATCAGGCGCGCGTTGAGGTCGTAGCCGCCACCTGGCGCTGACCCTACGACGATTTCCACCTTCTTGCCTTTAAAGTACTCGGCCAGATCCCGCTCCTGCGCCCAGGTGGACAGAGAGACAAAGAATATGACCGTCGCCAGCATTGCGGCTGCAGCCGGCGGCGACGAGAAGCCGTGCTTCACGACGTTACACACCATAAATCACCTCCGTGTTCGCGAGCTGAGTCGGTTCCAATTCATCGGCGAGCAGCTTCTTGGACTGGCATCAGCCAAAAAGCCGCGGCAACCATGTACCTCGCTTAGCCAGCATCAGGGCGCCTCCTTACCCAGGTGGTCACGAAACCAAGCACTATTACCTGAGGACCATCTTCTTCAGAAGAGCGCGAGAGTCAGGCGAGAGCTCTCGAAACGCCCGAAAAGTGCGCTCATAGTCTTCTGGCGTTGCCATCCCCACCGGCATCATGGCCACCTCCGCAGCTTTGATGAAATCCGAATCGCGAGCCGTCGCTTCAAACGCCCTCCTCCACGCCTTGTAAGTGTCATCGGAGACGGCCGCCGGCATAACGAACCCTATGGTCATCGAGCCTACCAAGCCAACGGCTACCTTGAACGCCTTTTTCTGGTCTTCGGTGGCCTTTAGGACATCAAACAGATATGGCGGCATAGGTGCCCCGATCCGGCGCAACCAGGCCTCCGACGGTCTGTCCGCCCACCAAAAGAGTGGAGCCAACATCTTCTTTTCCAGCCAATGTGGATATCGCACGAACACGTAGTCTTCATTACAGCGGTTGGTATAATCTAGCTCACCCCGGTCAAAAGCAGCCTCTACTTCGGAGACGCCCCCATAGCCGTAGACCACCTTGATTGGGCCGCCGATGTGCTCCACAAAACTGGTCGCGAGACCAACAAAATCCCCTGGCGCCGAACCGCCTCCCTTAATCGGCCGGCCAAGCTTCAGAACTTCTTCCCACGAAGTCGTGATATCGCGCCGAACGCACACCAGAAATTGCCTCTTGGCGCCGCCGGCGAAACTGCCGAGGAACCGCGCGGTGCCCAGGTCAAAGTCCGGGATGTCTTTTCCGAACAGTTCCTGGATGATGATCCGCGGATGCAACATCCCGATGGTGAGCCCATCGGGCCTGGCTTTCATCGTCGCCGCCACGCCACGGAGCCCCCCTCCACCAGGCATGTTTTGCACCAAAAAGGCAGCCGGCTTTCCAGGGAGGTATTTGCCCACAAAGCGGGCCACCAGGCGCGCGTAGGTGTCGTAGCCACCGCCTGGAGCGGACCCGACGACGATATTAACGGTCTTCCCGCTGAAGTGCGTGGCCAGATCTTGCCCCTCGGCCCTGGCTGGCAGAGAGACAGAAAATATGAGCGCCGCCAGCATTGCGGCTGCAGCCAGCGACCATGATGAGCCGGACTTTACAACTCCGTGCACCATTTCAAATCACCCCCATCGAGAGATTTTCCCAAGCAAGCAGAACCGTGAGAGCCTTCCTGTAAAGGTTTTCTTACCCGGTGGAAAGTCCTCCTGCATGCATGTCACACCCCTCATCTTCTGGTCTGGATGAACTACGACAAGTCAATTTGAGCTGCGGACCAAGAGCTCGGTTAATGTACGAACGGTAGCAAGCTCGTCGAGTTTGGTAACCACTGCGATTAACTTCTCCCTCTTCTCGTCAGGCAGCACATGGCTCACGTTGCCACGGAATTTCTGTAAGACCTCTTCCTCCGTTACTGGGTTCTCGGGGTGCCCCCTGGGAACTTTGGTCGTGTGAGCCAATCGTTTTCCATTCTTCAGTATAACTGTCATCGGGCATGTTTCTTCCGTATAGGCCTGGGAAACGTTGGGGTCGATAATCACCTCCACTTTGCTCAATGCCTCTCGAACCTTTGGATCCCTGACCTTTTCATCTGCAAAGCTCTCTTTTTCAAATTTTCCTTCCAGGATACCAATCGCAGTGACATAATTGATCGAGAATTTCGCCTGTAATCCGGATTTCGGCTCAGGGATAAAGTGATGATCGTAACGCCCTTGTGAGACTCTGAGCTCAACCTTGTTTACATCTTCATACTTAATACTACTGTGATTAACCAAATGGAGAATCGCATCTGCCGCAAGGTACTGTGGAGTGCTAAAGGGATAAGGTTTGAAAGAGAGTCCGGGAGATTCGATGTAATACGGATCCCCCAATCCCTCGATCATCTTTTGATAATTACAATTCCCTTTTCCAAAAAGGGTATCGCAAAAGCCCATAGGACTCTCGAAAATAGCCTCGGATGAAGTAAAACCGAATCGAGCCAACAAGGCCGCTTCCACACCGTTTCGGGCCGCGTTTCCAGCGTGATAGGGCTTACACATCGAGCCATGCTGGCGCTGAATACCGCTGACGCCGGATGCAGCGATTCCGAAGGCCATTTCGATCTGTTTTACATCGATCCTCAACAGAGACGCCGCTGCAGCCACGGCACCCATGCTTCCGAAGACTGGGGTGCCATGAAATCCTCTCTTCCGGATATTCGGAGCCCCAGATGCTATTCGGTTGTAAATCTCAACTCCGGTGACGTAAGCTTTGATTACGTCTTTACCCGAGGCGTCTAACGCTTCACCGACAGCCAACGCCGGAGCCACAATCATGCAACTCGGATGGCCGGAATGTAGTATGGCTTCCCAATCATCAAAGTCTATGCCGTGGGCTAGAAGCGCATTAGTAAAAGCCGCCATTGGAAGAGATGTTTTCAGGGAAGAGCCCCAGACGGCAGCCTTTGGCACACCGCCAACTTCTTCACAGTATTCAAGAGCGATTTTCCCCACCGGATATGAGAGCGAGGCCATCGCCGCGCCGATGGTGTCGAGGAAGAATAGTTTTGCATTCCGAGCGGCCTTTGCAGAAATCTCTACCTTGATCGAGTTCGCTACAAACTCGGAAAGTCTGAGTGTCAATGGTACTGTCATACCAACGCCGCGTTTCAAGAATCGGCTCTCACTTCTAGATGTATCAATTTACCCAGCAGACTGGCTGCAGCATTTTGAGTCAAGCCCCCATGTTTCCGTAAAAGCGTGAGGTGATGGATATCTCTTTTCACCATAAAGCGAGAACCTCTAAATCGTAGCGGTTGTCATTTTTGCATCCTTAAAAGAGGGGATAAAAGCTGACTTTGTGCCCTTGCCTCCCGCAACAACGATCCAAATGTCCTCGGGACTATCTACCACCGGAATTTCTCGCTTCTCACCTGCACGGAACCATCGGGGTCGCCTTTTGGCGATAAGCTCAAGGTTCTCTTCCGAGAATTTCTCATGGGGTAATCGCGCCCGCTCAAACAGCACTTGGCGGATATCCTGCTTTTTATAGCCATCCCGGCGAAATATTGCAGCATGCTGCGGACCTATGATGATGAGAGCCTCGGAGGGCCACGAGCACATACTTACCCCCCCGCCAGATATCGCTGTTGCGGCGGTAGTGAGGAGTCCCTCAGCTGTCTTACTTGCCTTATCAACGATGCTAAGGATACCCGAACAGCCGAAAGCGGTGACAGTATTTATCTGCCTGTCGAATCCTCTTTCCACGTGCAGAGGCTCCCAGGGACTTTCCGCTTCGTTCTCTGCAATACAGAACGTATACTTTGCCGGCTGCCCGAGAGTCGCTTTGTCATAAACTCCGGGTATCCCACCTCCAATGTTAGTTAGGATCAGGCGAATGGCTCTTCCTATTGTTGCATTAGCCCGCCATCCCTGCCCCAGCACATTATACGAATAATTGATATTGAGTGAGTGTCGGCAAGGACCGTTGACAATGAACAGGGGCGTGACGTTGCCCGTAGTTGTTTGAACCGCGCTAAGATTAAAGCTGGGGAGCAGGATACACCGTAAAGCCGCCATGACGACCGGAACGAACTTCGGCTCACAGCCCGCCATAACTGCATTGATGGCGACCTTTTCAACGGTTGCCTGCCCGTTGAGTGGAGGAATGATACCCAGAAGGTCGTCTCCCTTCTTACCCGATGCTTCAATCATCGCGTCAACGGCTTCCTTGGTCGGTGGAATGATCGGAAGCCCATCGGTCCAGCCTCTCTCTGAAAAATACTGAAAAATCTCACCGGGTGAAGCGGGCACCCGCAATATTTGCTCGGATTGGACTTCTTCCACCGTCGTTCCGCTGTCCGACGGGCCGAGAAAATCTTTGTCGCTTGTTAGCGCATCGATTACCGGCTCAAATGTGGAATGCGCAAGAGATTTCAACTCATCCAGGGAAAGTGAACCAACGGGATGCGGAACCTTGATCAGTCGAAGGTTTTCTAGCCCGCGCACCTCAGCCTCAGCCTTCGCAAGTGTAAGAAACTCATCAGTGACGACAGTTACTGTTGGTTTACCTAAGCTCTCAAGCTTCACTGAGTCGTGGATACTCCACGACGTGCAGCCTCCTCAATCAGCAAAAGCGGATATTACGGCATCACATTTCTCAGCTAGTTCCGTTAGGCAATCCGCCTCAACGGAGGTCATCTTCCGTCTATAAAGCAGCCTCACCTGTGGAAATCTTCTTCCGAGGAGATCCCCTAGGTATTCCAAAAACCTGTCAGCGTTCGGCTTGTTATTATCTAATAAGCCGATAGTTCCGCTCTGTAGTGACGCGCGTCTGGGAGCCAATTGGCTCGACGAGATTTGTTTCTCCGCGATCGGGATCATTAACTCGAGATAATCCTCAGCCATTATTCATACCTCCCCATTTTGCATGTTTATGCCGCCTGGCGACTACAAGAGCGATCAGTTACTCTTCACTACTTGATCGGTAAGCGTCTTCGCCTGTGTCGACATCCATCGCTAGTGGTCAGGACCCTTTCGTCGTTCTGCTAACAAACAGAGGTTGCTATAGGTTGCCTGCTCGATTTCAGCGAGCGAGGTTCCGCGAAGATCCGCCACCCTCTGGGCGATTTCTGCTATCCTCCCGGGGTGGTTCTGATTCTGGCGCCAAGATCTCACTGAAGAATCTGTATCCAGAAGAAGCCGATCTAAGGGGATACGGCGTACCAGTGCTTCCGCCTCCGATCCGGTGTTCAAGAGAGTACGTCCGAAGGACACGAAAAGACCCAATTCCAAGCAGCGCTCCATGGCCGCTAGATCGCCATCAAAGCCATGAATCAATCCGGTCAAAGAAGTAAACCCTTCTTCCGTTGCGACCTCGCGCAATTTTGCATGCGCTTGACGGCAGTGAAGGTTCAAGGGTAAGCCCATCTCAGTTGCCAAACGTATTTCCTGTCTGAGCAAGGTTATCTGCACGTCAAGGGTCTCCGGTGCCCGATTGAGATCCAGGCCAACCTCCCCGATAAAAAGGACCTTGGGATGCGTAGCCAGTTTCTTAAGTTGATGGTATGCCTGCTGGTCCAGTGGGCGCGCATACCACGGGTGGACTCCCACGGCAGCCCAAATTCTCGATTCCGACTGCGCCAAGCTCACTGCCCGTGCCGATGATTCCAGATCGATGCCCACACTGATCAGCATCTCCACGTTTGCCTCTTGGCTCAGGCGAAGCATCAATTCGAGCTCTTTGGGTTTCAATCTATCTAGATGGACGTGAGCGTCAGCAAACATTTATATGACCAGTCTCCTCACAACGTATTCTTATTTGTTGGAGTAGCGTTTAATGATTTCCTCTGTGTGCTCTCCGAGTGCTGGAACATGTCCTGTTGTTGGAGGAGCATGGCTGCCAATTCTAATCGGAAGTACTGGAGTGCGCAGCTCCCTGCCTTCCGCGTCCAGCGTTAGTAACTGCCTGGCCTCTATTAATTGTGGGTCATTAACAAGATCTGCCGGGGTATTGACTGGGGCCGTTGGCACTCCATTGCGGTCGAGAAGTTGGATAAGATCATCGCGAGCATAGCCGGTCACCACGCTTTGAATCAGGGGAAGCAACCAGTCGCGGGTCGCTAGACGGTTTTCCTTGGTTGCCAGCCGTGGATCCTGTTTCCATGAAGCGAGGCCCAGCGTGTTGCAAAATCCAATCCAATGTTTATCGCTCGTGAATGCAATGATGACTTCTTTACCATCTCGTGTTTTGAAGCGATCATAGACTTCCCACCGCATACGTAGGGCCATGTTCTTCACCGTCATGGGCTCCGGCACCTCTCCAGTGAGCTGATGCTCGATGACATAGCGCGCTACCCATAAAGCCACGGTTTCAAAGATCCCAGCGGAGATGTGCTCGCCACGCCCGGTCTCCTTTCGCCGGAAAAGCGCGGCCAATACCCCTATGGCAGCAAAAGCAGCTGCAGTCATGTCGGCGATCGAGGCGCCCGCTCGCATCGGCTGGCCGGGCGGCCCTGTCATGTAAGCCAGACCTCCCATCATTTGTGCCATCTCATCGACGAGAGGGCGGTGCGCATATGGGCCGGGGAGAAAACCTTTGATCGCGCAATAGATCAGCGCTGGGTTTATGCGGGATAGTTCTTGGTAACCGATGCCTAGTTTGTCGACAACTCCGGGACCGAGATTCTCAATCAAAACGTCACTGTCACGAATGAGTTCGTAGAAAACCTCCCGATCCTTTTCCGCTCGCAAATTCAATTGTACGCTCTTTTTGTTCCAGTTGAGGCTGTAAAACAGGCCGATGGACGCAGGCCTGCGCATCGAATCGCCTCCATCGGGATGCTCGATCTTGATAACTTCAGCCCCAAGTCCGGACAAGATCATCCCCGCAAAGGGACCAGCAACGATATGCCCAAGCTCGATGACGCGAATGCCCTTGAGGATGGGCTCTCTGGTGGAATCTGGCTGGGGCTCAGTCAACGGAAACCTCCCGGTAAAACAGCACCTTTGCGAGAGCTTTAAGACAACGATCCATGCTGGCAAAGACTGGTATGCTCTCGGACAGCAACAAACGCTCCAGTTCTGCGCGCTTATGATCTGCAACGGTGTATGGCAGCACGACGGCGAGCGGCTTCCCGTGGGCTTTCGCTTCCACCAGGGTCTGCAGGAATTTCTCTCCCGCCAACGGGGCGTATTCTGTTGTGGTAGCGTACACGTCCATAGCCAGGTGGAAGACCAATAAAGAAATATTCTCATCCTCGGCGATCGCGGAAAAGATGCCCTGCATGATCTCTCGCTTGAAATAGCCCTGCGCCACGTCGACTGGATTTCTGGGATTTGTCCCGGGAGGCAACAACGCCCGGATCCGCTCCTGCGTTTTCGGCTCCAACTCGGGCAATACGAACCCCTCTCGGTTACATGCATCGGCGTAAGTTACTGCGGCAGCGCCGCTCGGTGTAATTAGCCCAACACGCTTGCCGGTTCTTCTGCGAATATGAGTGAAAGCGACAATCAAATCGATGAGTTCTTCGAAGGTTTCGGCCTGGACCGCCCGGGCCTTGACAAAGGCTGCCCTCCAGGCCTCCGCCGAACCAGCCAACGCCCCGCTATGGGATGCCGCCGCCCGGGCTCCAGCCGCAGTCATGCCGCCCTTCAAAACGATGACAGGCTTGACCTTTGCAAGGCGTTCCAGCGCTGCAACAAACGGGCGGGGGCGCCTTACTCCCTCGAGATACATGGCTACAATTTCCGTTTCATCATCACGGGCAAGGAAAGAAAGAAAAGCGTCGACCGTTACACCTGCTTCGCTTCCGTAGCTAATCCCTTTGCTTATTCCCAGGTCTTTTTCCAGTGCGATCTTCCCCAGACCCAGAAAGGTAACGCCGCTCTGTGAAAGTAGCGCCAGATGCCCTGGCTTCTTGCTTACTTCACTAGGGATAATTCCCGATGCAGGGGAGTAGGGACCGAGGGCATTGGGACCAATCAAGTGCGTTTTCGTCCCTTCAACGATCGCCTGCAACGATCGTAGCCGCTGAACTCCTTCTTCCGTCCCTGTCTCTCCGAAGCCGGAGGCGTGTACCGAGAGCCACGGAACCTCAAGCTTGACGCATTCTCGCGCGATCGAAGAAACGGTCTCACTTCCGACTTCCACCATCACCAGGTCTGGACGCTCGGGGATATCGCTCACACTAGGGAAGGTGGGCCAGTGTTCCACTTGCTCTTTTCGCGAGACGGCGTACAAATTTCCCTTGTACCCGGCCTGTTCAACCCTCTTCAACCAGGCCCTTCCGCGGTTGTAGCGACCTGTTGTAGCTCCGACCACCGCGATACTCCGTGGCGCGAAAAGAGAGCTAATATTTTCATCTGGCAAATCTGTCCTGAAGTCTGTGTGCGCTTCCTCTTGGGTCAAGTCGTCGACAATGATTCGTGCGTCAGCCACCACCAGTTCGGCCTCCTTAGCGAAGAGGGGATTGATATCCAGCTCCCGGATCTCCGGGTACTCCGCTACGAGCCGAGATACGCAAACCAGGATGTCGGCCAGGGCATCGATGTCAACTCCCGGCTGCCCCCTGAACCCCTGGAGCAGCGGAAACGCGCGAATCTCTCGGATCATATTTAGAGCCTCTCGCCGCTCGAGAGGAGCAAGTCGATAACTCACGTCACGCATGAGCTCGACCGCTATACCACCGAGCCCGAAAAGCAGGAGCGGGCCGAAGTCCGTTCTCGTGGCTCCGACGATGAGCTCTAGTCCCAGCGCCACATGCTCAACCAGGATCCCTCGAATCTCGGCGTCGGGCTTGTATCGGCGTACTGCGTTCAAGATCCCATCGAAACCTGCCGCCACGGCTTCTTCAGAAGTTAATCCTATGACCACACCTCCCGCGTCGCTCTTGTGAGGGATCTGAGGCGATACAACTTTAAGAACTATAGGATATCCTATTTGGCGGGCCGCACTCACCGCTTCATCTTTGGTCAAGCAGATGCGCCCGGAAGGAGTTCTGATCCCAACGGCCCGTAGTATTTCCTTGGCTATGGGTTCGGTCAGAAGAGCACCTTCCTGCAACGATAGTAGATTCCGGATCTTAGCATTAACAGTGGTCTGGGCAGCCTTCTTTTCACCCACGGGAATCACCATGCCCTTCGCTCAATCACGGCGGTCCGCTCCTGAAGGCTCCGCCGGACGGATGACTAGCTTCACCGGCCCGGATTCCCTTGATGGTAACGCGACCTCTGCCCACCCTTGACTTGTAGTCTCCCCTCGTTGGTCTTCGCACCACACTTTGCAACGAACGAGATATTGACCATCTCTTTCAAACTTATCCTCAACGGTACCCTTACAATAGGTCACATCTCCAACATAGTTAAATCGACGCAGTTGGGCATGTATACGTCGCAAAAAACCGTCATCACCAGCCCAATCTGATATCAGCTGGCATAGCCATGCTACGCGTTGAGCTCCGTAGTCGTATGGAGCTGGATTTCCCGTCTTATGAGCTAGATCATCAGACCAGTGGACGCGCTCGACTATGTCGGGAACGCCATACTCATCCGCAGGAAACGCATTGGGATGCTTATCGCGGTACGCAAATGCCAGCTTGTGTGCGCGAATGTAAGGAGATCCACGACCCATCGCGAACCTAATCATGTCACTAATTGTCAGTGGCCCCTTGATCCGGCGAGGCAGCTGCTCCCCGATCTCAACATTCTCCCAGTACCTTGGCTCGCCACCCCTGCGCCGTTCATTCCGGTACTCGGCAGCAATCTCCTCGATTTGCTCCGGAGTCCAGCGCTGGCGCTCAATTTTGATGTACTTACGCCGCTCACCGGGCGTTCTTTCACGCCCACCCCTAATGTAAAGACGGTCAGCCCGCGCCAATAGCTCTCCACGCTGGTTTATCGACTCCTGCCGGCGAATGAAATGAACAGTGCGCCCGGCGAATTCGCTCTGTTTGACTTGAACATCGCCGACATACACCCTAGCCCATGTCCGGTCCCCTGCATGCACGGGCAACCAGAGTTCCACTGTATCGCCCGAGTACCACCCATGGATACCGCTAAGGGCGCCCCGTCCTTTCTCACGAACTTCAGGTGGGATTTCCTTGATTTTGCTGACGCCCATGGTCTCAACAAAATAAGGCGGCGCGATTATACCTCCCCAGCGCGTTTTACGTGCATATTCGGGGTCATTAAACAACGGATTGTCATCGCCAATGCCCTCGGCATAATGCCGAATTGCGTCTAGAGTGGCGTACTCGTTGTAAGGGCGCGGCTGCGGAATTTCCACACCGATCCGCGCCTCCATGCGACGGATATCCTCATCCGTGATTTCACGATGCTGTTGTCTTTCTTCAGGAGGTTCCATTCCGTACCCCTTCTTTCAACGTGACCCGTAGGTTCGAGTGCGTTTGCTACATGTCGCGTTCGTTTTCAAAGATTTTTATTCTCAGGCCGCGCCGCAGCACGCCAAAGTGAGGCCGCATTGCGTAATCACGCGTTGCGGATCAGTGCTACTTGCACAGCCTCAACCTCAACGCCGGCTTTCCGGAGTGTGTGTAATATCAAAGCTTCCATTTGACTTTCCGGAAGCAGGCACTCCTGGCAGGTAGTGTCACTCGTGTACAGATTCACCGTTACAAGCCTTTCTTCGACGACCTTACCTACTTCTAGACGCAGGCCATCCGCCTCAAAGCCAGTTTTAAGGGGTTCAATAGCCTCTTCAACTCTTCCTTTTATGTTGCTCATAGTAGTGTCGTTTAGCTTAGCCATTACTAGCTGTTGAAAGGCTGCTTCGCCTAATAGCTGGATCAATCCGTAACGTCACAGGCGTAGACCGTGTGGTAGGAGGGAAAAAGACTGACTGACGCCCAGGCCCTCCAGCAACCACAACTAAAATATCCTCCGGTCGCTCGGCTAGACTGACCGTCCCGTCCGGCCACAAGCAAGTAGCGCGCTTCCGCATTTCTTCCAAGCCAAGCTTCTCCCCACTGTCAGGGTGGTAAATATCTTCAAATCGGCCGCGAGCATGATAGAACAAGTATTCCTGCGCTTGAGCCTTTGAAATACCGTCTCTAGCAATCTGATGCGCATTTTCAGGTCCCAAGACAAGAAAAGGCTTCATATCTTTCTTGTACAGATACTGCTTGTCAGCCGGTCTCATAGCATGCGCTAATGACTGCAAAGCACCAAGTCCCGTCGTCGTCCAGCCAGCACCGATTTTGTGTAGATAACCTGTCGCAAAAACAGTCACGGTACTCTCGTCTCGGCCAAACCCGGCCTCAACGTGGAACGCGTCCCAGGGTGATGCTTCTTCATTTTCTCCCCAACATAGAGTGTACTTGCCTGGCCAACCGTGGCATGATTTATCCGTACTCCCTGGGATCGCTCCGGCGATATTGATCTGTATGAGCCGCAATGCACGCCCGATGACAGCGTTAGCGAGTTTTCCTGGCCCGAACAGGTTGTTCGAGCAATTCACGTCAAGCTCGTGTCTAACAGGTCCGTTGAGCATTATGGAAACAGCGTTGCCTCCTGTTGTTGAGAGAGTGCCAAGCAGGTTAAACTCGGGATCGGCTATAGCCTGAACCGCTGCAACCAAAACGGGTAAATGCGCGGGGAGGCAGCCCGCCATCACTGCATTGATTGCAATCGCTTCCACAGATGCGGGTGCCCACGCTGGCGGAAGCACGGCAACCTCATGGTCTGGCTCCAGCGTAGTGCCCTCCAACATTTTCTTAACCCGCTCCTCTGTGGGCGGAATTATCGGGAGTCCGTCTGTCATGCCCTTGAGGTAAAGCTCGCGATTGATTTCCTCAAGTGAGTCCGGTACCTGCAGTCTATCTGCCTTCAGCGTTTCCATAGGTGTACCTGTTCAGCCGGAGAGTTCATGCTCAAATGAAATCAGGCTCAAAGTCCCGCACTCCGTGTCAAGCTACCTACAACTGCACTAATAGCGGATTCTGACTTTCTGCGCGCTTCTGCGGGATCGACACCAGCCAACGGGTGGGGAACAATGATTATTGCCGCTTCAGGCAACCCGAGTGCCTTTGCCTGAAATCGTGCGGTCTGTTCAAACACATCCGTGCAGATTACTGTCGTTGCAACCCCGCGCTTTTCAAATTCAATAAGATCGTGGACACTCCACGATGTGCAAGAACCTCAATCGCCGCTCCCGGTAATAATGACGTCGGTAGCTTCAACTAATTCCTGCAGCAACTCTGCTGGAGCTGCTTTCAACGCATGTGGCTTGCGGCGATAGATGGCATTAAAATTAAACTTCTCCTGCAACAGCTGTTCGGTACGCTCTAGAAAGACGTCAAAATTTCGCTTTCCGTTATCGAGAAACCCAATAGTTTTACCGTTTAAATCCGCGGGACGAGGAGCAAGCCGCAAAGCCCGGTCACCTGGGTTAACCTTAGGACTTAAAATCGTGATCATCCAAACCTCCGTTTAGAGAGATGTTTATGAAAGATCGGATGGAAGAGGCAGTACCTCGCATGGCATTTTAAAAACCCATTGATAATCCCGCAGCTTCTATTTGGTCGGTATGAGCTTTTTTAGCACATCGCGGCCGGTGGTCGAGAGTTCCCGATATGCCCGGATAATCCGCCCGAAGTCTTCTGCGGTAGCCAATCCCACCTCTAGTCCGGCCACCTCTGCGGCCGCAACAAACCCAGGATCGCGAACCGTCGCCTCGAAAGCCCTCTTCCAAGCCTGGTAAACGGCATCGGGAATACCGGGCGGCGCGACGAAGAGCCGGCCCAGAACCGTCCCTACCGCAAGTCCCACCTCAAAAGCTTCTTTATGGTCTTTCATGACGTTTACAACATCAAACACATTTGGTGGCATGGATGCCCCGATCCGGCGCAACCAGTCCTCGGAAGGCCTGCCATTATGCCAGAAAACGGGAGCCAGAATCTTTTTTTCGATCCACTCAGGAAACATCCGGGGTACCTGCGTTTCAGCACACCATTGGGTTGCGTCAAGCTCTTTTCTGTCAAAGGCCGCCCACGCATCGGAAGCTCCTCCATAGCCATAGACCATCTTTATCGGGCCACCCGAGATCTCCACAAGTTGCGCCGCGAGAGAAACAGGGCCCCCTGGAGCCGAAGCTCCAAGTTTAAGCGGCCGGCCGAGCTTCAGGATCTCCGCCCACGAAGTCGCGATGTCGCGACGAACGCACAGCAGAAACGGTCGCCCGGCCTCGCCGCTCGGGCTGCCAAGGACCCGCACGGTGTTCACGTCAAAGTCCGGAATGTCCCCTTCGACCAATTCCCGCAAGACCCAGCGCGGGTTCATAACCCCGATTGTCAGCCCGTCGGGCTTGGCCTTCATCGTCGCCGTCAGGCCGCGCAGCCCCCCTGCGCCAGGCATATTTTGCACGGAAAACGATGGGTTGGCTGGAAGATGCTTGCCCCCAAAGCGGGCCACCAGGCGCGCAAACACGTCGTAATTACCGCCCGGAGCGGACCCTACGATGATCGTCACGGTCTTCCCGCTGAAGTGCTTGGCCAGATCTTGCCCTTCCGCCCGGGCCGGCAGAGAGAGAAAAGATATGAGCGCCGCCAGCATTGCGACTGAAGCCAGCGACCATGATGAGCTAGACTTTACAACTCCATGCACCATTTCACTTCACCTCTACAGTAATCATAAAATCGTTTGGCGATACAAGCAAAGGGACTAGCCGATTCGGGTCTGTAGATTCGCAATAGTATTTGGGCAACCTACCGCGGTTAACCGCGTCACACAAGGAACCAATCTCAGGGCGTAATCTCTCGAACCGTACGGCAGGGAATGTCGCACGCTCATATAAATACTGTCTCATTCGATCCTTAGAATAACCACCATTTGCGATTTTTTCTGCTATACAGGGGCTTAGTAGGATCTGTGGGCGCACACCAGGTCCGCTGTAAGTAACCCTAAACAGAATTAGTTGAATGTCTACTATGCGCGCTGCCAGTTTATCGAGAATTTCCTCTGCCGTATTCGCACCGATTGAAAATACCGAATCTGTGCAGGTGCAGGAATTGATTGTCACAACATTCTCACCAGCCCTGAAACCTTGATCGACACTCATCGGTTCCCAGCCAATCTTGGCAACGGCATCCCCGTTCTCTGCCAGAACCACCCTCCATGTCCCACCAAATGTGCCCTTATCAGTTATATGTGGCAGAAATCCAGCGACGTTCCTCAAATACAGTCTCCAAAAGCGACCGATACTCGTATTCGATTGAAAACCAACGCGAAGAGCCCCCTGTTTGTAGTTAAAGTCCAATTCCTTGATGATCGGTCCGTTTATTGTAATTAGCACCTCTGTTCCTGGCGTATGGCCAACCTACAGCAATTCGTGTTATAAATCAAATAAATAGAGCATCATCACTTATTTTTATCCTCCTTAAGAAGTTCCGCCCAGTTGGCTGGCAGCTTTATCTTCTTGCTCACCGGGTAGCCGATAAAACCATTTTGGGCGCATATGAAGCAGTTATCTCTGTCTGGGTCGCCGCTTACGGTAATCATGAAATCGTCTGGCGATAAAAGCATCGGGACTAACCGACTTGGCTCTGTAGATTCGCAATAGCGCTTTGGCAACCTACCCTGCTTAACAGCGTCACACAATGAACCAATATCAGGACGTAGCCGCTCGAACCGCATGGCAGAGAATGTTGTGCGCTCGTATAAATACTGTCTCATTCGATCCTTAGAATAGCCGCCATTTGCGATTTTTTCTGCCACGCAGGGACTTAAAAGGATTTGTGGCCGTACACCAGGGCCGCTGTAAGTAACCCTAAACAAACTTAGTTGAATGTCTACTATGCGCGCTGCAAGCTTATCGAGAATCTCCTCTGTCGTGTTCGCCCCAATCGAAAATATCGAATCTGTGCAGGTGCAGGAATTGATTGTTACAACGTTGTCACCAGCCCTGAAACCTTGGTCAACACTCATCGGTTCCCAGCCAACCTTGGCAACGGCATCCTCGTTCTCCGCCAGAACCACTCTCCATGTCCCACCAAATGTGCCCTTATCAGTTTTATGTGGCAGAAATCCAGCCACGTTTCTCAAATACAACCTCCAAAAGCGACCGATACTCGTATTCGACTGAAAGCCAACGCGAAGAGCCCCTTGTTTGTAGTTAAAGTCCAATTCCTTGATGATCGGCCCGTTTATAGTAATCAGCACCTCCGTTCCCGGCGTATGGCCAAGGTGCTCTTGGCCGAATTTAGGGTCTACCATCCCCTCTACAACCGATATTAAGACTGGCATATACTCGGGTCGGCAGCCAGCCATCACGCCATTGACAGCAGTGTTCCATACCGTTGCTTCACGCCTATCAGGCAGAAGCACGCCTATCACTTCGTCAGCGGGCCGATCCGTGTATTTCAGAAATTTTCCAACCTTCTCCATGGTAGGCGGCACGATGGGCAACCCATCACCCCACTCCTTATCATAGAAGAACTCGTTGACCTCCTCAAACGAACCCTCGAACACAATTTCTCTAGGCCCGGGCTCGCTGGGAAGCAGGGGTTCCAAAGGCTGGGCCGTTAAACACGTAACGACCTGATCCAAGAGGCTCCTCTCAACGTTTTTTCGCCGCTCCTCAACAGAATGAAGATTAACATGTCCAGGGTACTTTGCCATCGGTAAGTTCGGCATCCCCAAACCTGCCGCTGTGGCGCTCCCTTGCACTGCAAAACCTTCACAAACAAGGGATGCGGTGGGTAAGCCCAACTTCTCGACCTCTATACTCGCCCGCACAACTGCGGGCGTGCAACTCCCTCAACAGCCTACACCCGATATCACCGCTTCACATCCATTCTCACAAAGTTTATCCGGGAGGGCTGCGAGCACTGCTGCCTCTTTCGCTCCATGTGTAGAACCGAATACTTCATAACTTACAAACTTAATCCCGGGATACAGCCTGGTCAATTCCGTTTCTAAGGTGCGGAAAAGCTCATCCCCATGGAAATCCAAATTCCACAGCTCACCGATCGTCTTACCATCCAAGGTGTCCAGGCGCTTGGCCAAGCGCCCTAGCCCTCCAGCTTTCCTACCACGCGGCCATAAAACTCTGTACATTGCCTTTATCCTCCCTAAATATCGTGCCAGTCCTTACATGTCCACCGCCTTAACGTAACCGGAATTGGTTACTTAACATATTTCTTAATCACTTCATTAAATACCTATTTGATTTCTGCTCGCGCCGCCATATCTATAGCGACCGATCGGTCGCACCTGCCGCATGTGTAGATAACCTTCCGGTCCACCATTACCATGTTGATTGTAGACAACAACAACACCGACCGCCTTCCTCAGATACTCTTCCCACACTCTGACGCATCTGCTGGTACCACCCGGGCTGAAAGATATAGTGAAATCTATGGTCCTATCCTCGTAAAACTACGCCTTTCGTTGGGACGACGCAGCCTGAAGCAAGCACAGTAGTTCATGGCTTATAGTCGGGTGAATCCTCAAGGATCTCAAAGCCAGATCCTTTGTCTACACCCATCGAGTCAACGAAGTTGGGCTCAGAACAGAGAAGCTTGGCCCATTCCTTGGGGTCGCTATTAAAGTGTTGAATGACGGTACCTTCGGGTAAAAGGGGATGGAAAAGTGCATCAAATTGTTTCCAATCAGTCCTAACTCCATCGATAATGGTGTAGCCTCTTCCTTCAAGGACGATGCTAATTTGTCCCCCCTGACTCTTCAGTTTTCCAGAGCGACTTCCGGGTGATATTTCTTGTACCCAGACCAGTTGGGTTCTGATAGGAATTTTCTTCATGCTCGGATGCAGGTACCAGCGTATCAGACCCATGGCGTTGTTTTCCAATGGTATCGCCTCCCCATTTATGACCGGGGAGGCGTCTTTCGTATCTTCACGATATTCGTCGCGCAACCGTATAAGTTCACTGAAGTAGTTTACTGGTCTCGACTGAGAACCTCTCGCTTTGGTATTATCCATATTTATCCTCCCAGAAACTTGAGTAGACAGAGCGCCTTGCTTGTCTATTCCAATCCAGTTGGAATCCGACTTGCGTCAGTCGACAACTGACACTTTTTTCTTAGAAGACCATGAATCCTCCGCAACCTATAAAGGGTATTTAACCGTAGATTAGTTTACATTCTTATCGTCAATCCTTCTTTTGCCAGCTCCCTTTCGAACGTTAGTCTTATCTCAGGGCTTTCATCCTCGTACTCTATCTGATCTCCCCCCTTTTTAATGCTAAGCTTGACCGCCGAATCATAGCGGGCTAAATCGCCAATAGGGAACCTATGACTACCCCATCTCAAAGCCAGATATCTAGCCGGCTTTTTTCCCGTGTTGAAATGCTGGTGAAACCACCTGTTTGGTGGAACGAACATACTACCTTCATGCCAATCAATTTTGTGCATTGGAACACCCTCTTTCCACAGCAGCGAATATCCCTTGCCACTTAGTATTACGACATGAGCTCCTGGACCATGGCGATGAGCCTTTTTGTAAGTTCCCGTGTGGAATTCAGCAACGTGAGCCGTCATCGTGTTATATGACAATAAGAAATGTTTGCTCGACCCCCCGGCCCCTCTCGCTGGATGGTATTTCAATTGGTCAAAGCCCTTGACATCTGGCACGAAATTGGTTTCCCAGGTCTTTCCGTCTAGATAAGTCCTCACTTCTCTCTTGAAATAGTCTTCTTCTCCAGAATAACGGTCAGTAAAGACAAATTTGTTGTCGAATATAAAGTCTATGTTGTGGAATAGATTCATCATTAATGGAAGGTCCGTAACAGCCAAAAACCGTGCCGGCTTGTCACCTTGTACATTAAAATGTTGGCGCCAAGTGTTTAGAGGAGGTGAAAACAGACTCCCCTCCGTCCACTCTATTATTTGTTTGACGCCACCTTCGTTCCATATCGTTGTTGCTCCGGACCCACTGAGTATGTATATTATCTCTTCGTAAAGGCATCGTTGCGGCTTCAGCTCTCCACCCGGTGGTATTTCACTCACATAGGTATTGTTGGTGTCACCTGTGCCCTCTAGATTGATCCAAACCCCCTTGCCACCCACACGCTCCCAAGGCTCGACCGGCATGGTCCTTAAATCATCGATAAAGAAACCTTTTATGACGGGTATCGACTCAGTAGCTTGCCAAACCTCGTAGGCCCCCGGCACATCGTACCCGACTTCTTTTCCAAAAATCGAGTTATCAACCATCAGTAGCTCCTTGCCACACCTTGGTAGGGCAGTTTCAACCCAAGGCCATTGCCTTTGGTGTTAGCCAGCTCATCCTCCGAAAAGTTTTGTAAATTACTTTTTTTTGTCATTCCAATCAGGGTGCGTCTCTACTTGGATTAGGTCACCAGCTGCGTTTTCCTGAAAAACCATGAACCGTAACGCTATCCAAACGGGAGGATTATCTGGGTCTTCATTAAAATGCTGATGCTCTACTCCGCCTCGTTTAAAGGGTAAGCATAGCAGGTCTCCCTTCTTCCAATTATACCTAACACCGTCAATCACAGAGTAACCGCTCCCTTGAACAACGTAGATCGGTAGGCCTCCTTGGTGAATATGTTTACCCGAATGCTTGAGGACCTGTTGGTGGAACAATGTCCAACCTGGTGCGGCTAATTCATGCCACTGACCTGGGTTGCAATAAAAGCGGAGAAGACCTTGCCTACCTTGCTGCCAGTGAGTTTCTTCCCACTTTACGATCCTCTTCCCCTTCCTTCGTTCGGCCACTAAGCCGGTAACATACCGAAATTGTACCTCGTAGTGATTATCCTCTGCTTCTGGGTCTCCGCTCGCTTCTAATTCTCTTTCCCTTTCTGACATTGTCCCTCCTTATCAACTTTGTGTGTGAGGCGAGAAAATCATTCACAAATCGGTTAACCGATCCTGTTGCTCTTTGCTGGTTTACAAGGCATACCAAGGACCCGCAAAGTAACGGTACGTTCGCTATCTAAGTTCTCCCGCCGTGATAGAAGCTTAGTCTCAATTCAGTTTCAATCCACTCCTTGCTTCCTTGCAATTTAGCTAAAAAACTTTGACCACTTCGCCTTCGTCTTTTCCGCCAGTTCCTGGCCGGGTTTGATGGAGGGTGGAAATTCCTTCATCCAGTGATACGGCTTGCAAGCCATAATAATCCCTCCCGAATGAGTAAGATCCCCGCGCGCTCTTTTCTCCGGAGGCAACTGTGGGTCTAAACTAGTGCCCCAACATCCCCTGATAACATCCACACTCTCCGGATCACCCCTTGTAGCCAACGCCCAGAGAACCTCTGCAATGTTGGATGGATCGATATCCTCGTCCACCACGATGATCCACCGCCACATGTAAGCCGTGTTTGCCAGGCCAGCGGCTAACAACGCTGCCTGCTTGGCGTGTCCCCCATATTTCTGCTCAAGTGAAATGACTATTATCGCCCGAGATCCGCACACATCAACATTCCAGACTCCTTTCACACCAGGGATTTGCTGGTCCAAGTCGGTCCACAGACGAGCAGACCTCTTAATAGTCGTTCCCAGAGTATACGTATGAAAAATATTGGGGGCATTTCCTTGAAGTATGGGGTTGTTCCTGTGTAGTATACCTTTGACCCTAAATACTGGTTCTGGTCGCGCGCCACTCCCGTAGTATCCGGTAGCCTCGCCAAAAGGCCCTTCTACTCTTGTATCAACTTCAGGTGGCACAATCTCACCTTCCAATACTATTTCCGCTGAGGTTGGGATAGGCAAGTCAGTAACTACACCTTTAGTAACTTCAATAGGCTCATTGATTAACCATCCAGCATATTCATATTCAGACACGCCCCAATGAACTGCAGCACCGCTCGCTGCCCATAAAACCGGTGCCTGCCCACAGGTAACTGCCACAGGGCAACCTTTGCCCTTCGCCCAGTATTTTTTTCTGATTAGGTCTCCCTGCTTCCCCGGAGAAATGTAGACCGTTGCGATAGACTTATCGTGAATTTGAACCCTGTAGGTCCCAAAGTTAAGCCAACCATCATCCGGATCCCTCATTATCACCATGCAGCCGGTACCGATGTATCTACCCCCATCAAGTTCATGCCACTTCGGAGTTGGGAACTCGAATAAGTCAACCTCATCACCAAGGTGTATATTCTCCTTCACTGGACCGGTGGCAACCTCAACAGGCGGAATTAGTTCCATTTTCTTAGCAATTTTAGCCTGCCATGATTTTACTAACTCAATTCCTGAGGCCTCCAATGGCATTCCCAATGCCAAAGCAGTCCTTCTATTTGTAGCAAAAAGGTTCGTTGCGACCCGATAACCTTTCTTATAACCTTTGATGTTGTCAAACACGAGCACCGGTGGATTTGGAATAGAAGACCGCCAAGATGTAATATTACCTATCTCTAAATCCCAATCTGCATGCTCAAGTACCTTGCACTCACCCATTTCCTCTGCTCGTTTTATGAAGTCTCGGAGGTCGTCCATATTCTTTGTCCTTCCTCTTTTTGATCAATACCTTAGTTTCCTAAAGTTCGCTCTTCGCTTTGTGATCTGAACCCCTGTTGGATCATACGATCAAAAATGGACCTTTCCGCGGTAGCCCAAAAATGCCCCGAGCACTACAAGATCCCTTTTCTCTGCGAGAATATATGCCGCGAGTTCCATCTTTCTAAGGGGATAGTTCCAACTCACTGATGAGAGACGCCACGTTATCCACGGCCTCAACGCCCTTCAGCTTGCTCTCTAAGTCCAGCATCTTTTCCTGGTTTACACGTAGACCCACTAGAGAGCGAAACTTATGCTGTATTTCCTCCTCGTTCATTAAGGGGGCGCACAATTGCTGATTTAATACCTCGCCATTTCTGGTATATACCCGTATCTCAGCCTCGAAGCGCTTCCTTTGTATATCCGTGTCTCGGTCAGGCAGTAGTTTGATGCGGTCTTTGAACGTCTCCACCCGTGGATCCTGGTAGTATTGAGCTTGGTGGATGTGCTGGAAGCAAACGTCTCCAAAAACTGCAGCCAGGGAAAGGATGGTCGGCAAGTGCACCGAGGGATGCTTTAGGGTATCTGCTACCCAAAAGTCGTGCCGGCTCATGTTTACCTCCACCTGTTCTATGTCATCAGCTGTGAGCTTGTGGCTCTTTAGCAGTTGTAAGAAGGCGTAGAGTGGCGCCTGATCAGGACGACCCACAGGGAAGCGCTTGTAGGCAATCTGACGTATAAGATAGGTATTCCCCAGGTCATCCAATACCCGGTTCCCAAGGCTGGCGTAGTCAGCGTAGCCAGTGAAGGCATCAAAAAAGCCATTTTCGACAGTAAGTATCTCAGGAGTTCCATGAAATCCACGTTGCGCGAGTAGGGCAGCGAGAACTCCTGCCTGGGTGGTAATCCCGAACCCGAGCGACTTCGACTCGTGGGTAGGATCGTGGAACTGGGCGCCTAGCCCGCTGGCCTGGTGGGCTGCTAGTCCCACAGCGTGCTCCATCCGTGTAGCGTCCAAACCCAGTAAGATGCCAGCAACTACAGCTGCCCCGAGAGTATTGGCTGAATTTCCAGAAAACTGGCGAGCCCTCGCATCACTTGCAAACTCGCTCTGTACACTACGAATACGAGCGGCCACTTCGGATCCGAGAGCTAAGGCTCTTATCAGTTCTTTGCCTGATGCCTTGACATATTGTCCCATGGTTATGGCTGCAGGTACCGTGACGGCCGCAAAGTGTCCCGTCCTGTGCTGACCTGTAGAGTCTACCTCGTCACCGTGACCTATGGTTCCGTTGGCAAGAGCAGCATAGGTGACAGTGGTTTTAACCGGGTGTCCGACAACACTGCAATCCTTGTTCCCGCCCATAGCCTTCACTATCTCTACCACTGGTTGGCAACTGGACAGCGTGGAGCTGGCGATCATGCCCCCTATGGTATCGTAGATAATAGTCACGGCTTCTTTACGCACCTCAGCCGGAATGTCACTATAGCCCGTAGAACAAACCCAATCGCACAGTCTTGTAGTAAGCCCTGTTGTACCTGCCATCATCGTCCTCCTTCATGGACCTTCCATCGTCGTTGGCTTACAAAAGTTAAGACGTACTTACTGCATAGCCCAATAGCCGTCCAAGGTATAGCAAAACAGCTAGGATAATAAGAAGGATTACACCTATGGCGCAGGTATCAGCGACTTCTCCGCTTGCCCAAAGATCCCATATTAAGACAGCGATAGTTCGGCTCTGTGGAGAATAAAGCATCACTGTCATCGACATCTCTCTAGAGACGTGTATCGCCGACCAGATCCAGACAGCGGTAAAAGACGGCATGAGTAACGGTACGGTTATCTTGGAAATGATTGTTAGGCATGAAGCACCACTAATCTGACCAGCCTCCTCAAGTTCCCTATGCAGCTGAATCATGGCACTGCTCATCGACCTTGTTCCATAAGCCATGTGTTTAGTAGTATAAGCCAAAAGTAGGATCCCGATGGTACCGTAGATGGGGATGAGCTGCATCCTGGAGTAAAGCCACAATAATGCCAAACCCATTACTATTCCGGGGACAGCGTGGGGCAGGAAAGCGAGCACGTCCAATAGCTTTCTTCCCGGAATGCGGGTGCGAACCACAATCCAGGCTACTAACGTTGAGAGAATAACAACCAAGAGTGGGGCAGCGAGTATCAGAATGAGGGTATTCTTTGAGGCATCCGGCAGCCAGGGGAAACTCAGAATTCGGGTATAAGAATCTAGTGAAATCCTTGACAGAGCCTCCATTGAGGGCAACTCGTAGTAGGGTAACAGGCTACCCCAGATCAGAATGAAAGCGGGAGCAATGACAACAATCAAGAAATATATAAGGAAAAAAGCCGTACCAGCATATTTCCACATGCCTAAATTCAGAACCCGGGGGCGGTACCCTTTTCCCGTGACAGTTACAAAAGAATCGGCATACCGCGTCGCCCGCCCGTAAAGATAAACCCAAAAGGTGGCAAGAAGCAGGAGGATCATACCAAGGGTACTGCTCATGCCATAATCTGGAGGAGACTGGTGTGAGGCTTCATAGATTTTAGTGGCAAACACGTGGACGCCACGGGGCAACCCCAGCACTACTGGAATCTCAAAGGAATCAAAGGCAGTAGTAAAACCGTAAATTGCGGAAGCCCAGATGCCTGGCAAAACTAGCGGCAAGGTAACACGACGTGTTGTAACTGCGACGTTGGCTCCAGAGGCGAATGCTGCCTCCTCAAGGGACGGATCCACAGCTCGAAAGATGCCTGCCATCATTAGGAAGATAATTGAGGCCAGCCTTATTCCCTCCACAAAACCCATACCTACAATGCCGTAAGGATTGAGTGGGGGCGTTTCAAGTCGGAACAAATTCATCAGGGCAATATTGATAATTCCTGCCTCTGGGCTCAGCAAGAGAAGCCAGGCAATGCTATAAAGCATTCCCGGAACAGCTATATTAAGTGGTATCAGGGCAAAGGCAACATTTCTTAACGGGGCATTGGTTCGCTCGACAAGCCAGGCTGAGAACACGCCAATAACAAGGCCTACAGAGGTCGCAACAAGGGTATATAGGCTAGTGGTGAGTAACAGTTCATAAGTTTCAGCATTGAGGTAAGCGTTAATGTAGTTGGCCAACGTAAAAGGTCCAGATTCGGTTGGTCCGACGGTCCTGAGACTGGAGAAAAGGAGCATGCCCAGAGGGCCTACAACCAAGTACACCACAACCCCACTGACCATCACCAGCATTACCGGCTGCCAATTTATGACTGCTCTTTTCATTCCAGCGTCAGTCACTGGTTAGGGGCCATCTCAAAATCTTCCCTTTCCACTTAAGCCTTAAGCTCATCTCGACTTTGTAACCAACGCGCGCCTAAATGTTCGAGGCCCTTCCGGATCGAGTTTCGGTAGCCCCAACAAATGACTGGAACCGGACAGAGGCATCTTCTCGTATGCATAGGGAGAGCGTACTATACATGATGTTGTTGGGGATCAGGCTGCCTTGGCGCGTCAGGAAGGTGCTGCGGGACATGACTGAGATGCCGGGAGAACGACTTGACGTGTGGGGTCATGTAATCCGCACACCATCAGCTTTACCGGCTGCGATCTACTTCCACTGCGTGGACTTAACCTGACCCGCGCACCGGAGCACATCACCCATGTCAAACGGCCGGTCACAACCTGTTGTGGGCATCCAAACTAAACCCGAAAGAGCATGTTTTAATAACCGTTTATATGCTAACCACCCGTCTTCTCTGGATTATCGGTTAGTTTTACTGTTTGTAGCCGATCGCCACCTGGTAAAGTTTTTCAAGTCTATTCATGTTTGCCAACGTCCACTCGCTGGCGCTGTGTATCTTGAGTCCCAATTTCTCAACGACCTTTGACGGGGCTGTTCCGGTGCCAGGTAGAGGATTGCCCTTAATCCTTATTTTATCCACAAGTGCCTGACCCTCGTTGGACATCCAGTAGCGCAAAAACAACTTAGCGGCATTGGGATGAGGAGCGTGGCGCAATACTACATTTGGTTGAACCGGTCTAAGGACGATGGGGTTAATTGGCATCCAGGTCACGGGGGATCCCTTTCGCTGCATTATTATGATCCTATGCAAGAGTACGTCCAGCGCAATGGGAAACTCTCCGGCCCCCAGCATGGTTGCCATCAACGTCCCCCCCTTACTGAATATGGGCTTTTGTTCTTTCAGCTTCTTCAGATAGTCTACAACCTTTTCTTCTCCCCAGTACTCGGTGAAAAAGATGAAAAGTTTCATACGTCTGTCCATGGCTATCTTCCCTTTCCACTTAGGATCCAGGAGATCTTCCCATGACCGAGGGACGTCATTTGGTTGTACCCTCTTAGCGTTATAAGCACCCCCATAAAGTGTGAACTCTATAGCTGTCCCGAGCGAGTCCGAAGTGTGGTAGTCCTTAGGATAGCCAACATCTTCTATCAAGTCGCTAAGGTCTGTAAGAAGCCCCTCCTTCTTATATCTCAAATATTGGTTAGTGGAATGGATGTCCAGTGTATGTCTGCCGGATTGATGATCCATAAAGTATTTCTCGTTGCGCGTATCTTCCTGTGCCCCCCAAAAGATTACCTTGACACCAGGGTACCTCGCTTCAAACGCATTGATGTAAGCTGTTGCTTCTGTCAGACTATGCTCATCCCACCACTCGACCTGTCCTTCCTTCTTGCTGGCTTCATAGAGCTTTTGCTCGAGTGTAGTAAATGGTTTCGGAGTTTGGGCTTGGGAAAAAGTACTGAAAGCTAAGACAATCATTAGAATAATAAATGAACATATTGTCTCTAAAAAGATCTCTTTTTTCATCTTTTATCCTCCTCCTAATACTATGTCTGTTTTTCGATTTTCCAGTTTCATGTCCCCACAGGAGGATATAGAACCATTAGCTTCCTGGAGAACATCCTTTATATATAGTAGAGAGTGAGGTTGTCAACTCCCTGTATTGGGCCTGCATTGGGCCTGAAAAAAAGAGGCTGTGAAGATTCCTGCCGTGCTCTTACTGCACAGCACCGCACCTGGGGCAGGTTAAAGGCGGCGGCGCTTTCAGGATCGACCAGCCGCAATCCCTGCACGTTTCTACCTCCTCGCCGAGCATGCCCCGAATCATCGGGCCGCATCTGGCCGCGCCGCACGGTCCCGTGCCAGCGCCGCTTCTCCGGCTCACCGCCTCGAAACTTTTCGCCCCGGACTGAATCGCCTTGACGATGATGCCTTTGCGAATCTTGTTGCAGAGGCAGATGGGGCGGTAGGAGTCGATGATCGCCTGTTCTCGAGTTTTCTCGATTTTATCTGAGGTAGCCAATGTGCAATACTTTCTTTAAGTTATTTAACTATGTAGCAGACTAAAACTAAAGTAGATTATAGAATTCATTCCAGCATTTTTCGGCTATGAGCGCCGTCACAGCCGCTCGATGATTCGGTAAGCCCGGCTCTTGGGTTTTAGGGGGTTGACGATTCCGAGCTTCACCATGGCACGAATCTCGCGGTAGGCAGTGTCCCGGTCCACCTCCGCTACGCGCTGGTAATCGGCGGTGGAGAACGATTTGGCGTGAGAGTAGGCGTAGGCGAGGAGCCTTCTTTGGCGAAAATTGATCGTCGAGGCGCCGAACTGGTTGAGCCACCTTAGCGTGGCCTCGTCATAAATGGGTGTGTTGTGCAGGGTGACCGTGAAGAAAAAGCCCTCCGTGGAAAATTCCGGGGCTCTCAGACCGTGATGGTCCATCTCCTGAAACATTCGCGGGACTCCCTCTCCTATCTCCTGTAGATACCCAAGATCGGCCAGCACGCGCACCAGCAATGGGTTGCGCGCGAAATGAACCCTCTTCTGCTGGCGTAACTGCTCCACGGTGACCGGCGAAGGCGGGAGCCCGGGGCTCCGCACCTCAATGCGATCGTCAAACATCCACATCTCTACCGGCGCGCCGCTCAGGCTGTAGTCCCGGTGAGCTACGGCGTTGACCAGGGCCTCTTGCCAGGCAAAGGTGGGGTACTCCAGCCGTTCGCGGAAAAAGAGATCGTGGAGTATGGTTCGTTCCCGGATATGCTCTTTCACTCGCCCCACGGCCTCGTCGATGAGGCGAGACAGGGGCGCTTCGAAGCGGATTCGCTTGATGACATTCAAGGAGCTACCATGCCGCCTTTCGGTCCCCTCGTACTTCACGAAGTCGATGCCGCAGCGCTGATGCCAGCGGGAGGGATCCTTGGCGAACAAGAGCAGGCAGGCCATCGTGAGGGCAACTTTGTCCCGCGAACAATCAACGAGGTGATAAGACTGAGCGAGAACGGTCCTCGGATCGCGCGGGTCTTTTATCTTGTCGGTGAACGCCGCGACCGCGGCGCTGTCGAGATCTTCCCAGGCGGCATCCAGGACATGCTGCCGCTCGTAAAAAAAGTATCTCTTGCTCTCTTTTAAGCTTTGAATTTGCTCAGCCGGGAGACAGGGGTTTTCAGTCGCGATGCGGTAAAAGGTCCGTCCGCCGGCGACGCGGTGAACCTCCAGGCTAGAGCTCACTTCGAATTTGAGAAGCAGGAGGTTTCCCAGGCTGAGCTTCTGGCAAGAAGGATGAAGCGGGGGGTTTAACATTGCCTGAGGAGACTGGATCAATGCCTGAATCTCCTCGGCCCGGTAAGGAATGCCGGTTACGCTTTTGTCCGGTTCCACTCCGACCAGCAGAGTCCCGCCGTCGGCATTCGCCATGCCTGCAAGTAGGCGTGCCAGATCCCGTGCTAAATCTTCGCTGTTTTTTTTCTGGGCGGCGCTTTTTTTGTATTCATAGGCGCTGACGAAATCGAGGAACTGTCCTCGTTCCTGTTTTAGTAGCAGTCCTAACTCTTCCCCATCCATAGCAACAATGCGGCAATCAGCGGTCAGCGGTCAGGTACTCTCCAGATGATGGCTGAACGCTAATAGCTTCCCAATGCGTTCAGCCGAACAATTTCCAAAAGCATCTCAGCCGAAAGATAAAGGTCGTCGAGGTCCAGCCACTCTTTTACTGTGTGGATCTCCCGCATGCTGGTTGAAAGATTTGCCACCTCCAGCCCTTTTTTGTTAAGCACGTTGGCGTCGCATCCGCCGCCCGTGGCCATGGTTCTGACCGCTATGCCGAGGTTGCGGCCGGCACTCCGGACCAGGCGCACGATAGCAGAGCTATCCGGGATATCCATGCGGTCGTAATCCCGTTCGATCTTTGCTTCGACAGTGGCCCGAAAGCGCCTGCCGTCCCGCTGCAGCTCGTAGCGCGCTGCCGCTTCCTCGAGGCAACGCAGCATATGCCGGGTTTGCCATTCCAATTTCTCTTCGCTATGGCTTCTCGCCTCACCTTTGAGGTGGACGGAGTTGGGAATGATGTTGACCGCCATTCCGCCTTCTATCAAGCCGATGTTGGCCGTTGTCTCGTCGTCGATTCTGCCGAGCCTCATTTTGGAAATCCCCTCGGCAGCGACCTGGATGGCGCTGATGCCTTTTTCCGGGCATACCCCGGCATGCGCCTCCAGCCCGTAAACGGAGAATTTCATTCGATTCGCCGCCGGCGCCTTGGTGAAGAGAAAACCGACCGAGTCGCTGTCCAAAACGAAACCTCTGCGCGCCCTGAGACGGGAGATGTCCAGACACTTGGCGCCTAAAAGACCGGTTTCTTCACAGATAGTGAATACCACATCGAGATCGCTGCAGGGAAGGCTCTTTTCCCGGACTACCCGCAACACCTCACAGATAATAGCGATGCCGCTCTTGTCATCTCCGCCCAGCACGGTTCGCCCGTCACTCCGAAGTATAGTGTCCTCCAGCACCGGCACCACGCCTTCCCCCGGAACCACCGTGTCCATGTGGGCAGAGAGGAGAAGGGGACCGGAGCCTGGCGCGTTGCCGCGAAAATGGGCAATAAGGTTGCCTGCGTTGCCGCCAACCTTTTGGCCGGCATCATCCATCCACACCTCGCCTCCCAACTCTTCGAGCTCCCTTTTGAGGCGCATGGCGATGGCGTATTCCTTGCGCGAGATGCTGTCGATCTGCACCAGCTCAATAAGCAGCCTCTTTAATCGGTCCTGATGAATCAAATGGGGCTCCCTTTGTTAAGTGAGAACTTCAAATGGCAGAGGAGCAGCTCAGGCCTGGGATAGGATAGCCGCCTTTTTAGCGGAGGCGCGGATGTACTTCACGGTAATAGGCGACAGGTCTCGGGGTCCGATCATGGCTTCCACGATGACGAAGGTTTGCGATTTTGCCGCCTCCTCTAAGGCGTCCCGTAACTCTGCCACAGTTTCCACCCTAAAGCCAACCCCGCCCCACAACCTTGCCAGTTCGGCATATTGCCAGGAGGGGAGGGCAAGCAGGTCCTGGCGTTTGGCTATCGGCCGGAAGATTCCCCAGCCGCCGTTATTCAATAACACCACGATAGGGTTGAGTTTGTAACGGCGCGCATGCGCGATCTCGACTCCAGTCATTTGAAAGCCCCCGTCTCCGCTCAGGACCAATGGGCGTAGCCTGGTACCTATCTGCGCGCCCAAGGCCCCGGGTACGGCAAAGCCCATGGAGGCATAAAAACCTTGGGCCAGATAGAGGCCGTCATCCCCCACCTTGATATCGATCCCGCCAAAGAGGGCGTCTCCGGATTCTGTCACCACCATGAACTTCCTATGGTTCGCAAGAAAGCGGTTGATCTCTCGCAAGATGTCCGCGACCCGTAAGCGCTGGGCTGGATTGGAGTGGGATCTGCCAAGATTATCGCTGTAGACGACTCTCTCCCGGTGGGCTTTAAGATCCGTCCTGAGCAGGCCGTGGACGAAATCACGCAGGGTGACGTCCGTGTAAGTATGGAAGCTCACGTTGACTCTATTCTCGACAGCCCAGATGGAGCGGTTGCGCAGGACCTCAGGGGGATGATGGCCGCCCATTTCGATGTCCGTGAGCAGCATGCCCAGGCTTAAGAGCAAATCCGCCTTCTCTACTCTCTTGCGGAGCCTTGGCGGGCTGAGCGCTCCAACGTAGACCCCCATGTAAAGCGTGTGGTTCATGGGGAAGGCCCCCTTGGCCAATACCGATGTGCCGCACGGAGCACCCATCTTCTCTGCGAGCTTAACGATTTCCTTGACCACTTTGAAGCGGTAGGCCTCGATGCCGACGAGCACTACGGGATGCTTCGCATCATTGAAGCGCTCCGCGGTGTCGCGCACGGCTTCGTTGAGCTTGTGCCGGTCCGATTGCGGATAAGGCAGCTCGCCGCCCCAGGCGATTATGTGCTTGGGCACGGGGATCTCCTGTTCCACCACGTCGCGGTGTATCTCTAAGTAGCCCGGTCGCTGGTTGAGCCATATGGAGCGGATAACCTCATCGATATCTGTCGCGGCGCGCTGGGGATCGTTGATGATTTTAGCCGCGCAGGTAACTTCCCGATAGATATGGAACTGGGATTCTATCTCCTTGGCTTGATGATGAATCAACACCCCGAGCTTGCGTTCTTCCTCGCCGGGCCCTCCGCTGATGACCAGGATGGGGACGCGCTCCGAAAAGGAGCCCGCCACGGGATTTACCATGTTGTGCCCCCCGGCGCCGTAGGTGACACAGACGGTGCCGATTCGGCCCGTGCTGCGGGCATAACCGTCAGCGGCAAAGCCTACACCGGGCTCGTGAGAAAGGGTGATGATTTTCATTCCCCTCGGACGGCCGAACTTCAGAAACAGATTAATGACCAGATCGCCGGGGATGCCGAAGAGGTGCGAGACGCCGATCTTTTTGAGGTAGCTGACTAGATAATCCCCTAATTTCATGCGCGGTTCCACGGCGGTCTAGCTCCCATTTTGGCTTGGGGACTACAATGTCTTCACGAGCTGGGTAAATCCCAGCTCGGAGAAAATCGCCTGCAGCTTTTCCCTGTCCCATGCCCGATAACGGAGATCCTCCAGTTCCACCTGGATCGGGACATCGGTTTTCACAGTGGCCAGCAGGCGGCTGAGAAAGGCGGCTTCTTTACCTGCCACGAGGGCTTTGCGGATGCGCTCGATCCCCTTGAGCCCCGACTGTTCGAGGTCATCTAAGTGGGCGAAGAGGTTCTCTAAGGAGTGGTATCTCTGAATCAAGGCAATGGCTGTCTTCTCTCCGATTCCCTTGACCCCCGGAATATTGTCGCTTGAATCGCCCATCAGCCCCATGACTTCGACCACCTTCTCCGGCTCCACACCGAATTTCTCCTTGACCCCATCCAGGCCGATCCATTTGTCTTTTCCCGTGTCCAGAAGCTTGATTCCGTTACCTACGAGCTGCATGAGGTCCTTGTCACCGGATACGATGACCACCTGGATTCCCTGGGCGGAGAATTGCTTAGACAGGGTGGCGATAAGGTCATCGGCCTCGTATCCCTCACGTTCCACGACAGCAACGTTTATAGCTCCAAGCACCGTTCGAATATATGGGAACTGGGGGATGAGATCCCGAGGGGCCTCCGGCCGATTGCTCTTGTATTCCTGGTAGATTTGGTTGCGGAACGTTTTCCGGCCAGCATCCAGCACAACGGCCAAGTACCCTGGACGATAGCTTTTGAGAAACTTGAGCGTCATATTCGTGAAGCCGTAGATGGCGTTAGTGGGCAGGCCGGAGGGGTTACTAAGAGGCGGAAGGGCAAAGAAGGCCCGAAAGATATAAGAGCTTCCGTCTAAGAGATAAACACAGGGAGATTCCGCCATGTGGGTGGGTTGCCCTTAGAGATTTAGAGTAACAGAGGGGCTGAGGGAAGTCCAGGTAAGAGGTTGGTGGCGGTGGACGGACTCGAACCGTCGACTCCGCGGATATGAGCCGCGTGCTCTGACCAACTGAGCTACACCGCCACGGGTTCAATAATACGGAGAAGAATAGCCGAAGCAACAACTAAGGCGCATGGGGCCGGCGCATCTGCTCCCATTCATCCCTCACTATCCACCGCGTCACCTTTTTCCCTCCCTTTTTGATTTGATACAGAACTTTTTCCTGCACCTCCAGGCAGCTTAGCTGGTTGCCGTATACGAGGCCGGTGTCGAGACCGACCTTGTAGGGCAGGTGAAAGAGAACCTCCCTTTGCGGGGTATGTCCGAAAAGCACCGTATAAGGAAGGGAGTGAGGGTTTAGAATGAACTCATCCCGGATCCAGAGCAGGTCTTCTTCCAGTTGCTGGTTTAAGGGCACGGATGGGTGAATACCCGCATGGACACAGAGATAAGGTTCCAGCAAGTAAAAGGTTTTTAATCCTTGAAGAAACTGCATGTGCTCCCGCGGGATTACGGATAGGATATTGTCGGGGCTGGCTTTCGCCGGAGAAACCCCGTAGCTCGCCAGAGTAGCCCCTCCGCCATTGAAAAGAAACATCTCCCCATATCGGCCTGGCAAACCCAGGTAGGAAAAGAACATATCTTCGTGGTTCCCTTTTAGAAAAATTAGTTCTTGCTCCCCCGTTCTTTGCCGTTCGATAAGAAAAGAGATCACCCCCTTGGAGTCCGGGCCTCGATCTATATAGTCTCCCAGGAATATAAGGCGATCCGAGGCTTCTAGGGGGATTGCTTCCAAAAGACAAGCCAGCTCTTTCGAGCAGCCGTGGATGTCCCCGACGACGTAGCACTTCATGGAAACCCAATCCTAAGCTACTCTTACCTGCAGTTCAAGACACTTGGGGACCTTGGCAGGAAAAAATTTGACCTTTGCCGTGAGATTTGCTATCCAGGAGTTGTCCCATGAAACCGCGCGATATCTATTCAAGCTATCTCTTGGTGGCCGGCTTCTTATGCCTGGTTCTGGGCCTTGGCAATTGGGTAGTCGGCGCGATTGAGATGGCGAGATATCAAGGGCTGCTTCACAAGACCGCGCAGACAGGACTGGAGGACAGTTACCGCAGCTTTCAGGAGCTGGACCATCAGAAAAATGAGGAGGTCCTGCGGCCGATCAACGAGGACCGAGAGAAGTATAACGCGGCCCGGGTTAAGCTGGACTTCTATTACGTGGTGGTTAGCGGAGGGAGAGTGCTCTTTTTGCTCGGGGCATTACTGACTTTTTTTGCCCTGATCCGTGTTATCCGGCAGGACACGGTGATGAAAATGAGGAGGCTGGCTGCCTCAGCATTGAAAAACTAGCATTGAGATGCCGCGTTTGCAGGCGGGACTGGAGAACTATTTGGAGGGTTTGGACTTCTGGTATTTTCGGTAGTCGTAGCCTGTTGCCATCGCCAGCAAGATGTCTTCCATGCCGCCGCTCTTTTCCCGTCTGAGAATTAAGAGCCGATCGAAAAATTCCTTAAAGTCTTTGTAAGTCCTCTGATTTTCTTCCGCTTTACGGAGGTAAAAACCTTTGATCCTTGTTACGGTGAACCTTAGGGCGGAGAAGCGAAGCTCGTTGGGAAAGGAATCCCACTCCGGGAGCGATAATGGGCGCAAGCTTTCATATCCCGTGATCAAAGGTTCGAAGCGGTCAATCTGGTACCGGCCGTCCAGATAGCAAAGGGCGTTCACTGCCGTGGCCAGGTCGTAAATGAGCTTTCCCCGGCAGGCAGCTTCAAAATCCACGATCCCCACCAATCTGGAACCCTTGAACTTTACGTTATCTGGGAAAAGGTCCCCGTGGATAATTCCTTTCGGCAGGTTGTTATCCAGGTAGTTTTCTAAATAAGAGACCTCATCATCCAGGACCCTTACGATGTTTTTCAGGTGTGAGGGGAGCTGCTTTCTCACCTCCCGATACATAGCCAAGATCTTGTTGAACCCAAACCGGTTGTCGATTCCTTTCTTATAACCCCTGCTTATGAGGTGAAGATCCGCCAGGGTGTGGCCTAACGCTTCTAGGTGCGATGCGGTCAGAGCGTCTAGAGCCAGCTCCACGCCGTCTAAATGCCGGCTCACGGAAAGATATTTCCCATGGAATTCATGGTAATACTTGCCCTTTTTGCTTTTAATGGGTTGGGGGCAGGGGCATCCCTGTCGTTTGAGGAAAAAAAGGAGCTCGAGCTCTTGTTTGACCTCGACCTCACTTTTGACTTCATCAATTTTTATAAAGAAACGGCCCCGCTTTGTTTCCAGGAGATAATGAGTATTGACTGAACCGTTTCGGATACCCGTGTAGGAGACAAAGTCGCCTAGCCCGAACTCTTCGGCGATGCGTACTGCTTCTCTTTTATTAAGAGGAGTATAGGTAGCCATGCTGTGTCCCTGATGATCGCGCTGTCACTACTCTTTAATACGGGGAACAAAAGAGATAACGACTTAAAATCTTAGTAAAAAAAATGCAGGATGTCAATATAAAAGCGTTTTTCTGTTTATAATCTGCTATGAGATGTAAAAAAACGACGTAACATTAATGGCTTAGAATCTGCCTAAAAATAGGGCACAAGCTCTTTTTGGAGCTCCTCGATAGAGCGAACATACTTCACCCCTGGAATACTGTCCCAGGCGCCTACACCGATCACCGGCTTCCCAAGTTTCAAGGCAATTGCTATTTCCGCTCTTGTTCCATGCGATCCCATCAGGGCAACGATGATATCCCCCGATGCCACCACCAAAACATTTCGGGCATGGCCCAGTCCTGTCGGTATCACGATGTCGATATACGGATTGGCGGAGGTCGCATTATAATCTGGCAGTATTCCAACAGTTACGCCGCTGTTTTCCTTTGCTCCGCGGGAAGCAGCTTCCATCATGCCGCCCAACCCGCCACAGATTAAAACCGCGCCGCGGGCGGCAACTACCCGGCCCACTTCTCTGGCCAGGGGCAAAAATTCTGCGGCTGGCTCTGAGCTTCCGATAACTGAAATTTGAATCTGTCTCCTTTCGTCGGTCATTGTCGCCCTCGGGCTAAAATTTTTTTCTTGACAATTGCACCCGCCTTTATCTAATGTCGCCAGCGAAAGCAAAGGAGGTCTTTTCTTCCTGAGAACTCCAAAGATGGATGGGGAGCGTGCCCCTCACCTTGGAAGGAGTTCCACTCAAAGGGAAGGCGAGATCGGGTGTTAGACATGTTCTTAGTGACGCGCGAGGGGCAGTCACGTTTTTTAAGCTCACCTCTGTTGGTTGTTATGAGCCGGGTGGGCAGGGAGGTTTAAGAGATGGCAACTGGGAAAGTAAAGTGGTTTAATAACTCTAAGGGCTACGGATTTATCGAGAAAGAGGGGGGTGGAGACGTTTTTGTCCATTATACCGCCATTCAGGGCGATGGATTCAAAACCCTCAATGAAGGGCAGTTGGTCCAGTTCGATATTGCCCAAGGGGAGAAGGGACCGCAAGCAATCAACGTGACGAAACTCTAATTGATGTTTGAGCTGCAGGCAAGCGCCCAATTGGCTAAGATCGTAGCCGTGTGTGATTCGGTCCGGAAGGACTATGTTAATAGTTTTTCCACCTTTTTCTTTAGGATGGTATAATCCATTATTGGTTTCGCAATATAATCATTACAGCCGGCATTTAGCGCCTTTTCCTCGTCTCTCTCCATAGCCTGGGCTGTGAGCGCGATGACGGGTAGATCCTTCCCCCATTCGCTCTGCCGTATGATTTTTGTCGCCTCCCAACCATCCAGTACGGGCATTTTGAGATCCATGATGATGAGGTCTGGCCTTTTCTTTGTAGCGAACTCTAAAGCCTCTTTGCCATTAGCGGCAAGTTGAACATCGTAGTCCCCCATATTCTTTAAGCGGTAAAGAAGAATTTCACGGGTATCGTCATTGTCCTCAACCACGAGAATTGTTTTTGTCGCCATCCGGGACTCTCCTGATTTTCTAATCGGCGAATATAGTGGACGGAATATAAAAAAACCGCACCACTGTCCGAGACAGGGTAAAACGAGGGTATCTTGTTGTCAAGGGGTGTGAGAGGCCTATGTCGTTATGAGATATCGGCAGGCCAAATGTAGAGTTGATTTCTTTGCGGCATAGTTTATATGTAGAACATGAACTCCAGAACGCCTGAACTCCGGCATAAATACGGGGAAGATAAGCTTTTGGCGGAGACTGTAGTGGTCACGCGGCTAGATAAGGCCATCGGTTGGGCTCGTAAATACTCTATCTTCCCATATCCGTTCGCCACCGCTTGTTGTGCGATGGAGTATATGTCGCTTTCGATGTCCCCGTATGACATTGATCGTTTCGGCGCCCTTTTGCCCCGCTTCAGTCCGCGGCAAGCTGATCTCCTTATGGTTATAGGCACGGTGAACCATAAGTTAGCGCCGGTGCTGAAACGGGTTTACGACCAGATGAGTGAACCCAAATGGGTGATGGCATTTGGCGCCTGTGCTGCTAGCGGGGGCTTCTACGATAACTATGCGACAGTACAGGGCATCGACCGTATTATCCCGGTTGATGTTTATGTCCCTGGATGCCCGCCTCGGCCCGAGGCGGTTCTGGATGCTCTCATGGAGCTCCAGGGGAAAATTGCTCGCCAGAAACATCCCCTCATTTAGATAGAATTATTGCTGCGGCTTGACATGCGCAAGAAATTGTAGTAATAAGTAAGTAAACAGATTAAGATTATTTAGAAAGAGCTTAATAGCTTCCAGCAGGACATTTCTATGACTAAGGTCGAATCATGGAAAGAAAAACTCGCTAACCTCATGCCCCCGGATTTGGCGCGCGAGATTGATATCTTCGAGACGCAGATCGAGTTGAGAAAGCAAGGCAAGATCGAAGAGAAGGTTTTTGCTGAGACGCGGCTGCGCCGGGGAGTGTACGGCCAACGCTACGATAACGGTCAAAGGCATGATGGGGTAAGGGTGCAGAAGCTTCGGTTGCCCTCCGGAGGTCTGACGAAGGGGCCTGAAACGGTGTGGGATGCCCCCGGCATGATGCGCATAAAAATACCTTTTGGCGGGTTAACCCCTGAACAGATGGAAGTTCTTGCCGGCTTGTCAGAGGAATACGCGGACGGCATATCACACGTCACTACCCGCCAGGACATCCAATATCACTTTGTCCATATCGATGACACCCCATCTCTGATGCGGCGACTCGCCGCGGTGGGCATCACTACAAGAGAGGCGTGCGGCAATGTGGTCCGTAACGTGACCGCGTGCCCTCTCGCAGGAGTCTGCCAAGATGAAGTCTTTGATGTAACCCCATACGCTAAGGCTTGCTCAAAATTCTTGCTGGGTCATCCTGACACGCAGGATTTCGGGCGCAAGTTTAAGATCGCGTTCTCCGGCTGCAAGCAGCACCCATGCGGTTTGACCAGCATGCACGACATGGGGGCAATCGCCAAGAAAAAGGTTGTGAGCGGTGAGGAGCGGCGCGGTTTTGAGTTCTACGTTGGCGGCGGTCTCGGAGCAGTGCCTTACAGGGCGCAACTCTTTAACGATTTTCTGCCTCAGGAGGAGCTTCTGCCCATCGCACAGGCCGTGGCGCGCGTCTTCGCTCGATTGGGTGAGAAGCGCAATCGCGCCCGCGCGCGGGTCAAGTTTCTTGTCGCCAATCTAGGGATTGACGAGTTCCGCAGGATGGTGCTGGAGGAACGCGAGAAGCTTGCAGCGGACCCGCGATGGACGGACTACCTTTCAAGGCTCCATGAGTGGACGGAAAAGCCCCTCAAGCCTGGGGTGAGTTCGAACGGGAGCGAACGGCCCGCGGGGTTCGATGCCTGGTATGCCACGAACGTCTATCATCAGAAACAGCCCGGTTATGTTGTGGCGACGGTTACTCTTCCTCTTGGCGACATAACGGCCGACCAACTCCGTGCCCTTGCAGATATTGCGCCACGCTTTGTCAAGGACACTGTCCGGACTACGGTGGAGCAGAACATCGTGTTTCGATGGGCCAGTGAAGCTGATCTACCTGATCTTTATAGGGCGCTTTGTCAGATTGGCCTCGCAGAGCCCAATGCCGGCACGATTGTGGATGTTACCGCCTGCCCGGGAACGGATACGTGTAAGCTAGGAATCGCTTCCTCACGAGGGCTCGCCAAGAAGCTGCGTGCCCATCTGAGTGAAGCGAGCCTTCAACTGGACGAAGCCGTCAAAGGGCTCCGCATTAAGGTAAGTGGTTGCTTCAATTCATGCGGTCAACACCATATAGCGGACATAGGTTTTTACGGCATTAGCAGGAATGTCAATGGCTACACCGTACCCCACTTTCAGGTCATGTTAGGCGGGAAGTTCAAGGATAATGCCGGGGCCTATGGGCTCCCGGTCGGGGCGGTCCCCTCGAAACGGATACCGGAAGTCGTCACGCTGGTCACCGATCGCTATGTCAGGGAGCGGCAGAGGGGGGAAAGCTTTCAAGATTTCATCAGCAGGATCGGAAAGAAAGAAGTCAAGGCCATGCTCGACGGTCTCACCAAGGTTCCGCCCCACGATGTTGACCCTTCCTATTACAGCGATTGGGGTGACCCGCGGGAGTTTACTTTGACCGACATGGGGGTTGGAGAATGCGCTGGAGAGGTCGTTTCTCAGGCACAATTTACGCTGGCGGCAAGTGAGCGGGAGCTCTTTGAGGCACAGATATACTTTGATTCCGGGGATTTTAAAAAGGCAGCACTGACGGCTTATGGAGCTATGGTCCAGGCGGCACAGGGTCTTGTTAAAACCCAGCATTACGATATTTCGGACAACGAGGAGGCTATCCTTGGCGAGTTTCAACAGCGATTTTGCGATACGCAGTTGTTTTATGACAAGTACGCCGGCAGGCAATTTGCTGATTACCTATTCAAGGCGAGAGACGCCTTGAAAAGCAGGGGTGAGGTAGGAGAGGACTTGGCGCTGCGTCGTCTTCAGGAAGCGCAGCTTTTTATCGACGCAGCGCACAATTGCTACAAGAAACTAACTGAACTGGAAAGTGCCGACCGCGCTAGCGTCGCTGGGACTGCCAGCCCAGGCGAAGGGTAGGTTAGTCGATCATGGACCTCCAGAGAATCAACGTAAAGTTCTTCGTGGCGGATGCCGATGGAGTTGCTCTGACAGATTTTATCCATATCTTTAATTCCTGGATACAGGCCTCGGACGGAGAATACTATGATATCGCTGATTACAATCATGTTCATGCTGGCCCTGGGGTCTTGCTGATCGCTCACGAGGCGAATATCAGCATGGACGCCACCGGCAACCGGCTAGGCCTTCTTTACAATCGAAAGCAGCCGCTTGGCGGCGGCAATATCGAAAAACTCTATGTTGTCTTTAGGGCCGCCCTGGAGTTTTGCCACCGGATCGAAAATGAGACGGCACTTAAAGGGAGAATAAGGTTTCGAGGAAATGAGGCCCTCTTCTTGATCAATGACCGGCTGCTTGCGCCCAATACAGAGGAGGGCTTCCGTGCGGTGAGGCCCGACCTGGAAAAGCTGGCAGGGACATTGTACGGAGGGACTGAGTTTGCTCTCGATCACAACCATGATCCAAAGCAGCGTTTTAGCGTTGTTATGAAGACACGGCGTGCCTTTGATGTCGAGACACTCTTAAGAAATCTCGGCAGTCCCAGAGCCCGACTCGTGGAAGTTGTGCAACATAGCTCGGGATCAAGCGAAACGACTCGCTAGGAGGAAAGTTTTTTTTCGTCTATAAGATGACTATTTTGATTAACATTATTACCTTTAAAGGAGAGTGAGAAGGGGGCTACATTGGAGGCAAAGGCTAATGACCGGATCAACGTGGGCGAAGAACTTGAGAGTCTCTCGGCAAATGAACTTCTCGGGTGGGCGCTGGAGACTTTTTATCCCCAAATCGCGCTCGCATGTTCGTTTCAAGCTGAGGAATCGGTGCTCATTGATATGATGCACTCGCTCCGGGGCTCGGACTTCCGTATTTTCACGCTGGATACGGGGAGGCTGAATCAGGAGACCTACGATTGCATGGACGCGATACGGGAACGCTATGGAGTCCGGGTTGAAGTTTTCTTCCCGGATGCGGCGCGAGTCGAAGGTATGGCGCAAGAGCATGGCCTGAACCTTTTCTATCAGTCGGTGGAATTCCGCAAGCTTTGCTGTGGTATCCGGAAGGTGGAGCCGCTGAACCGCGCGCTTGGGGATCTGGATGCGTGGATGACCGGGCTTCGGCGCGAACAGGCAGTTACCCGGGCCGATGTTAGAAAGGTTGAGATCGATAAGGACCACGGCGGCATCATCAAAATCAACCCCTTGGCAGACTGGAGTCACAAGCGGGTGTGGGACTATATCCGCGAAAACAATCTCCCTTACAACAAACTGCATGATCTGGGCTACCCAAGCATCGGCTGCGCCCCTTGCACCCGGGCCATCAAACCAGGCGAAGACATCAGGGCTGGGAGATGGTGGTGGGAAAATCCCGATACGAAGGAATGCGGTCTCCATGTCCACAATGAAGAACCATCGGTGGGCGAAGCTTAAAACGGATGGGACGCTAAAGAGATGTTTGACGACTTTGGACTGCTAAGGAGGAGATAAAAGTGTCCGAGCTTATTAAGCCCCATGGCGGGCAGTTGGTGGATCGGGTTGTAACAACGGGAGAGGAATGGGAAGAAACCGTAGCCCGGGCTAGAGAGCTCAAAAAAATCGCTCTCAACGCCCGCACCCTCTCGGATCTTGAGCTTTTGGCGGTGGGCGCTTTTAGCCCACTCGAAGGCTTCATGGGAAAGAAGGATTACGAAGGGGTAGTTTATGGGATGCGTCTCTCGTCCGGTCCCCTCTGGACTCTTCCCATCACCTTAGCGGTATCTAAAGAGGAGGCAGGCGAGCTCCAAGAAGGCGAAGACGTGGCTTTGCTGGATTCGACTGGGGAACCCGTGGGGCTTCTCTTTCTCGAAGAGAAGTTCGGCTATGACAAGAAAGAGGAGGCTTGGAACGTCTATAAGACCGACGAGGACCGCCATCCGGGGGTTGAGTATCTTTACCGACGGGGCGACACTCTTTTAGGCGGCAAGGTCAAGCTGATGAGGCGGGAGCCTCTCTTGCCTCGCTTTGAGACTTACAGGCTCGACCCTAAAGAGACTAGAGAGGTCTTCCAACGGCGAGGATGGAGAACTGTGGTGGGCTTTCAAACGAGGAACCCCATCCATCGCTCGCACGAGTATCTCCAAAAGTGCGCTCTGGAGCTCATGGATGGTCTGTTGATCCATCCCCTGGTCGGGAAGACGAAGCTTGATGATATCCCATCGGAGGTTCGGCTGCGCTGCTACGAGGTTTTGGTCGAGCATTATTTCCCTAAAGAACGGGTGCTCCTCTCAGTCTTTCCTGGCGCGATGCGCTATGCGGGACCGAGGGAGGCGGTCTTTCATGCCCTGGTCCGCAAGAATTATGGTTGCACGCACTTTATCGTAGGGAGGGATGCGGCTGGAGTGGGAGGCTACTACGGCCCCTACGATGCCTGGGATCTATTTGGCCGTTTTGGGCGAGAGGAACTGGATATTACCCCGCTCTTTTTCTCCGAGACCTTTTACTGCCGCCGGTGCGATGCCGTCGCCTCGACCAAGACCTGCCCTCACAACGGCGATGATCATGTAACGCTCTCAGGAACCAGGGTCCGTGAGTTGCTGGGTCAGGGGGAGGCGCTGCCGGAGGAGTTTACTCGGCCTGAAGTGAGCGAGGTTCTCGGCGAGTGGTCGCGAAACGGTCAATAATGAGTGGAGATGTCCATCAAACGTTATGAGGTCGACATTGAAAGAAGCTATAAGTGACTTTTTCACCGGCGGATCCAGGAAGTCGAAATTGCCAGGGGGTGTGACGGCAGGGAAAAGGTTTGCAGAGGCTCCTGAGACGAAGGGCCTTGAGGGACTAATCATCCGACTCCTGGAGGCATCTCGACCTCCAGCTACGCAAGTGGAGCGGCTGGCAATAGATTTCCTTACACGCGAGGGGCGGATTTCTCTAAAGAAGCTCGTCGAGCATGTCGCCCGCGAGCTCTATTCCGCTGAGGTCCGCAATGGCGCTTGGGCCTTGGACATCGGCTTATACGGACCGGAGCTGTTTGTGCGAGATGTAATCTCGGAAATCAGATCAGGAGACCAGATTTTATGGAGTATTGAAAGGCCGGAGCGGGAAGGAAATGGGCTACTATCCAATCTTTCTTGAGTTGAAAGATCGCCATTGCGTCGTCATTGGCGGTGGGGCCGTGGCCGAGCGTAAAGTCGATGGGTTACTGCAAGCGGGCGCACGTGTGACTGTCGTCAGCCCAAGCCTGACCTCAAAGCTTGCCTACCTAGTTAGCCAAGGAGGAGTCTGCCACGTCGCGCGC